>NZ_WTAR01000085.1 GCF_013139515.1 Lutibacter sp.
TGATTTATTTTATGCATTTGAATGTCAGTTCGAGTAATTTTCGATAGAAAATTGTATCGAGAACTATTTTGAAAACGAAAATTTGATTCTCGATACTAATTTTACGCATTAACATTCGTTAAATTCACTCGAATTGACAACTTTTATTCAAAATGCACAACGAGATGAATAATAATAAATGAATAACAACCTGAAAATCACCTTTAATACCATGAAAAAGAATGCCTATTTTTATCTATTACTTATAAGTATCATGCTCGTTATAACTTCGTGTGTGCCAGCAAAAGAAATTGCTTATTTTCAAGAAATTGAAGGGCTTGTTTCTACCAAAACAATGATTCATTCAGAAACAAAAATTGCCGTAGGAGATTTGTTAACCATTAATGTATCGGCACTTGATCCTGAAACAGCAATAGCATTTAATCTTTTTGAAAATTCAGGAGGTGGAAATGTAAAATCATTGCCTTATTTAGTAAACTCGGTAGGGGAATTAAATTTCCCTGTACTAGGTACTATACACGTTGTTGGATTAACCACCAAAGAATTAACTGACAAACTCATAAAATTATTATCAGAATTTATCATCAATCCTGTTGTAAATATAAGGCTTACTAATTTTAAAGTAACTGTTTTAGGTGAAGTTAAAAATCCAGGAACATTTACGGTACCCAATGAGCGTATCTCAATTGTAGAAGCGCTAGGCTTGGCAGGAGATTTAACCATTCAAGGAAAAAGAGACAAGGTATTGTTAGTGCGTGAAATTGAAGGAAAAAGAGTTGTAATTCCTATAGATTTATCTAAAATACAAGTCTTAAACTCTCCGTACTATTATTTAGCTCAGAACGATGTACTTTATATTGAACCAAATAAAGCCAAACGTAACTCATCGGCCATTGGTTCTAATACGGGTGTTGCACTAACATCTGTTTCTATTTTAATTTCAATTATAGCTATTCTTATCAGATAAAATAAATCATTATGAATCAGAACGAAAACCCTTTAAATTATTTATTTTTTGATGAAGAACCTATTGATTATCGTGAGAAAATTGAAAAATATGTGTACCACTGGAAATGGTTTGTTGTAGGTATTATTGTTGCTTTGGCGTGCGCTTATGTGTATTTGCGTTACACACCTCGTGAATATTTGGTAACAACTACCATTTTAGTAGATGATATGAAAAATGGAGGATTGCCTTCAGAATTAATGGCTTTTGAAGATTTGGGACTTATTTCAGCAAGAAGAAAAACGGTTGATAATGAAATGGGCTTGTTGAAGTCTAGAAGTTTGATGCAAAAAGTGGTGAAAGAGGTAGGGTTAAACGTTACTTATTATGAAGAAGGGCGTGTGCAAACTTCAGAAGTATTTCAACAAAAATCACCTGTAAAAATTAATTTCTTTTCAAAAGATTCTACTTTTTATGCGTTAGATACTACGTTTAGAATTCGTTTAACGTCAAAAACAAACTTTACGTTAATAAATAAACTAGGAATTGATGTTTCTTCTCATGCCTTTGGTGAAAAGATTCTAACCAATATGGGTGCTTTAACGGTAACTCCAACAAATTTAAAAAAACTTAAAGGTGATGAAGAAGTAATTACTGTAATTAAACCTCTAAAAGCAATAGCAAATAGCTACAGAAGTAGTTTAAAAATGGATTTATTGTATGAAAAAGCGAGTTTAATTGAGCTAAGTTTAAAAACAAAAGTGAAGTTAAAAGGACAGATTATTTTAGATAATTTGGTGAATTTGTACAATAAAAATGCGGTTGAAGATAAAAGTTTAATAGCCAATAACACCAACGATTTTATCAATAGGCGTCTTGAAGTGATAGAAAAGGATTTATCAAGTGTTGATAAAGGAGTAGAGGATTTTAAAATAACCAATAAGCTTACCAATATTGCTTCAGAAGCGACATTGGTATTGCAAACAAATTCAGAAATAGAGAAAAAAATAATTGAATTAAATACGCAATTAAAATTAGCAAACTATGTAACTGATTATATGGCTGAACATATGGATGGGTTAATTCCTTCAAATTTAGGATTGGCTGATGCTACAGTAAGTGTAAGTGGTGTGCAATTAAATAAGTTAGTAATAGAGCGTAACCGCCTTTTAAAAAGTTCAAAGCCTCAAAACCCGATTATTGTTAATTTAAATAGTCAGATTAAGGAGCTAAGAGGAAGTATTGCACAAAGTTTAGCAAATTTAACTTCATCTTTAACAATTTCGTTAAATGATGCTGTTTACCAAGAGAATAGAATGTCATCTAAAATTACTTCAGCACCAAAACAAGAGCGTGAGTTTAGAGATATTCAGCGTCAGCAACAAATAATTGAAACGTTGTATTTGTATTTATTACAAAAGCGAGAAGAAAACGCAATTTCATTGGCTGCCACCTTGCCAAATGCTAAAATAATTGACAAAGCTGATGGAAGTGATAGTCCAATAAGCCCAAAGAGAAATGTAGTATATATGGCTGCTGCTATGCTAGGGTTTATGGTTCCGTTTTTATTTTTTTACTTGGTATTTTTATTAGATAATAAAGTACACACACTAAAAGATATTGAAGCAGTATTAAAAGCGCCATTTTTAGGTGAAATTCCTAAAACAGCCATGGATCACAAAATTGTGGTAAATGATACTGAAAGAGGTATTGTAGCTGAGGCTTTTAGAATGTTACGAACAAATATTACGTTTATGCTTTCTAATGTAAAAAAAGAGGCTAAAACTATTTTTATTACATCAACTATTAGCGAAGAAGGAAAAACATTTATAGCTATAAATACCGCTGCCGTATTAGCATTGTCAAATAAAAAAGTATTATTAGTTGGGGCTGATATTCGTAAACCAAAAATTAATGATTACTTAAAAGTAACCTACGATAAAGGGTTGACACATTTTTTAATGGATAATTCTTTAGCTATTGAAGATGTTATTGTACATAATAAAGAATCTAATTTTGATGTTTTACACTCAGGAATTATAGCTCCAAACCCTTCTGAATTATTAATGAATGGTAGGTTTGAAGAAGTATTAGCGTATGGAAAAGCAAATTACGATTATGTAATAATAGATACTGCACCTATAAAAATTGTTACAGATACGCTATTGTTAAGTAACATTGCCGATTTATTTGTGTATGTGATTAGAGCAAACTATTTAGACAAGCGCTTACTAGAAATTCCTACTAAATTATACAATGAAAAGCGTGTAAACAATATGGCTGTCATATTAAACGCTGTTGATATTGATAGAGGTGTTGGTTATGGCTATGGATATGGTTATGGATACGCTTATGGAGAAAATGAACAGAAACCTTGGTGGAAGAAATTGTTTTAACTTGTTAGTACGGGATGGAGCGTAAAAAAAATGTTCACTGAACATTTTTAGCGAACAGGCCAGCTGTGGCGCTTGGGCATATGACTGAAGTAATCTGTTATATTAGAATTCTAATCATGAGATTGCTTCGTACAACCATCAAGAAACCAAACAACTATATTAAAAATAATAGCATTTTAACGCTTAAAAACCTATAAAATTTAAAGAAAAATGAGTATTATTGTAGTCCCAATCTCAAAAAAAAAAATATGAAAAAAACAGTACTTTATTTTCTTTTTGCTTTTAGCATGTTGCCCCAACTGTTGCAAGCACAAAACAATGCCTTAGATTTTGATGGGTTTAATGATTATATTTCTTGTGGAAATGTAGATTTATATAATCATGCTTTTACTTATGAAACATGGTTTAAGGTTAATAATTTTCAAGGAAACGATCCGTATCTTTCTACGTTAATGGGGATTGAAACCGGTAATGATGCTTCTGTTTTAAGAATAATTAAAAACGGTAATGATTATAAACTAGATTTCTATATGAATTCTGGTAATGGAGGCTATTACTTACTAGGTACTTCACCTTTAGTTACTAATAAATGGTATCATGTAGCATTAGTATTTGATCAAGGCTCTAATGAAATTCGTTTATACTTAAATGGAATGTTTGAGAGCTCAATAAGTGTAGCTTCTTTTACAGACAATTATACACATAATTCTTTTTTTATTTCATATAGTTATGATGGGAGATATTTAGATGGGCAAATGGATGAAGTTAGAGTATGGGATTATGCTAGAAGTGAATCTCAAATAAGAGACTATATGTACCAAGAATTAGTAGGTGATGAAGGAGGCCTTTTAATTAATTATAATTTTAATGAAACTTCCGGGACTACACTTACAGATAATAGTAGTGCAACTATTACAAATAATGTTAGCTCACTGCCCGGTACATTAACTAATATGGATAATACAGATTGGGTTACCTCTCCAGCTTTTTATGGCCCTAAAAATTGTTTAGATTTTGATGGGGTAGATGAAAATGTTTATATAGGTTCTTTTTTACCTATTGTTACATCAGGTACTATTTCCTTTTGGATTTATCTAGATGCAATTCCAGGGAATGATGCTCGTTTAATATCAAAAAGTCCAAACTCTCTTGCTGGTGATGAAATATATTTAACAAGTGGTGAAGGTAAAATTAAAACAGTTGGTAGTTTTGTAGTAGGAGATGATTTAGTATCATCAAATGCTTTAAGTGTTGGTGTTTGGACACATGTTTCTATAACTGCTGATGGAACTGGATCTAAATTGTATATTAACGGTATTTTAGATGATACTGGAGGTGCTGCAGCATTTAGTTTTGACACTTTTAGAATTGGTGGTCAACATAATACTAGTTTTTGGGAAACAGTAAATGCAAAAATGGATGAAGTTAGAGTGTGGAGTACTGTACGAACGGCTGAAGAAATTAGAGAACATATGTATAAAACACTTGTTGGAAATGAAAGCGGTCTTGTAGCTTATTATAATTTTGATAATGCATCAGGGAATGTTCTCTATGACTTTAGTGGAAATAATGATGGTACTATAGAAAATATTGAAAATACAGATTGGGTTACATCTACAGCCTTTAACACTTGGTTAGATACAGACTCATCAACTTGGGGAACTGCAAGTAATTGGAGTAGCGGAAGTGTGCCAAGCACTACTGATAATGTTGGTATTTCAAATAATGGAGGAACAGCACCTTCATTATCAAGTGATTTAACTGTTAAAAGTTTAAGTGTAGAAACTGGAGCGTCTTTAACTATTGCATCTTCAACATTAACAATTGCTAACAATATTTTTAACAGCGGTACTTTAACAGCTACAGGAACACTTACGTATGCTGCTTCAACATTATATAACAATGGTACTTTTATAAATAATGGAACTACTAGTTTATACGATTTCACAAATAATACTGGAGCTACAGCAACTATAGCTTCAGGAAATCAATTAACGGTGACTAATACTATTTCAAACAGTGGTACAATTACTGTAGATGGAACTTTCATAAATAATCAAACACTCACAAATAGTGGTACGTTTACGAATGAAGGTGCAACTACCTTAAATAATTTAACAAATACAGGTACTTTTAATATCAACTCTACTGCCACCACTAATGGCTCGTTAATTGTTTCTGGTACTTCAACAGGAAACATTACTTACAATAGATATTTGTTAGGAAGTAAATGGCATTTGTTTAGCGCACCAATTGGTGCTCAAAATATAAATTCATTTGTTACTAATGGAGCTAATAATGTGCCAAGAAGTGATGGAGGAACAGGAACAAAATACGCTTTAGCGCCTTATGACAATACCGGAACTATTGGTGCTACAACTTGGGATTATTACACAATTGGCGGAAGTAATGAAGCAAGTAGCGCAGGAAATTTTATAGCAGGAAAAGGGTACCAAGTATATACAACAGCAGCAGGAACTATTGCTTTTACAGGTACAGTTCCAACTGCACAAACAGATTTAGCGGTAACTGTTGATGCTTCTAATACTTGGAATTTAGTTGGAAATCCGTTTCCTTCTTCAATCCCTGCAAATGTAGATGCTGATGCTACAAATAATTTTTTAACAGTGAATGCCAGTGAATTAGATCCTTCAAATACTGCTATTTATATTTGGGATGCTGCAACTTCTGCTTACGTACTTGTAAATCATGATTCTCCTGCAACTTATATTGCGCCTGGACAATCGTTTTTTGTAAAGTCTAGTGCTGCAAATACGTTAAATTTTACAACTGCAATGCGTATGCACCAACCTACAGCAGTGTTTCAAAAAGGGAATGGAAACTTAAAACCAACTATACAATTAATAGCTGAAAATACTGAAGGAAAAACAAGTACAACTAAAATTAAATATGTATCCGGTACAAGCTATGGACTTGATCCTGGTTATGATGCAAGTACTTTTTCAGCTGTTGAAAGCTCCTTTTTTGGAGTGTATTCTAAATTAATTGAAGATAATGGAGTCAACTTTTCGCTGCAAATTGTACCCGATGAAAATTATGAAACAACTGTAATTCCTATTGGAATAACTACTGATGTAACTGCAGAAGTTACTTTTAAGGCAGTTTATGAAAACTTACCAACTGATACAAAAGTTTTTCTTGAAGATAGATTGTTAAGTGTTTTCACCGAAATAAATGAAAGTAATAAAAGCTATACTATTTCGTTGACTAGTGAGAGCAGTAAAGAGGGTCGTTTTTATATACATACTTTGGCTAAAAAACCAACGGAGCCTTCTACAGAACTAACAGACTTGAGAATTGTATCTTACTATGACACCAATAGCTTAAAGGTTATTGGGAACCTTGAAGAAACTTCAACTATTGAAATTTTTGATACTTTAGGACGTTTTATTTTTAAAAGCACTATTAGTAATGAAGCTCATGAAATTAGTGTTCCATCTATGGCTAAAGGAATTTATTATGTTAAAATAAATTCTCCAACTAAAAAATCAAGTACTAAAATAGCTTGGTATTAGTAATTAATTATGTTAAAAATTAGTATATTTTTGTAAAATGAAAAAGGACCCTAAACAATTAAAAAATACAAATAAAGAGTTGCTAACGCGTAAAGAAGCAATATTAAAAGCAGGTAAATATGCTGCTTTTACAGCCTTGGCTACATTTACTATCTTAAACCCTAAAAAGGCACAAGCACAATCCCCAGGAGATGAACCTGGAGGTGGTTTTACTTTTTAAATTTTAAAATAAAGGTGTTATTAACTACACAGTCTTTTTTAATAAAGAAGCTAGAGCACAAAAGTATTGTATGGTTTAAGGCTTCAAATACGTATGTTTTAGTAGCGCACGATACCGTAAAAATACTTGAAAAAATTAATGAAGGGTTCTCAGATGATGAGCTCTTCATTTTTTGTTTACAACAGTTTCAGCTTTCTAATAAACAAGCAGAAACAGTCATAAATGCTGTTTATAGCTTAATTAAGCAATTAAACACACCTGTAACTATAGAAACCAATAGTACAACTGAATCAATTAAAACAACAAATTATGATTCCACAAAGTTTTATGAAATAGGAACTAAAATTATAAAAGTTTCATTTGAAACAGCCAATTTAGAATTTTTAGTGCATCCAAAGTTTGCACATTTAGAAGTAACTAATGTGGTTGATTTTATAAGTCATTTTAAGGTTGGTTATTCTCAACATAAAATTGTACTTGAAGTTGACACTAAAAGAGTAGGAGCTTGGGAAGAAAAAGAGATTCATTATTTTCAAGGGAAATTTTCAATGGTTTTATTAGAAACTATGTATGAGATTGAAGAGAAAAAATGGATGGCAGTATTGCATGCTTCAGCAATAAGTAATGGTGAAAATTGTATTTTATTTACAGGAGATTCCGGCAATGGTAAAAGTACCTTAGCTGCATTATTGGTTGCAAATGGTTACACGTTATTTGCCGATGATTTTGTGCCAATTGCTGCGGCAACTAAAAAAGTGTTTCATTTCCCTGCTGCTATCTCTATTAAAGAAAAAGCAGTTGCTACATTACTTCCATACTTTCCTAAATTAGAAAGTGCTTCCGTTTATACGTATGAAAACATGCATAAAAAGGTACGTTATTTAGCAACTCAACGTTTAGATTTAACAACAAAAAAACAATTAAATTGCAAGGCAATTGTTTTAGTTAACTATAAAGAGAATAGCGGTTTAACAATTAAAAAGCTCCCCAAAGAAGATGCTTTTGAATATTTGATTCCAGATTCTTGGTTATCAGAAGAAGTTGAAAATGCTTCATTCTTTTTAGATTGGTTTTCAACAATGCCTTGTTACCATTTAACCTATTCTGATACAGAATTAATGTGTAAAACGGTAGAAGAACTCTTTAGTTCTAACGAAACAAGAAATAATGAACTATAAAGAAGCGCTTTATTTTATTGGTAATTGTTTGTCGTGTACTAAAAATGTATCGGCTAAAAAATGGGTGGTTTCACAAGTAACTTCTAAAAAAATTGATTGGGAAACTGTTGTAAAAGTAAGTTCAGCTCAGTTAGTTGTACCAGCATTGTATTTAAATTTGAAACGTGCAAACGTGTTACATTTACTTCCAAAAGATTTAATTACGTATTTTAAAGAAATGACGGCACTTAATAAAGAACGAAATATAGCAATCCTTAATCAAGTAAATCATTTAGTTGAATTATTAAATAAGCATCAAATTGAGCACGTTTTTTTAAAAGGAACTGCTCACTTGCTAGAGAATTTATATGAAGATATAAGTGAACGCATGATTGGAGATATTGATTTGTTAGTAGCACCTGAACAGTTTGATAAAACTGCTAAATTAGCACTTGAAATAGGGTATAAGCCACTCACAAAATATTATAAAAATGAATTAAAATTATTGAAGCATTACCCTAGATTAGTACATGAAGAGTGGATTGCAGCTGTTGAAATTCATAGAGTAGTAATTCAACCACCATACAATACTACTTTAAAATCAACCTCAATATTAGAACATAAATTAGCTTTTGAAAATACATTTACACCATCATATCATCATCAAATACTGCATAATATATTAAATGTTCAAGTGAACGATAAAGGTTTTTTATATGCTAAAATTAATTTGCGCCAAATGTACGATTGTTATTTATTATCTTTTAGACCAACAGTTTTAACTACATTAAAGAATGATACAACGTATTATTATCGTAAATCCTTATATTTCAAGTTGATAAATAGCGTTTTTACTACAAGTCTTTTTAAAATTAATGATACTTTCATTCTTCGATTTTTAATGCTTTGGTATCAAAAAAGTATTTATTTTCCAACATTAAATTATGCTTTAAATAGGTTTATATATTATAATTATCGCTTATTTAACTACATAAGGTTATTTGTTTCAGCTTTTTATAAAAAAGAGATACGAGATAGTTTGTATCGGAAATTAAGTGATGCTGGCTGGTATAAAGAACATCTTAAATCTTATAAGAATAAAGTTTAAATTTTTATTTTAATTGTTTTAAATAATTGATGAAGGAATTTAAAGAGACTAATGCCCAAACACCTTCTAAAATAATAAATGGTAGGTAATCTAAAAGAATGGATGCTAAGCAAGCAATAGATGCTCCAATTAAATTTAAAAGTATAAATAATAAACTCTTGTTTGTTGTTTTACCTAGTTCATTTAATATATAGGCTAAAAGAATAAGAAAAACTCCAATAAATCCAAGCCAATCAGTTGTGTTCATAAATTTATGATCGTATAGTTGAAGTTTGCAAGTTATAAATTTACTTGCAATTGTATTTCAATTAACACTTTGGATTCTCTATAATCTTCATTACACCATTTTGAACTGATATAGCAAATGGTATTTCCTCCAAAGTACAGCGAGGTTCAATTGTAAATTGAATTCTTCCAAATACTTCAAAATCATCTTTTGATTTTATCCGTAAAGCTTGTTTATAGGTTGTATTTACACGTACCCAATTTACAGTTCCATTTACAAAAGGATGTAAATCTACCTCTTCAACAGATAAAGGAGTTTCTAATAGCTTACCTTCAAAATCTATATCTTCGTAACTCCCTAAATCCATATAAAATTTACCTTTAAACGCTCTTTTAGAATTAGGAGAAATAAAATAACTACCATTCTTTAATTCCAAAGAAATAACTAAATAATTAGTAGAGTTCTCAGTTGTTTCAATTTCAATCTTAATGTCATAAGGAAGAATTTCCATTGGTTTTGGGAAATTAACCATTATAGATTTATCAACTTTAAGGGTTTCAGCTATCTGATTAGATTGTTGGCTATATACATGACAACTACTACTTATTAGTAGTAAAAAAAGGGCTTTAAATGTGTTCATTTTTAGAATGTTTTAGTGATTGTTAATTAGAGTACATCATATTATTTAATAATTGTTCTGATTGTAAAACTAGACATACATTAGAATAAATATGTCAAAAAAATGTAAAAGAAGTGTCAACTAGTGTGAAAAGTGCTGAAATTTTATGTTATTTACACTAATTATGAGCAGAAAATCTATTTACTCTTTTTTAATTTTAGCTATTATTGTTTTTTTTACTTGGATGTTGTTAAATTCAGAAAACACGAATGAGCACTTTTCAGAAAAAGTAAAACTTTCTTTACGAGCTATTGGAAATCAATTACTACTCAAAAATCAAGATTCTACATCTTTGGTGTTACCCGTTGTTGAGTTAGAGAATTCAACGTATGCATTGTCCTTTCAACATCAACTTACTTTTGAACCAGGCAGTTTAGTTGCTCTTGTAAAAAATAGCTTTCATAAATCTTCACTTCCTAAGTATTATAGTGTTGAAGTTATTCAATGTACAGATCAAGAAGTTGCTTATAGCTATGAAATAAAAAATGAAACAGAAAATGATATAATTCCCTGTAAAGGAAGGTTTTTGCCGAAAAACTGTTATATTATTGAAGTGAGATTCACTAAAAGAACCTCTTTTATCAATAACAAACACACATTTTTATATGCACTAATTTTTGTTGTTTTCATTTCTCTATTTGTAGTCTATTTAAATAAAAAAAAATATGATGTAAAGCCAGAAGAAAATAATTCAACATATACTACTATTGGTAGTTTTCAATTTTACCCTGAGCAAAATAAATTGGTAAAAAAAGCCCAAGAAATAAGCCTTTCAAAAAAAGAGTGTGAATTGTTAGAAATTTTTGTTGCCAATCCAAATCAAATTATCAAACGAGATGAATTAACTAAAAAGGTTTTGGAAGACAATGGTGTTTTTGTTGGGAGAAGTTTAGATACGTATATTTCTAAACTAAGGAAGAAATTAAAAGAGGATGCGACTATTAAATTAACAAACATTCATGGTGTTGGATATAAGCTAGAAATTTCTTAAAATTGTTATAAAAATACTCGTTGTGCATTTTGAATAAAATTTGTCAATTCGAGTGAATTTAACGAATGTTAATGCGTAAACTTAGTATCGAGAATCAAATTTTCGTTTTCAAAATAGTTCTCGATACAATTTTCTATAAAAAATTACTTGAACTGACATTCAAATGCATAAAATAAATCAAAATGCACAACGGGTTCAAAATACATTTATATATTTTTTGAAATACACTTCATTTTATAACTTTTAGCTGAAATTTCTAGGCAAAAGATTAATACACTTATTTACCCAATTCCCAAAAAATGTATCGTTATCTTTGCCAAAATTATTTTATATGTCAAAACGTTTTTCCAATTTAGGAATTAATGAACAGCTGCAACAAGGTTTAGCTGATTTACAAATCTCTGTGCCTACGGATATTCAAGAAAAAACAATTCCGGTGATATTACATCAAAAAGAAGATGTGGTTGCTTTGGCAAAGACAGGTACAGGAAAAACAGCGGCATTTGGGCTACCTTTATTACAATTGATAGATGTAGAAAACACCAAAACACAAGCGGTAATCTTAGCGCCTACAAGGGAACTTGGACAGCAAATTTACACGAATTTAATTTCTTTTTCTACTCATATTCCTTCAATTTCTATTGCTTCTGTATGTGGTGGAATTCCAATCAAGCCGCAAATAGAACGTTTAAAAAGCACAACGCATATTGTAGTAGCAACACCTGGTCGTTTGGCTGATTTAATTGAAAGAAAGGCTGTTGCTATTAAAAATATCTCTTATTTTATTTTAGATGAGGCTGATGAAATGGTGACTGCATTAAAAGACGGATTGGATAGCATTATAAAAGAAATTCCGAAATCTAGAAGAACATTGTTGTTTACAGCTACAATGCCGGGGACCATAAAACAATTGGTTCAAAATTACATGTCAAAACATGTAGTACAAATAGAAGCAGACATGTCTACGGTTGGACATCAAGGAATAGATCATCAATATGTAGTTGTAGAGCCCATAGAAAAATTGGATGTATTGTTGCATTTCTTAAATTCTAAAGAAGGAAAACGTGGGATTATTTTTTGTAAAACAAAAGCAGCGGTTAATAAATTGGCGAAGAACTTGGCAATTAATAAATTTTCATCTGGAGCTATTCATGGTAGTTTAACACAAGGAATACGTGATCGGATTATGGGTCAGTTTAGAGATGGTTTTATTGATATTCTTGTCGCTACTGATTTGGCAGCTAGAGGAATTGATATTAAAGAAATCTCATTCGTTGTAAATTATCATTTGCCTGATACTCCTGATACTTATGTGCATAGAAGTGGACGTACGGCAAGAGCAGGAGCTACTGGACTTTCTTTAACAATTCTACAGAAAGAAGAAGTGGAAGATATTGCTGATTTTGAAACAGCTTTGGGTATTGTTTTTAAACAATTCAAAAAAGCTGATACTCAAAGTATTGAAGAAAACAATGGCTTGTTATGGGCTAAAAAAATATTTAAAACCAAACCCAATCGGGCAATCTCTGAAGACTTTAAAAGGCAGGTTAGAACCATATTTCATCATCTAACGAAAGAAGAATTGATAGAGAAAGTAGTGGCACATCATTTTGCTCAAACAAGTTTAGGTTCTCCAAAACTGGAAGATTCTAAAAAGAATAAAAACAAGAAGTAGATATGGCAAATAGCATCAAAGAGCAACAAGATATTCTTGAAAAATTAAAGATTTATACCCTAAATCCAATGCAAGAAGAAGCTTTGGAGGTAATTAAAAACAATACGAATACCATACTATTATCTCCTACAGGAACTGGTAAGACGTTAGCATTTTTATTACCATTGATAGCTAAATTAGATTCAAAATGTACCGAGGTACAAGCATTAATTATAGTGCCTTCAAGAGAATTAGCTATTCAAACGGAGCAAGTAGTTAGAGAAATGGGTTCTGGTTATAAAGCAAATGCAATTTATGGAGGAAGAACTATTTCAAAAGATAAAATAGAACTAAAACATACACCTGCCATTTTAATAGGAACTCCTGGAAGATTGGCTGATCATTTTGAGCAAGGGCGTTTTACTACAAAAAAAATTAAAACATTGGTTATTGATGAGTTTGATATTTCAATTAAAGTGGGCGCTGGAGGTGAAATGAAAACTATCATGAGTTATATCCCTCATATTTCAAAGCGTATTTTGACTTCTGCTACTCAAGGTACTTCTATTCCTGGTTATTTAAAAATGGATAAACCAATCACTTTGAATTATCTAAAAGAAAAAGTGCATTCAAAACTGACGGTGAAAACAATTCTTTCTCCTTCTAAAAATAAGCACAATACGTTGGTTGATTTATTGAACCATTTGGGAAATGAGCCTGGTATCGTTTTTTGCAATAAAAAAGAAAGAATTGAAGATTTAAGTCGCTTTTTGAATAAAAGAAATATGGCACATACTTGTTTTTATGCAGGAATGGAGCAAAAAGATAGAGAACGTGCTTTGATAAAATTAAGAAATGGAAGTGTTTCTGTTCTTATTGCAAGTGAGTTAGCTTCAAGAGGGATTGATATTCCAGAAATGAACTATATTATTCATTATGAAATACCCGATTCTTATGAACAGTATACGCATAGAAATGGTAGAACTGCAAGAGTAAATGCAAAAGGAAATGCATATTTAATAAAAGCAGATCAAGAGGTTTTTCCTGAGTTTATAGAAAAATCGAAAGTAATGACACTTTCCAAAAGTGAAAATCGTAAATCACAATTTTGGACCACCTTATTTATTTCTGGAGGACGTAAGGATAAAATATCTAAAGGAGATATTGCTGGACTGTTTTTTAAACAAGGTGAAATAAATAAAGATCAATTGGGAGTTATAGAACTTAAACAAGATTGTGCGTTTGTAGCCGTTCCTACTCGTATTTCTGATGCTTTAGTGGAAAAACTAAATAATACACGATTGAAAAAGAAGAAAGTTAGGGTTACTATAATATAAATATCCATTTAATAAAGAAATTATAACTACACTGGAATTAAATCTCTAGATAAAATATTAATTTATCTATTTGACCAATTCCATAGAACGGAATAGTATCTTCGCCAAAATTATTTTTAATATCAATCATTTTCTAGATAGAACGCTTATAGCTATATGCCTAAAGATAACAATGAACAAGACAATACTCGAATAATCTCATCAGAAGAAGTAGATAAGTGCATTTCTATATTAGAACAATTAGTAACAGATACAAATCAACTATTTGATCTTTCAAAGGAGAAAAGAGCTGCTTTAATAAAAGCTTCTGGAATGCTTTCTAGACCAAGTAGAGAAGAATTTTCTCGTCGAAAAAAAGATGGAAAGAAAGCGGCTAAACGCAAAATAGCAGCTAGAGATAAATCAGCTCGTAAGGAAACGGGGATTCGAAGTGCTCGTGAATCTATTGTATTTGAGGCGCCTAAGTTATTAGGCACTTCCGATTTAGCCAATAAAGAACAGTTAGAATTAGAATCTCCTAGAAACTGCTATGTATGCAAAACAGTATTTACAAAATTGCATCATTTCTACGACACTATGTGTACTGATTGTGGTGATTTTAACTATGCAAAACGTTTTCAGAATGCAGATGTAAAAGGACAAGTTGCTATTATAACCGGTTCTCGGTTAAAAATAGGGTATCATATAACATTAATGTTACTACGAGGTGGAGCAACTGTGATTGCTACGACTCGTTTTCCAGTAGATTCAGCATTGCGATTTTCAAAAGAAACTGATTTTATGGAGTGGGGGCATCGCTTAAAGATTCACGGACTTGATTTACGACATATACCAAGTGTAGAAATTTTCTGTAATTTTATTGAACAAAAATATGAAAAATTAGATATTTTAATCAATAATGCAGCTCAAACTGTAAGGCGTCCGGCAGGGTTTTATTCACATTTAATGGAAAATGAAGAAAAACCAATAGAATCGTTACCAATATACGCTCGCGATTTATTAAAAGATCATACAGGTTGTTTAGATGAGTTAAAAGTACTAACTTCAGGAGCGTCTTCCAATAAAAATATGCCTGTAACTTGGCATGGTCCTGAGCCTGGTATTGGTTTAAGAGCTTCTGCAAAATTATCTCAAATTCCTTATAGTTTTGATAATACACTGGTTGCAAAAGAGGTGTTCCCTGAAGGAAAATTGGATGCAGATTTACAACAAGTAGATTTAAGAAAAACGAATAGCTGGCGTTTAAAACTTGGCGAGATTGAAACAACCGAAATGATAGAAGTACAACTTGTAAATGCAGTAGCACCATTTGTGTTGTGTAATCGTCTTTCAGAAATCATGAAAAAAAGCAATACAGGTCAAAAACATATCATTAATGTATCTGCAATGGAAGGAAAGTTTCACCGATTTTTTAAAAAAAGTCGTCATCCACATACAAATATGGCTAAAGCAGCATTAAATATGTTAACGCATACTTCGGCATTGGCCTTAGCAAAAGAAGGAATTTATATGAATGCAGTTGATACCGGATGGGTTACTGATGAAGACCCTGTGGAATTGGCTAAGAAAAAAGAGGAAGTACATGATTTTCAACCACCGTTAGATATTGTTGATGGAGCTGCACGTGTTATGGATCCATTGTTTGATGGTATAAATACTGGGAAGCATTGGTGTGGTAAATTTCTAAAAGATTATAAACCCATTGATTGGTAAAACCAATTATATAGTTTTTATTTATAAAAAAATAATGATTGCTCTATATAATTTAGCATAGAGACATCATTTATAACATGAATCCACGGTTTACAAAACGTACAAAGTACCTTTGTGCCACAATAACATATTATGACCACATTTTCTGAAATAGGTATCCATAAATCCTATATAAAAGCACTTGATGAACTTAACATTATCAATCCAACTGAAATACAAGCCTCTGTAATTCCAATCCTTTTAAAGTCTGAGGTTGATTTAATAGGTTTGGCACAAACTGGCACGGGTAAAACAGCTGCTTTTGGTTTACCAGTATTACATGCTATAGACACCAAGTTGTCAGATATACAAGCTCTTATTATCGCTCCTACACGTGAGTTGGTACAGCAAATAAAAAAGCAATTGTTTCGATTTACAAAGTACAACGACCAAAATATTTTTGTAGAAGGTGTATATGGTGGTGAAAAAATTGAAAAACAAATTAAAGCCTTAACCAGAACTACACACGTTGTGGTAGCAACACCAGGTAGATTACTAGATTTGATAGAGCGCGGTGCCTTAGATATTTCTAATGTAAAACTATTGGTATTAGATGAAGCTGACGAAATGCTGAGTATGGGATTTAAAGAAGATATTAATAAAATTCTTAAATACAATACCACCAAAAGAAACACCTGGTTATTTTCTGCAACAATGCCAGAAGAAATTAAACATATTGTAAAAACTTATATGGCTGCAGATGCTATTAAAGTAGAAGTGAAAAAACATGAGTTAATAAACGAAAACATTTCTCATCATTTTATACGTACCAACATTCCTGATAAATTGAATATGCTTATTCGTATTTTGAAAAAGCGCAACAATGAAAGAGGTATTATTTTCTGCAGAACAAAAGCAGGAACAAGAAAACTAGCCAATCAATTACAAGAAGAAGGTTTTGCTGTAGGAGGCTTAGAAGGCGATATGCAGCAACTAGAACGTGACAAGGTAATGCGCGCTTTTAAAAATGAAAGTATACAAGTCTTAATTTCAACCGATGTATCTGCTAGAGGTATTGACGTTACTAATTTGGGATTTGTATTACACCATCAATTACCAGAACAGACAGAGTACTACACACACAGAAGTGGACGCACCGCACGTGCCGGAAAAAAAGGGCAATCCATCGTCTTACTAATTCCTGGTGAAATGCAAAAAGTGAAAGAACTCCAAAAGGTATTGGGGATTGCTTTTAGTGAGATTTCAATCTAATTTTTAATAATATCTAATATTGGCCAGACGTTGTTAAATAGCTAATTTTAACAAAAACAATCTTGTATGTATCTATAGAATAACTACGCTATATAGGCGTACGTATTTTAAAGGTCATTTCATTTTTAACTTTTTATTGTAAAATTCTAAAACCGTTCATTTTTTATTTGAATGTATAGCGTTTCTCATCTGTTGAAGATGCACTTAGTAATTGGTTAAATATTTTTATAGTATTAAAATCACGGGTAATTTCTCCAGATACAGCAATTCCAGAAATACCCGTTTCTAATATATCTGTAACATCTTCTGTAGTTATGCCTCCAAAACCAATAATTGGCGTTTCCGTTTTTAGGGCTTCTGTAATTGCAGTATAACCGTTTAAACCCAAAGCCTTACTTAAATTGTCTTTGGTTGTTGTGAGTCTAAAAGGACTTAAACTAATATAATCAACATCATTCACAATTAATGTTTCGCAATCTTGTAAGCTGTTTGCTGTTCCTCCAATAATTTGCCAAGTGTATAAATGCTTTCTCGCAATAGTAGGGCAAGAATCTGTTTTTCCTAAATGTACACCATCTGCTTTAACTTCTTTGGCTATTTTATAATGATCGTTAATAATTAATCTGGTTTGAAAATGAGATGTGATTTCTCTAGCCTCTTTGGCTAACTTTAAAAATTTCTTTTCTGAAACATTTTTTAAACGTAATTGCACTAATTCTGTACCAGATGTACAAGATTTTTGGATGTTTTCAAGAATTTCTTTTGGAGAACTTCCCTGAGATATATAATGTAGTTTAGGTATAATCATTTCTTAGTTTCTTGTTATTAGATATGCATTTTTCATGTTAAGAGGTGCCGTATCGTTTATTTCTAGTAAAAAATTATTCTTCAAAATTGATGAGAATTTCATATTTGAAATATTCTGCACAAATACAGAATATTAAAATTAAACGAGAAACAAAAATACGAATGTTTAATTACCAAAGTACTGAATATTGTATAGAAATAAGAGGTGTTTGGGATATTTAGTAGAATATGCTATGCTATTACTACTGTATTTTAAAAATTTCTTCTTTAATTTTAATAAAACACTTTTTATACTGACTGACGAAAGGGGGAAGTGTAATATGCATGGAATTGTTTGTTAAACCAAAGATGAATTACTTTTAACGTCTAAATCCATTTTAAAGAAAACAAAACTATTACTACGAGTAAAAATTTAAAATACTTTGAAGATGTATTACCTAATGAGCACTCTTTTTTTCGTTCTCATAGAACGTGGTTAATTAATTTAAATTATATTGAATTTTAAATAAAGGTGAGCAAGTAGTCACCCTAGCAAATAAATACCTTACAAAAAACGATTTTAGGCTGTTTGTATTAAAATAAGCACCTTCTCACAAAGTAGTGTAAGTTAAAATATTGTGGTTAGATTTTTCAATTATTATTTCTAAGTCTGACAGCTTCAAATCAATTAAATATCCATTTTAGTATTTTAAATTACTTAGAATAGTATTTATTACAATTTACAAACCCAATTTACTATTCATAAAGTGGTTTGTTAAAATATTATCTAAATAAAGTACTCTTGCCTAAAATTACTAAATTACTAAAAAATAGAAACATGAAAAAATAATTTTAGCAGTTGCACTCTTAGTAACAACAGCAACAAT
Organism: Lutibacter sp.; assembly: GCF_013139515.1. Classification (GTDB taxonomy): domain Bacteria; phylum Bacteroidota; class Bacteroidia; order Flavobacteriales; family Flavobacteriaceae; genus Lutibacter. Next base: position 18,888 of record NZ_WTAR01000085.1, read on the forward strand.
AGCTCAAAACAGTTTGTTTAAAAATATATCTACAACAGATCAATATACAGAGTACCGATCTGTTGTAGATAGTGATAATGATGGTGTTTATGAAATAAGAGATAGACAATTTATTGTGAAATTTGAACTTAAGACACTTCCTACAGGTGAAGGTTATAGCATTTCAGCTATCGTAGATAAAGGAAGTAATAAAGGAAAATCAAGTACAATGGATGTGGTAGAAGGAAACTTCAGCTGTAAAGGCTATCCTTATGAAAGTGTAATTAGAGATACATCTAAAAAAGAAGGAATTGTTGCCATAGGCGATTATATCTTTTTTCTTAAAGGTATTTCTGATGAGGGGACTTCTTATGCTAGTATAGATGATGTATATATTAAAGAGGGTGCTTCAGGGGGAAATAATGCTGATAAACCAACAAAGAAGAAATTGTCTTTTAAAGAAAAAATGAAGGCTTTAAAAAATGCTTCAATTCCAGGAGCTACATCTGCTAATTATGGTTCAGAACATAAAGCTTTAGAAAGTCAGAATTTAAGAAAATTAATTACTGATTATTTGGTAGCAATGAAAGCAAAACAAGATGCTAGAACTGCAAAAGAAAAACAATCGGATAAAAATATTTTAAACGCTAAGGAAGTAATCGCGTCAAAAGAAAAAGCAAAAAGAGACGCAGAAAAAGCAAAAAGAGATGCAGAATGGGCGGAAGCAAAGAGATATAACGACTCTATTAAAGCAACACCAGAGCATCAAGATTTGGAGAGAAGAAAGAGACAGAATGAGGCAAATTATCAATCAAGAAATGGAGGGACACAGGGAAAAGTAACAATTTACAATAAATCAGGAAGAGATATTTATATCTATCAAGATGGTTCTAGCAATGGAACGCGTATAAATGTTAATAGCAGTGCTAAAGTAAATTGTGCGAGTAATTATACTTATAAATATGATGCTAATGCTGGAGGTAAAGGTTCTGTATGTTATAGCGCTAACTCTCGTTGTGGTAGTAGTATTACGGTAAACTAAATAACATCAAATCTAAAAGAGAACTCTATCTAATAAAAATTGAAGGTAAAACAAGATTTGTAAGAGCCAACATTTTATTAATAACTAAGTTTTATAGCAATCTACGTCCCCATAATTAGTAGTATATGCATCGTTGGGTAATGAGTGAAACCGTTATCCAACTATTTAAACTTAGTGTATAAAGACATTGATAACTTATAATCACAATCTCTAATTATAAGTTAATCTTCAAAATATCAATCATTTAATGCTAAATAATTTTAATATGAAAACACTTTTAATATACCTTATTATCTTTCTATCATCAGGATTACTTTTTTCACAAAATGAAAACCCAACAGAAGCGCTTAACGGAACATATCATTTGTTAGAGGCTGAGAGAGCTGGAGGAAATAAGCAAACCAACACTAAAATTTTTCAATATGGAAAGTGGGGTGAAGATAATGTGCTGGCAGTTGCAGCTTGTGCGAAATGTATGCCAGCCATATATAAGTATAAAGAAGAGTATAGTAAAGATTTAAAAACAGCTGTTTTTTATAATGATATAGGCCTTTTTTTAATTGCTTATGATAGCGAAAGTTTTGTAATGATGATGCCTTCTAAGAAAGAGGGGACTGAATGGACAGATTTTGCATTCAGTAATTTTTATAGTAAAAATCAAGTTAAAGTTGCAGCGATGACACAACACAAAATTAAAGAGTTTATTATAAAGATTTCGGAATAATTTTATTGATATCCATAGTTGCGAACATATAATTTGAGATTGATAAATTTTATCAGGTTTCTCTAGAAGGTTTTGCCCTTTGGATATATAAATCTTGTGCTTATTGAATACTAATACATAAATTTATATTCTATTTTTTTAGAACGTGAATTCTCTAATTTATTGAAAACAATATAATGAAACTAAAAAGATTGTTTTTTTTGGTATTTCGACAAAAACTCAACATAAATTAAGAATCGTGTACATTTACTTTGCTTTGGTAAAAGCAAAGTTTTACTTTTCATTTTATGAAAAATTTTATACCAAAAGGTTTCTTCTACAATGTTAAATTTGTACTTTTCTGAAATAGGTTGACTAAAAATTAAACACTTTTTATACTGACTGACGAAAGGAGGGAAGTGTAATATGCATGGAATTGTTTGTTTTTATATATCTAAAAATAACCCAAAGCTTTTTTAACTTCATCTTTATATTTTCTTCCAATTGGTATTGAAACTCCGTTAAGCATTAATTTACTTGGTGAAAAAGAATCAATAAAATCAAGGCCAACAATATAAGAACGGTGGACTCTTAAAAATTTTGCGTTTGGCAAAGATTCTTGTATAGACGTTAGACTTTTATAAGCAATAATTTCTGTTTCGGTAGTTTTTACTTTTATATAGTTTTTAAGACTTTCAACAAATATGATGTCTTTTATGAAAATTTTTATTAATGATTTTTCTACTTTCAAATAAATAAATTCTTCTTCTTTAAGATGGTCTTGCTGCTTTATTTCAAGTGCTAATGTTTTTTTATTTGCTGTTTGAAAATTCTTAAATAACACATACACAAAAGGAATAATTGCTGCAACGTTTACATCCAAAAGGGTATTCATAATTTCTGTAATTGCAAAGAAACTCGAACTCTCAAAACCTTTTAGATACAATGGCTGAATAACATTTATAACTAACGGTCTTTGAATAAAAATAGTAGTACTAATCAATAATAACACATAAAATAATACGAATTTTATATATTTCTTTTTAAGAAAAAATAATGGGAACAAGATATATAATGTTACATAAACCAAGATTAATCTAGAAGGTAAACTAAGTAATTGAACCATGAAATTTCTATAATAATCATTATCATACGTTCCCCAAACCATTGTAAAAAACAGCACAAATACGAACCAATAAATGATGTGTTTAACAATTTGACTTGCGTTTCTGTTTATCCTAATAAAAGCCAACATCATATTTTAAAAATTTATTATGCTAAAATCTGAAAATTTATCTAGAATACCACTAGTAAAGTATAGACAACTCGTAATATTATATAAAAAGCAACTTCACACCTAACTTTTCATTTCAATTATCATCCTCAAATAATTTAACCAAATTCAAAATATTGGTTGTTTTATATATACAAATGGTTGTCTATATAATTAGTTTGTTTGCTTTCTATTTCAGTATTAATATTGAGCAATATAATTTTAAACTTAACTAAAATGAATTCATTATTTAGAACATTAATTACGAGCTTATTATTCCTTATTTCAATTCAACATATATGTGCTCAAAGTTTTTCAATAGAACGAGTAGAACCGCCAAATTGGTGGATAGGAATGGAAAACTCCAAATTGCAACTTTTGATATATGGAGAAAATATTAGTACAACAAAACCAACAATTCAATATAAAGGTGTTACTATTAATAGTGTAACAAAACTAGAAAGCGCCAATTATTTATTCCTAAACCTAACTATTGAAGAGACTACAAAAGAAGGTGTTTTTGATATTATTTTTAATTTGGATAGTGGAGAAAAATTAGTTTACAATTATCAATTAAAACAAAAAAAGAGTAGGAATAATCTAAGTCAAACAATTGACGCATCTGATGTGATGTACTTAATAACACCAGATCGGTTTAGTAATGGCGATACTTCAAATGATTCTACTGATGATACTATTGAAAAAGTAAATAGAAAAAACCCAGATGGTAGACACGGTGGAGACATTAAAGGTATTATAAATCATTTAGATTATATAGAAAATTTAGGTGTCACAACATTATGGTTAAATCCATTTTTGGAAAATGACCAACCTGCATATTCTTATCATGGATATGGAATATCAGATTTCTATAAAACAGATTCAAGATTTGGAACTAATAATGATTATAAAAAGTTAGTTAGTCTCAGCCATGAAAGAGGAATGAAAGTGATTATGGACCAAGTTTTTAATCATTGTGGAGCAGGGCATTGGTGGATGCAAGATTTACCATCTAAAGACTGGTTGAACCAATGGAAAGAATTTACGTATTCAAGTTTTGCTAATGTAATTGTGTCAGACCCTTACCAATCTCAAAGTGATAATGATTTACATGTTAAAGGATGGTTTGATGTTAATTTACCTGACCTTAATTTGGATAATCCTTATTTAGCCACCTATTTAATTCAGAATTCTATATGGTGGATTGAGTATGCCAATATTGACGGTATAAGAATGGACACCTATCCATATCCAAATAATAAAAATGTAATGGCGAATTGGATTAAAATGGTCGAAACAGAATATCCTAATTATTATATAGTTGCAGAAACAGCTATGGGAGATAAAGTATCTTCATATGTTTATTGGAATAATGGAACATTGAATAGAGATGGGTATATATCAAATATTAAAAGTTTAAGTGATTACGCATTGTATTATAACTTGATTAAAGCCTTTGGAAAGGAAAATGAAATTTATACTATTTATGAAACATTAACAAGCGATTATTTATATGATACGCCTTATAATAATAAAATTTTTAATGGAAATCATGATGTTGCAAGATTATATACTCAACTCAATAAAAATAAAGATAAAGTCAAATTAAGTATGGCATTTATTTTCACAACTAGAGGTATTCCGCAAATCTATTATGGAGACGAATTATTTTTTGATTCACCAAAACCAGATGGCGCTTTAAGAATTGATTTTCTAGGAGGATGGAAATCTGATGAAAGAAATGCGTTTGTGAAAAATGAAAGGACAAATGATGAAAATGACCTTGTTGATTATATTTCGACAATTTTAAAATGGAGAAAAAATGCTATCGAAATACACAAAGGGAAACTAAAACATTACAAACCTATGGATAATATTTATGTGTATTTTAGATATACTGATACAGAAAGTACGATGGTTATTATCAATAATAGTAAAAAGTCAATCAATGATTATAGTTTAGAGCGTTATAAAGAATCTTTAACTAGTTATTCTTCCGGAAAAGATATTATAACAAACACTAAATTTACGACGTTAAAAACAATTAATTTAAAAGCAAATTCGGCATTAATTATTAAACTAATCAACTAATGAAAAAAGTATTTATCTTGGGAGGAGCCTCTTATAATTCGGTTATTACTTTAGATGAATTTCCACAAGCAATTTCGCAAACTATTCATAATTGCTACTTTGATGAAACCATAGGAAATACAGGTGCAGGAAAAGCATTAACGCTATCGAAATTGGGTTTTAATACTACCTTTCATTCGTTAATAGGTGATGATTCATTTGGGGAAAAAGTAACTTCATTTTTAAAAGAACCAAATCTACATTTTATTTCAGATATTGATCCAAACGGAACCGAAAGGCATTTGAATATTATGAATAGTAGGGGAGAACGCATTTCTATTTTTGTGAACCCAAGTTCCGATGAACCAAGTATAAAGTATGAAAAGTTTGAAGGTCATTTACTGGATTCGGACTATGTAGTTATTAATATTTCTAATTATTCTAGAAATATATTGCCAATTTGTAAGCGTTTAAACAAAGAAATTTGGACAGATTTACACGATTATGATGGCAAAAATGAATATCACCAAGATTTTATTGATGCTGCGGATTATATTTTTTTAAGTTCCGATAATTTGCCAGATTATAAACCATTTATGCTGAAGCAAATAGCAAATGGAAAAAAATTAGTTGTTTGTACCCATGGAAAAGATGGAGCCTCAGCATATACCAGAGAAGGTAAGTGGATTGAAACGCCAATAATAGATGCTTATAAAATGACAAATGCTAATGGAGCAGGAGACTCTTTTTTTTCGGGATTTTTATATGGTTTTTCTATAGGATATGAAATAAAGAAATGTATGCAATTTGGTACTATTACGTCAGGTTTGTGTATAGAATCAAAGTTAATTACAAACAATAAATTGAGTAAAGCGCTCGTTGAAAGTGAGTTTTCAAAATATTATGTCTAGTAGAGTTTTGATAGTGAATTTCCCTTTACAACTTTAATATAATAATAATGGCCCGAATTATATTAATAATTATTTTTTTTAGTTTAACCATAATATCATGTGGTAGAGAAGAAAAATCTCTAAATACTTTAAACTCTCATTTCTTTACAAATGAGCAATATAAGTTTACTCTTGTAGATAAAGGTATTAAAATGGCATACTTGGACATTGGGAGTATTGACAACCCCATTGTTCTTTTATTACATGGTGAACCTAACAATTCATTTGTATTTAGAAATATTGCTCCATACTTAGTAAAGCAAAACTATAGAGTAATTATACCTGACCTTGTTGGATTTGGATATTCCGACAAACCAAAAAATGCGGCTATTATTACCTATTCAAATCAAACAAAATGGTTAAACACTTTTATTGATAACCTAAAATTAACAGACATTAATTTATTTGCACATGACTGGGGAGGTATGATTTCTTTAAGAATTGTAGCTGAAAGACAAAAGCTATTTAGTAAGGTAGCAGTTTCTTATAGTTATTTATTTGAAGGGGACGAAGTAATTCCAGAAAGCTTCATGGGGTTTATAAATTATGCCAAAAATGATTCCACATTTTCAGCTGGAAATATCATGGATTGGGGAACAAATATAAAATTACCAGATTCTATAAAGGCAACTTATAATCAGCCATTTATAACTAAATCAGACTATAATGTAGTTAGGAAATTTCCTTCTCTCATTCCTACTAATGTACAAGATAATGAAGCTATCATAAATCAGAGGCTTAATAAGAAGCTTAATCTCTTTGATAAACCATTTGTTACTATTTGGGGAAATCATAATGATTTAATGTGGAAGGGAAAGGATCGTATTTTACAAAAAAACATTATTGGCGCCAAAAATCAAACACATTATATTTTAGAATCAAACCACTTCATTCAAGAAGACAAACCCAATGAACTCACTCAAATTTTAATTGATTTTTTTAAGGATGATTATAATTAAACTATGACAAATTTATAATCATACCACAGAAACCACTATGAGAACGAATATCTTATAATTTGTATTATAATGTTAGCGTTATGTAACTTGAGCTTTGGTTAAAAGCGAAAGTTGTTACTACAGTTTATTTAAAAAATTTATTCTCAAAAGTTTCTTTTACGATGTTAATGGAACACTTTTTATGCGACGACGTAGGAGGGAAGCATAATATGTGTGGAATGAGTTAGACCAATACAATTCAAATTTATTTAAAAAGCTGATTAACACTTGTTTTAAACAATTTCCCTATAGGAATAGTATAATCTTCAATATAAATTCTATTGCCTTCAATACTCTTTATATGTTTTTTTGCGACTGCAAATGATTTATGTACTTGAAGAAAATCATTATCAGAAAGTAATTGTATCGTGTCAGATATTTTTTCGCGAATACTTATGGTATCATTTGTAGTGACCACTTTGATATAATTTCCTGAAGCTTCAATAAATAGTATGGCATCTAAATCTACTTGAATATGACTATTTTTTTGTTTTAGAAAAATATACTTCTCTTCAGGATTAATATTTCCTTTATGCCTTTTTTCTATTGTTTTAGTATTAGATGAAGTGACTTTATTTATAGCGCTCAAAAAACGTTCAAAACTAAATGGCTTTAATAAATAATCAACAACATTTAATTCATAGCCTTCAATTGCAAATTCACTATATGCAGTAGTTACAATAACCTTTGGAGGAGATGATAGTGTTTTTAAAAATTCAAAGCCTTTTAATTTTGGCATGTTTAAATCTAAAAAAATGAGATCTACTTCCTCTTTTTGTAAATAGTCTATGGCTTCTATAGCATCATAGCAATCTGCTTTAAATTCTAAATTTGGTAGCATATCACAATAGCCTTTTATAATATCATGTGCAATATGCTCGTCATCTATAATTAAATACTTAATCTTCATAGTGTAATATTCAATTTAGCGTTGTAGATGTTGTTGGTTTTTGAGATTGTTAAATTATGATTTTTTGGATAAACTAATTCTAATCTACGTTTTAGATTTTTTAAACCTATTCCTGCTTCCTGATTTTCTTCATTAGCTTCAAAGTTATTTTCTATTTCAAAATTAACGATATTATTATGGGCTTCTAAATGTATTCGAATAAAAGCATGCTCTCTTAAATTTTCTACTCCATGTTTAAATGCATTTTCTAAAAGAATAATAAAAAGAAGTGGACTGATTTCATAATCATTATCCTTAATATCAATATTGAATTGTATATCAATAGTTTTGTGATAACGCATTTTATGAAGTGCTATATAGTTTTTTAAATAGGTTAGTTCTTCAGAAAGTAGAACCGTGTCTTTTTCGCCATCATAAATACTATAACGCATCATATCAGAAAGTTTTAAAATGAGTTCTTGTGCTTTTTTAGCGTCTTTTCCTGCCAGTCCATAGAGGTTGTTAAGCATATTAAAAAAGAAATGTGGATTCACCTGACTTTTTAAATGCAACAATTCTGTTTTTGCTTTTTCGTTCTTTAATCGAATAATAGATTTGATGTTCCTTAAAATCCAATAGATAAAATATCCTATAATCAACCCAATCAGTAAAGTGTAATATGCAATTAGGATATATCCCAGAACTGGGTTAAAATCTAATGAAATTAATACAGAACTTCCTTCAGCAGTAAAGACTTTATAGCATATATATAATAGTGGAATAAGTATAGATACCACACCAATTATAATAAGGGCATTTTTATTTTTTTGAATCCAATAAACCATACTGCAAAGTTAAGAGAATCTATTATATAAGTAAGTATTAGTGACAAACGTCATTATTTTTAATACATAAAGCCTTTTAAGTGTGATAAAGGTCTTTAATACACCATGACATGTTTTATATCACTCATACATTAGTGTCTATCCCAATTGTTTTTTCAATAATGCGTTTGTAAATATTTTTGTTTCAATCAAAAAACTAACATCATTATAAAATTAATCAAAATGAAAAAAAGAATCTTACGCTATTTAAAGCATCTTTTCGGATCCATAATTGTTCTATTAATAATTGGAGTTATTACTTTAGTTTCATTAAATGGGACATTTGATTATGGTAACAATCCATTAAATATCAATTTAGAAAATGAAGGTCCTTATGTTTTTTACGAAACAGACAGCACGTTAAATGTTAATTACATTAAGGGAAATAAAACAGATGGATTCTATCTTGATCAAAAAGAATATACTCTAGATGAAGCAGTTCCTGTTAGCTGTTATTTTCCTTTAGATGGCTCAACATTCAACTTTACTCTAAAATCCAATTTCACAATCCCTAATGCTACATTTTCTGATAATGAACCTATTCTTGCAATTTCAGATATTGAAAGTGGTTATAAAGCTTTTAGAGACTTTCTTATTAATAGCAAAGCAATTGATAACAATCTAAATTGGACATTTGGTAAAGGACACCTTGTTTTGGTTGGTGATTTTATGGACAGAGGTTTTTCAACTACTCAAGTGCTTTGGTTTATTTATAAACTTGAGCAAGACGCTAAAAAACAGGGAGGACATGTCCATTTTATTATCGGAAATCATGAACTCTACAATTTACAAGGGAAATTTAAATCTGCTTCCTATAAATATAATGGTGTAGCAGCAATTCTTGGCAAACAGCAACATAATCTATACGATAAAAACGCATTTTTAGGAAGATGGATGACGTTTAAAAACACGTTAGAACTAATAAATGGGCATCTTTTTGCTCATGGTGGCATACATCCAGATTTTGCAAATTATGACATTACCATAGACGAGGTCAACCAAATTAATAGAGACAACTATCGCAAAGCCTTTTTCCCAGAACCAGAAGAAACCGTTGAACAATTAATTACCTCTAGTAGAAAAGGGATCAGTTGGTATAGAGGTTATTTTAATGAGGATTTATCGCAAGATGAGGTTGAAAAGGGAATTAACCAATTTAATGCTAAAGCAGTTGTGGTTGGTCATACATTGCAATGGAATGTCACCAAATTATTCAACGGAAAAGTATTTGCCATCGATGTTAAACACCCAAAAGATTATAGCAACCATTGGCCATTTAAAAAATCGGAAGGCCTGCTAATAACAAAAGGAGAATACTTTCAAGTATTAGCAAATGGAGAACAAAAACAATTATAAAAACACATAAAAATGAAAACTAAATTATTTAATCATTTAACAAAACCCTATTCGGTAGTCGTCGTAATTCTAATGGCAACACTATTATCTTTAGCAGATAGAAACTTGGGGTACTTTTTTGGATTAGGCATTACACTATTTATTATTTGGCAAAAGAAATGGGATTGGTCATTTGCTGGAATTGGGCGAAAATTAAATCTTAAGACCATTATCAAAAGTGTTTGGATATCTGTAATATTCTTTTTTGTTACTGGCTTCATTGATACGATTATTCAATATTATTTGGGAGCCCATGATTTAAGCTCATTAGATGATATTCGAGGTGACTTTGGTAGCTATATAGGAATGATGGTGATGATGTGGGTTTTTGCAGCTTTTGGAGAAGAACTGCTTTTTCATGGGTATTATATGCAAAGATTTGCTAAATTATTTGGAGACACTAAAAAGGCTTGGATCTTAGCTGGAGTTTTGATTGCTATCTATTTTGGGATTTCACATGGATATCAAGGATTATCTGGAATTATAGGTGTAGGAATTGGTAGCTTATTTTTTGCTGCATTATATTATAAAAACAAGACTAACTTATTACTATTAGTTTTAATTCATGGTATATATGATTCTATTTGGATTACTTTAATTTTTTTGAATAAAGACAGTGTGGTAAATGAATGGTTTCAGCAATTATTGTTTTAAATCTATAAATTAAGAATAATCAACTTAATTAGGTAATAAGAAATTTATAACGAAAATTAATATAGACTATTAGAATGGAGCCTTACTTTTTTTAAAATACCAAATTGTCTTATAAGCTAACAGTTTTGCACGTCATAAAAATAATAAAACAAATTAGTTCTAATTTTTCATAATACGACGATTTTGCATTGACCGTTATGTCAAATACGTTTCAACACTGTAATTTTGTAAAATATAATCTAAATGTTTTCCTTGGCCTCATAAAATTTTGGTAAAACAATAGGTGAGTGGAGCGTCCATATTTTAGGGTTTTAGTAATACAGTTTCTAAAGAGTTTCAATTTAACAAGGGATTTCAAAGCTATGTTATAGAGTTACAATGTTTCCTAAAATATAGCGAATGAGCCGTAAATTGTTTCCAAAAGTTTATGCAGCCTTGAATTTTTGTTTCTTTTGTTTCAAGACAAAAGATAATGAAAGAATGAAAAAAGGATGAATTAAAGTTCTACATATAACAAGTGCATAGAAATTTATTTTTCTTAAATTTTATACTCTTGTGGCAAACTCACGAGAATCGTCTGAAATTTTTTATTGCAGAGATTTCCTCAAATACGCGATTTTTAAATAAATCTAAAAGGTTAGCTTTTTTTTGGCGTTGGCAAGCGGCTGCAAATTGTGTGTAGAAAAAAATGCCAGAGCATTTTATTTATACAAAACAATAAAGCGTTTGGTAGCGGCAATTTTACATAATGACAAATTATAATACAAATTGTTAGCAGGATTTTAAATCTACGAGAATCTCATATTTAAAATTTTAATGACCCAAGTACAGAATATCGTATAGAAATAGAATGTTCCTGGGATATTTAGCATAATATAGAATTATAACTACAAATTGCATAAACAGCTATAAAAATGAAAACATCATAATTTGTATTATAATTTATATTATGTTAAATAGAGTTTTTAGGAATCTCAATTATAATAAAATCCTTACTCCTTTTTAATAATTAAAGTTGTCATAATGCGTTTAGTATGAACAATTGTAGTTTTTACATTATCTTCTAATGATATACCTTTTGTATTTAATATTTCATCCAATATTTTTTGTGTTAATATAAACCGAGTTGAACCATCAGGTAATTCATAAACACCGTTAGCTAAATGTTTCACTTGATTTTCAATTCCCAAATTTGAAGCCAAACGAATAAATAATACTCCTTCAGGTTTTAATACTCTAAGTAATTCTTCAAACATTTTATAAAAATGATTTACGTCTTTTGCAAAATGTAAAACTGCACTACATATTACATGTCCAAAACTATTAGATTCATAAGGTATTTTTTCTACTGTAGCCTGAATAAAATTAGTATGTTGAAGTTTATAAATTTCTTTACAAGTTTGTAAATTTTTTAAATTAGTATCAATTCCATGTATTTCAAAATTCTCAGCATAAAACCATTTTAAATTCCTACCATTTCCACACCCTGCATCCAAAATTTTGCTTCCTGGTTGGTATCGACCTTTTAAAATTAGATCTAAGATATAGATGTCAATTCCTTCTATATGTTCTTTCAATAATTGTAAATTCATATCTTATTTTTAGTGCATACAAATTACAAATTCTTATGGATTTATTATTTTTTACTATTAAAAATAACAATCATACACCAATTAAAGTAAATTTGCACAATGTTTCAAAATAAACCTTCCCAATTTGAATTTATTGCTTTAATGGCTGCTTTAATGTCTGTTGTTGCACTTGCAATCGATGCTTTACTTCCTGCATTAGATATTATTGGGCATTCTATTGGAACAGAATCTAATAGTGAAAATCAACTTTTGATTATCATGATATTTTTAGGACTTGGTATTGGCCCTTTATTATTTGGTCCAATTTCAGACTCATTAGGCAGAAAACCAATTGTTTATTTGGGTTTTCTTGTGTTTATTTTAGCGAGTGTTATTTGTGTAAATTCGTCTTCACTTGAAATGATGATTATAGGCCGAATTCTTCAAGGAATAGGGCTTTCAGCTCCAAGAACTATGAGTATAGCAATAGTTAGAGATACTTATAGTGGTGATTATATGGCCAGAATTATGTCGTTTATAACGGTTGTATTTTTATTAGTTCCCATTGTGGCTCCTGCTTTAGGGAAATTTATATTAGAAATTTATAACTGGGAAGCAATATTTTATTTTCAATTAGTTATCACGGTCATCGTTTCTATATGGTTTTGGTTTCGTCAACCAGAAACTTTGCATCCTGAATATAGAATTAAATTCACCAAATTAATGGTTATTGATGGAACAAAAGAGTTATTTAAACACAAACAAACTATTGGATACACTCTCATTTCTGGGTTTATTACTGGTTCATTTATGGTTTATTTGAGTACTTCTCAGCAAATATTTCAACAACAATATAATTTAGCCGATGAATTTCCATTCATATTTGCAGGTTTGGCTATTTCTATGGGGGCTGCCAGTTTATCTAACGGTTCTATAGTTGTAAAATTTGGGATGAAAAAAATGGCTACTATAGCATTGTTTTCATTCTTCGGAATTTCTTTACTTTATATCGTATTGTTTTTTAATAGTGAAAATCCGAGTATTGAAATTCTTTTGGCATTTTTTGCTATGCAATTTTTTTCAATTGGATTTCTTTTTGGAAACTTAAGAGCATTGGCCATGCAACCCATAGCTCATATTGCAGGAATTGGAGCAGCAATAACAGGTTTTATTTCAACACTTATGGCTGTGCCAATTAGTGCTTTAATTGGTGGGTATGTTGAAGCTACCGCTTTACCTCTATTTATTGGTTTTTCCATTTGCAGCTTCTTATCTATTTTAATATTAATGTATTTAAAACGAATTAAGAATTAAAAAGAAGCCTTTTTGTGGTTCAATATTGAAGAAATTTAACCACTATTCTACTGCTCTATATTTTTAATAGTCAAAGAAATTAATTCAGAGCCTCTGAATATTGGGTTTATTTCAATTGGATTGCAACAAATTTCACAATCCTCAATATAAATTTGATTATTCACTGAACTATCGAACAACATGGAAATTTCTTCCCAGCAATAAGGACATTGAAAAAAGTGTTCTTCCATACTTATAGTCTTAATTAAATAAAATTATGAAGGCTCCAGCTGCAGTTACAATTAAAATAAAACGACGGTAACTTTCATTTTGTATTTTTTTTACTAAAAAAACACCTAGAAAAAATCCAAGAATTACAGCAGGAAATAAAAGTAGATTAACCATTAAACTATCAATATTAACTGTTTTCCAAACAAATATGTGAAAAGGTAGCTTAAAAACATTTATAATAAAAAATAACCAGGCTGCTGTACCAATAAATTCGTTTTTAGGTAAGCGCATGGCTAAAAAATAAATAGTTGAAAAAGAACCAGCTAAATTTCCAATCATGGAAGTAAAACCTGAAACTAATCCCATAGAACCTGAAAATAACCAATGATTAGGAATTATCTTTTTATTTAGTCTGTCAATTACAAACATAACAACTACAGTTAATAATATTAATGCAGCCATTAATTGTTTAAACAATATTTCAGGAATGTCATTTCCTATCCAAACTCCAATTAAAACACCTACTACCATTGATGGTAATAACTTGCCTAAAAAATGCCATTGTGTATGTCTATGATAATAAATTACAGCAAATATATCAGCAAAAATCATCATTGGAATAAGTATTCCCGTTGAATCTTTACCTCCAAAAACGAGCGCCATTATAGTAACAATTATAACACCAATTCCCTTTATTCCAGATTTACTTAAACCCAACATTAATGTGGCTAAAAAAGCTAATAGATAATATGAAAGTGATATTTCGGGAATAAATTCTATATTAAGTGTTAACATAATTGACTACAGTAAAAGGTCAATATTACTATTAAAATTTCTATTTGAATGCGAAAAAATGAAGAATATTTTCAATATATGCCAATAAAATTAAAAGATTAAATTTAACTAAATATATAAACTAATATAGTGTTGAACGTACTTATATTTGCAAAATGCAAGTAGAAAATCTTTTTGAAGACGAATATATTATTATTGTTAATAAGCCTAACAATATATTAATACACAATTCGTATTACGCACGTAATATAAGAGGCGCAACTTTACTTGATATATTATTTGAACAGTTTAAAATTAATTTTTATCCTGTACATCGTTTAGACAGGAAAACTTCTGGCGTATTAATTTTAGCAAAGGACAAAGAAAATATTTCTAAATTTCAAGAATTGTTTAATTCAAATAAAATTGAAAAATCCTATCTTGGAATTGTTAGAGGTTTTATAGAAGATGCCATTGAAATTGATTCTCCGGTTAAAAACCCTGACACAAAAGTTTATAAAGAAGCTCATACTTTTTGTAAACCATTATTTACTAAAAATATAGATATTCCTGTATATCCTTATAATTCATCAAGGTATTCAATGGTTGAATTAATTCCTACTACAGGTAGAATGCACCAACTTAGAATTCATATGAATAAAATTAGTCACCCAATTGTTGGCGACTATAAGTATGGAGATCGGTTCCATAACAGAATGTTTGAACAGGAGTTTAATTGTCATAATTTGTTTCTACATGCATTTTCTTTAAAATTTCATCACCCAATTACAAATGAAAGTTTGGTAATTAGTGCTGCATTGCCTAAAAATTGGGAAGTTATTTTGGAAACATTTCAATGGGAATTTTGAAAATAAAAAACCGTTTTTAACTATAAATTCAAAATGATTTTATTTTAAGTTAACTATTATTAATAATAGAAAATAAAAGTAAATTTCACCCCATATAAAACTTCTTCTTTTCTAAATATTAACAAAATAAAACCCTTCCTTTTTTAATTGTCACGTTAACAATCATTTAACTAAATACTGTTTAAGGACAAATTAAACAAAATCACTAAGTATTTGGAACTTAAAAACGGTTTAAAGCAGTTGAACATATATTAATTATTTAACCAGCAACTTATGCTGTTTTTCTTTTTTCATTATTAATAATATAAGTTCAAAAACTTCTTCTTTAATATATTTAAAATTTTCAATGTAATTTTTTAATTCAGTTTTTAATAATTCATGATTATCTCTAAAAATATTTTCTTTCTTTAAATAAATATTTTCAATTAATAATCCTAAATTAATTTTATGCTCTTTAATAGATTCAATTAACGTTTCACCTAATATTGCTTCATGGTTAATCCCATTTAATAAAAGTTTAGCTCTCGTAAAATTATTGGTATCGCATAAACCAATAATATGTTCAGCTAATAGTTCTTTTAAAAAATTCTGCTCAATTTTAATGAACTCTATTTCAGAAATCCAAAATTGGGTTTTACTATGTAAATATTCTACACTATTATTGAAACTTGGTGCTTTTTGTTTTGGAATAAGTCGTTTCATATCTATCAATTTTTAAGATTTAAGAATCCGAGAAATATTATATATCTCTCGGATTCAAAAAAGAAAATTAAATAATCTCAATTACTTTTTTGTGTTCTTCATTTTTTAAAACATCCAATTTCTCTAAATGAACTCTAAGAACACCATTTTCGTACTTCGCATTAATTTTCTTACTAAAATCTATTTTTTTTGGCAAGGTAAATGACCTTGTGAAAGAGTTATAATAAAACTCTTTTCGAGAATAATCTTCTTCATTTTCTTTTTTAATTTTTTTGTTTTCCGCTGCTATTGTTAAAATATCATCGGTAATGGTTGCTTCAAAATCTTTTTTTGAAAAACCAGGAGCTGCAACTTCAATTTCGAAGTTATTTTTGTTTTCCTTTACATTAATTGCTGGAATCCAATTGCTTTTTACAATTAAATCTTCATTTAACAATCTGTCAGTATCTAAAATGTCTGGAAACATTTGATCAAATAAAGGGAAACGTCGGTTAAATTTGACAAGTGACATAGTTACTATAATTTAGTATTAATTCCTGTTTTTAGAATATATCTAATGTATAGACTATTTTATCTAAAAGTATTGATATTCATCAATTTAAATAATGATTGTTATCAATAAAATAATTGATTCATCTAATGTTATATCAATTAATTATGTCCGTATTAGGTGGAAAATCAGTAGTTTAAAACTTTTACTATTTCAGAATACAATTTATTTTTTGGCAAATACATGTTTTCTAAATTTTTAGCGAATGGAATTGGTGTTTCAATACTACCAACTCTTTTTATAGGCGCATCTAAGTATTTAAAGCAGTTTTCGGTAATTAGTGCTGAAATATCTGAAGCAATGCCTCCAAATAATGTATCTTCTTGTAAAATTAAAACTCTTCCTGTTTTTTTAACTGAATTATAAATAGTGTTCGTATCTAAAGGTTGTAATGTTCTTAAATCAATTAAATCTACAGAAATATGATGCTCTTTTATTTCCTTTAACGCCCAATGAACACCTGCACCATAAGTTATAATGCTAATATCATAACCTTCATTTAAAATTGCTGCTTTCCCAAGCGGAATTGTATAATAATCATCAGGAACTTCTTGATAAATTGAACGGTATAGTGCTTTATGTTCAAAAAATAGTACAGGATTTGTATCTTCAATAGCTGTAGCTAATAAACCTTTTGCATCATAAGGAAATGCAGGATATACAACTTTTAAACCTGGTGTTTTTGTAAACCAAGCTTCGTTTGTTTGACTGTGAAATGGTCCAGCACCAACATCTGCACCACAAGGCATTCTTAATACTATATCTGAATTTTGTCCCCAGCGATAATATGATTTTGCTAATAAATTAATAACCGGATTAAATCCTGAAGTAATAAAGTCTGAAAATTGCAATTCAACTACAGATTTATAGCCATTTACTGAAAGGCCAAATGCAGCTTCAATAATTGAAGATTCACAAATTGGAGTATTTCTAACTCTTTCAGCTCCAAATTCTTCTAAAAAGCCCTCCGTTATTTTAAAAACTCCACCATATTCTGCAATATCTTGCCCCATAATAACTAAGTTATCAAACTTATTCATACTTTGCTTAAGTCCTTGAGATATAGCATCAACAAACCTAATATTTGAAGTTTTAGTTAATGGTTTAGTTTCAATATAATTTACATGCTCATAAACATCACCCAATTCTTTTTCAAGTGTAGATGAAATTTCTTCTTCAGAAAAAGCAATTGATAAATGTTCTTTAATTTCTGAAACAATCTCTTGCTTAATTAATACTTCCATTTCTTCAGAAAGTATATTTTTTTTTCTTAAAAAATTTTGATAATTTCTAACGGGGTCTTTAACAGCCCATCTTTCAAGTAATTCTGAAGGAACATATTTTGTGCCGCTTGCTTCTTCATGACCACGCATTCTAAAGGTTTTAAACTCAATAAGTACAGGTCTTGGATTTTCTCTTACACTTTTAGCAATGTCGCTTACTTTTGTATGAACTTCAAGAATATTATTACCATCAATTATATAGTTTTCCATACCATAACCAATGCCTTTATCTGCAATATTTTCACATTTAAATTGTTGACTTGAAGGTGTAGATAAACCATACCCATTACTCTCAACACAAAATAAAACAGGTAAACTCCAAACTGCAGCTACATTTAAGGCTTCATGAAAATCACCCTCACTTGTGCCACCATCTCCAGAAAAAACTGCAGTTACTTTTTTCTCTTTTTTAAGTAAATCACCCAATGCAATACCATTAGCGACTCCTAATTGAGGTCCTAAATGGGAAATCATTCCTATAATATTAAATTCTTGGGTGCCAAAATGAAATGATCTATCTCTTCCATTTGTAAAGCCACTTTTTTTACCTTGCCATTGTGAAAAAAGCCTATGTAATGGTATATTTCTTGAAGTGAAAACACCTAAATTTCTGTGCATAGGCAAAATATATTCATCAAAATTTAGAGCATTTGCTACTCCAACAGCAATTGCTTCTTGCCCAATACTAGAAAACCATTTTGAAATTTTTCCTTGCCGTAGAAGGATTAGCATTTTCTCCTCAATTAATCGAGGTTTTAATATAGATTTATATAAATCAATTAATTGCTTATTTGTGTAGTTGTTACAATTATAATCTATTGCTCCAACAATTGAATTTACTGACCTCATTCATAAGAAATTATACTATAAATATACAAAATAAGAGTAAAAAAATACCTTATTAAAATAGAATTAATAAGGTGTTTTTTCATTTATTATATAAATTAAAGCTCTCTAAAAATAGAATGCATTAATCTAGTTTTATCATTAATACTTTCTTCCAATGAAATCATTGTTTCAGTTCTAGAAACGCCATCAATATCATCTATTTCAAAAATAATTTCTTTAGCATGTGTAGTATCTTTCGCTCTAATTTTACAGAAAATATTATATTTTCCAGCAGTTATATAAGCAATAGTAATATTAGGTATTACAGCTAAATCCTTTATAACTTGCTTTGTTTTAGAGGTTTGGCTTAGGTAAATACCTACGTGAGAGATAAATGAATATCCCATTTTTTCATAATCTAGTGTTAATGTAGACCCCTTAATAATACCTTCATCTTCCATCTTTTTTACTCTAACATGGATGGTTCCGGCAGACACAACTAATTTTTTTGCTATATCTGTAAATGGGGTTCTAGCATTTTCAATAAGAATATCTAATATTTGATGATCAATTTCGTCTAGAATAAATTTTTTCATGGTGTTGTTTTATTAAAAAAATATAGATGAAGCAAATTTATTAAAAAAAAACGATAAATGAGTGTTATATTTACGAATTTGATAATTTTAAATCCATAAAATTTAATTTTTTTGCATTTATTAGGTTATAAGTATAAAAACTTGACAATTCTCCTCTATTTTCTATGCATTTATACTTTATAAGTTTATTGTTTTCTACTTTAAATTTATATTGTATGCCAATATCCTCAATAATTAGGGTGTTATTAAGACTTATTTTTAACTTTTTGTAGATAATATCTAGAAATTTTGTATCATTATTTGGTATGTCAAAATACGGTTTATACTGTTTAAAATTTGAATTAGATGCAATGTAATATAAACCTTCAAAAAGTGCATAAAAATTAAATTTTCGTGTTATATCTCTATCTAAATCGTTTTTATAATGACCAGCTTCAATTAATATAGTGTTATAACCCAATTTCTGAAAATTATCACCTGTTGCTGTTGGGTAAAATTCATCCGTATATCTTCCTATTTGATTTGGTATTATTTGCTGAAGTAAATTATTCATAGCTACAATAACACTCATGGTCTCTTTGCGGCCTTCGGTTAGCGTTCTCTCTAAATCTTCAGAAGGTGCTAAAAATGAAATAGTAGCGGGATTTTGAGTTCCTTCAACATTAAAAATAGATCTCTGGTCATGTAAATTAAAACAGAAATTAGGTTTAAGCTTATCTAAAGTATTACGCAAGATGTTGCTCTCAATAGCTATTCTCTCCACAGCATCTCTATTTAAATCAACACCATTCTCGTTTTCTCTTGTAAAGTTAATAGCTCCATCAGGGTTTAATAAAACGATAAATTCCAAAGTACAATTCGTTAAAATTAAATTTACAATAGCTACTAATTTTAATGGTGGATTTTCAAAAAAGCGAAATAAATCAAATAAGGCTTTAGTACCTGTGCTCTCATTTCCATGCATTTGAGACCAACTAAGTACTTTTTTTTCACCTTTCCCTATCGAGATTTTATAAATTTCAATTCCATTTTCTGAATAACCAATTACTTCTTTTTTAAATATACTAGATAAATTATCAATTAAAGGTTTGATATTCTCAAATAAAACCCTTCTACCTTTTAATTTATTTTCAAAATTTAATAAGTACCAAGCTTCAAGTTCTTTCAAATTATTCTTTATCATGGTTACAAATGTAAATAACTATTAGTTTACAATTGTAACGATACATTAGTAGATTATATTATACATATGTGAACACTAGATAGCTGTTCTTGTATGTTTGTGACTAGCGGAGTTACTTCTGTATAACTTATATCTATATCTTCGCACTAAATATCTATACAAAAGCAACATAGAGCACCTAATCTAACTTGCTAGTTTAATCATTAAGTTGAAAAAACATCCTTATTTTTCCGAAATTTTGTGGATTAAATCAAAAAGGTTACATTTGTAATGTTAAATATAATTTACAATGGTAAACATAGAGGGTTTTTCAAAAAGGTTAGTTATTATTATGAATTACTATGATTTATCAGCCGCTTCGCTTGCTGAAAAAATTAATGTACAACGATCAAGTATATCACATTTACTTTCTGGAAGAAATAAACCTAGTTTAGATTTTGTTCTTAAAATTTTAAAAGCATTTCCTGAAGTAGAATTGTATTGGCTGTTAAATGGCTCTGGAGAATTTCCAAAGAAAGAAAAGCAACTTGAGCAGACTCCTACTCTCTTTTCTATTAAAGAACAGAATTCTACTAATGAGAATACTTCAAAAATAATTGAGAAATCTGCACAGGAAGGGGAAATTGAGAGAATTGTTATTTTTTATAAAGATGGTACTTTTAAAAACTACAACCCATAAAAAAAAGGCTTCTACATAAATTAGAAGCCTTTTATAAATCTAAAGGGTATTTCTTATTCAATTAATTTTGCCATTCCCGTTTTCAAAATTAATATCAACTCATCTTTATTCGTATTAGTAGATTGTTGCTGTGCATACACTAGTTGGTTAATCATATTTACAGCCATTTTATCGAAATTATATTTTTTGTACTGCAAGCCTAATTTTACAAAATCGTTAGTAAGATTTGTGATAGCTTCTTTATTATCACTTTCCGCAATCCATTTAAAAGCCTGAGTATATAACTGCTGTGTTCTTTTATTATCAGACAAAAACATTCCTTTTAATACGTGTTTTGCAATAAAAGGCAATTTAGATTTGTCCTGTTCGCTAATGTAAATATTAGTAATAGCATCCGCTAAATGCTTTTTAATATCAGCATTTAAAGAGTTCACTTTATTTATAGTGGTTTGTTTATCAATTTGATATAATGAAATTAGAGAACTACCTGTTATAGCATATGATTCACTATTCATTCCTTTTAAAAATAAAGGCTTATATATTGGGTCTACTAATTTCCCTAGAACACCAATAGCTGCAGCTTTAACCAATGTTTTTTTATCAGAATTTGCTAACTTTTCAATTTTAGCTATTGCTTCTTTTTTATAATATTTTTGAAATAAATCAATACTTTCTAGCGCTAAGACTCTTAATTCATAATAAGGATCGTCTAGTGCTTTAATTAATGTACTAAAAGCATCTTTGTTAGTTTGTTCTTTCGCGATTTCTTCAATAGCCTGTCTTCTATCTATATAATGAGGCGCATTATTGTATTGAAAAATATAATTCTCTAGCGTTTTTTTATCTGTTATTTCAGCTAAAAGAACATGTTTAACATCAATATTGATTAGTTTAGGCAGCTTATTAAACGGGAATGTAAATGAATTCTGTTTATTATCTATCCAAACATTGTGAGTTAATTTTCTTCCAGCCTCATAAATATCTATTGATAATGGGAATTGAAATACTTTACCTTGCTGATTTGTATTAACCGTTACAGTTTGGTTTAGAGTATTATAGTCATACGTTACATTTAACTTAATATGTCCATTTCCAAAATACCATTGGTTAAAAAACCAGTTTAAATCTTTCCCACCCACTTTTTCAAAAGCTAAACGCAAATCATGTGCTTCAGCGGTTCCAAATTTATGTTCAGTTAAATAAGTGTTTATACCTTGAAAAAAAGCTTCATCACCTAAATAATTTCTTAACATATGAAGAATTGCATTTCCTTTATGATAACTCACAGGATCAAACATATGTTCTTTATCTTCATAATAAAAGCGTACTAAATCCTTATCTTCACTTTGACTTTCTAAATACACTTTAACATCATCATACATATGAGCAGCTGCTTTGTCTGCTCCATATTTATACTCATACCATAAGTATACGCTATAGGTTGCAAACGACTCATTTACAGTTAAATTAGACCAACTTTCAGTAGTTACTAAATCTCCAAACCAGTGGTGAAATAATTCATGCGCAATGGTTCCCTCCCATTCATTATTGTCAATTAACTGGCCTTTTTTTTGTTGCGCATCTTCTCCATGAACAACAGCTGTGGTATTTTCCATAGCGCCACTAACATAATCTCTAACAACTATTTGACTGTATTTATCCCAAACATAAGGTACGCCTGTAATTTCAGAAAAGAAAGTCATCATTTCCGGAGTTAAACCAAAAATATCTTTTGCTACGTTTTCATATTCAGGCTCAACGTAATAATTTACATCTAAACCATTCCAAGAGTCTTCTACAATGCTAAAATCTCCAACACCCATAAAAAATAAGTAAGGCGCGTGTTTTTGATTCATCTTCCAATAATCAGTTCTTGTTCCGTTTGTATTCTCCGTTTGACTTTTTAAAATTCCGTTAGAAAGTGTCACAAACTTTGAAGGAACAGTCATGTAAATTTCTTGAGTGGTTTTTTGGTTAGGAGAATCTATTGTAGGAAACCAACAACTACTTGCTTCCGTTTCTCCTTGCGTCCATATTTGAGTAGGTTTTTCTAGGTCTTCATCCTTTGGGTCTATAAAATACAACCCTTTTGCATCTGTAATTACTTTACTTCCCTTTTGTTTCACTTTTTCTGGGTTTGCAATGTACTTTATGTAAAGTGTATATTCTTCTCCTTTTTTGTAGGTTTTATCTAGATCAATTATCAACTCATTATCTGAATAATTATAAGGAGCCTTTACACCGTTTATTGATATTTCATGAATTTTAAACGCCTTAGCATCTAAAACAACTTTGTTTGTACTATAAAAATGAGGAGTTAAAGTTACCCAGGCTTCACCGTTCATTTGGCTTTCTTCAAAATTGAAGTCAACTTTTAGTTTGATGTGTACTAGATTGTTAATTTTTTCTCTTTCTCCTCTGTATACTTTTTCTTGAGCATTTGCAATTACTGAAACCAGTAAAATAAGAGCGAATAGTAAATTTTTCATTCGGAATATTTTATTTTAAGATTTCAAAAATACTATTTTAATTGCTTTAAGTAGTTAATAGGACGTTAAAAAGCCATACGTATCAGGTATGGCTTTAATTTTGATATTTTATTGAAGTTTATTTTATGCTGCTTAATAGACTTCCAAGTTGTTTTAATTGTGCTGAATCATCATCCATTTTAATATCTTGAGTTAATTTTAGAATGGCTGCCGGATTCATATTTTCACCAATAACTCTAACAACTGCAAAACCTTTTTCATTGTCTGCTCCAAAAATCACTACTTCATCAATAGCGTCTTCTTCACCCAAGTAATTTACTGTAACATTACTTTTTCCCATATTCATACGAACTAATTGTTTGTATTTAGGATTTTTAAGAATGGCTTTTACTTTTGCTTTTTCAGAAGTGTACAAATCATTATTTGTTTCATTCAACTGTAAAGCTAAAAAATTCACTTTTTTAATTGTTTCTAAAGCATTTTTCACATCATCAGAAACTTCAGTTTCTTTTAATTGTAGGATACTTGAAGGTAAATCTATAGAAATAAATTCACTGTTTTCTTTACTATCTACATAATACTTTTGTAATGAAGGATTAGTATCACAAGCTATTGTTAGTAAAACTACTGCAATAACCAATCCTGAAATTTTTATAAAATTTTTCATTTTATTGTTTTTTTACTTTTATACCGCTATTAGGAATATGCGCTTCTGTAAGTTTAGATATTTTATTTAAATCTATATCTCCAGTTAATGATAAAATTACAGATTCTGCTTTAATTTCGTTATTGTATTTTTCAATACCACTAACATACATTAGCAATTCACTTACGTGATCATCATCTTTACCACTTCTAATGTAAATTTTTACTTTAGTGTCTTTTTCTTTAACCCTCATTAACTCTGTTAATTTTTCAGATTTCAAATATTTAGTAACTACATTACCCATTTGATCTGCGATATCTGAATTGTCAGTTGTAAAAACTCTAAAAGAATTTAAGCCTTTTATCATATCAAAATATTCAGCACCTTCTTCTCCTCCACTTTTAAATTTAGCAAGCATTTTAAATGCTTCCTTGGTAACTACTACTGTAGTAACGTCATCCATATCTTCAAATTTGTCAAAAATTGAACTTTGCGCATAATTTGTAAATGGTATTATTGCGATTGCAATTAATAAAATTATTTTTTTCATTTCTTTACTTTTTAGGTTGTTTAAAAATTTTGTTTGTTGTGTCTTCAAAACGTTGCAATTGTGCAATTGCTACATTTCCTTTGTTTAAATTTGTTGAAAGCAGTTCTAATGCGTCTATAGTTTCCGCATAAACTCTTTCAGCTTTTCTTTGTTGAATATTTTCATATCCATTGTAAACACTTACTAGTAATACTACTGAAGCTGCTACTGTTAACCATTTCCAACTCTTCTTTTGACTGTTTAATTGAATGGTTTTTGTATATCGCTCATTTTTACTAGTTGAAAAATAACCGAATATCGCTTGATATCCTTCTAAATGTGGCGCTACGCTTCCGTTTGAAAAATAGTTTTTCAACTCTTTTTCTTCTGCAATTGTAGTTTCTGCATTTTCATATTTTTCCAACAACTTTTCTATGTTAGCTAATTCCATATTTGTGTTGTTTTAATAATTGTTCTCTAATTGTTTTTCTGGCTCTGGATAATGTAACTCTAATTGCTGTTGGTTTTAAATTCAACATTTTGGCAATTTCATCAAATTCGTATTCTTCAATATCTCTAAGCTGTATAATTAATTTTTGTTGCTCTGGTAAGTTTTCAATTAATTCATGAACTTTACTTACACTGTCATTAAGTTCCACCTGCCTATCTAAAGACGTATTATTTTCTTTATAATTACTATGAACCAATTTTAAATTACTTGCTTGTTTTGATTTTAATCTGTCAAAACAATAATTTTTTGTCATAGTCATTGCAAAAGCTTCAATACTTTTGTATTCTTTTAATTTTTCTTTATTTCTCCATAACTTAAAAAGCAACTCTTGTGTGGCGTCTTCAGCTTCTTCAGTAGATACAAGTAGTCTTTTCGCTACACGAAATACTTTATCTTTAAAGGGCATTACAGTTTTCAAAAACTCAGACTGTTTCATTTTAAGTTTGGTTACAACATTTTTTTTGCTGCTGTTACAATTATGACGAGCAAGTTTCGTTTTTGTAACAGTTGCATGTAAATTTGTAATAATAATTAATATATTGCGACAAATTATTTAGCAAAAATAAACTTAAAATATGAAAAGAATAAACTATTTTACTTTAGGATTTTTAATGTTAATCATCTCTTTAATTAGTTGTTCAAAAAATAATGAAGTTAATATTCCTCAAAACATAGAAGTTAATGACTTTGTTTGGAAAGGAATGAATTCATGGTACAACTGGCAATCTTCTGTTCCTAATTTAGCAGATTCAAAAAACAATAACAGTAATGAGTATTTCGATTATTTAGATAATTTTTCAACTCCTGAAAATTTATTTGAAAGTTTATTATTAAATCCAGGTACTACAGATAGGTTTTCATGGTTTATTGAAGATTATATTGAGCAAAATAATGCTTTTCAGGGAGTTTCAACTTCTTTTGGTTTTCGTTTAAGAGCAGTATCAATAAATGAAAACGACGATATTATTTTTTATGTACGTTATGTTGCTCCTAACTCACCGGCAAGTATTGCTGGCATTAAAAGAGGTGATATTATAAATGCTTTAGATGGTGTTGTGCTTAATGAAAGTAACTACAATACAACTATTAATAAATTTGATAATCAAACTATTACATTGTCATTTGTTTCAGAAAATGCAGGAGTTTTAAATTTTGTTGAAGATAAAACCATTACCGCAGTTGAATTAGCTGAAAACCCTGTGCATTACAAATCTGTTTTTGAGGATGTAAATGGTAAAAAAGTTGGCTATTTGGTATATAATTCTTTTAGATCTTCTTATAATGATGAATTAAATGAGGCGTTTTCTTATTTTCAAGGAGAAGGAATTGAAGAACTGGTTTTAGATTTAAGATTAAATGGTGGTGGTTCAGTTTTAACTTCTGCTTATTTAGCAAGTATGATTTATAGTGCAGCAGGTACCGATATATTTGCTGAACTAAAATTTAATGATAAACACTCTAATCAAAATGGTTATTATAATTTTGAAAATAATTTAGATGTTTTTAATCTAAGTGGAGATAAAATAAATGAAGAAGCCATAAATAGGCTAACTAACATCAATCAATTATATGTTTTAACTTCATCAAGTACTGCTTCTGCTAGTGAAATGATTATTAATGGTTTAAAAGCATTTATTCCTGTTAAAACTATTGGATCAACAACATATGGTAAAAATGTGGGCTCAATAACATTATACGACTCTCCTTCATCAGATTACACAAATGAAGATACAGCAAACGCATCTCATTTAAACGCTATGCAACCTATTGTTTTTCAAATATTTAATAAAGTTGAACAAAGCGACTACACTCATGGTTTTCAAGCAGATATTGAGATAATTGAATGGGATTATTGGAATGAAATTTTACCTTTTGGAGATGAAAATGAAATAGTTTTAAAAGCTGCATTAGACGATATTAGAGGTTTAAGTTCTAAAACTAACTTAAAAAGCAATTTTAAAAACACCAAAGCTTTTGATGTTTTACAACTTGAAAATAAATTTGAAAAGGATATGCATATTAATCCTTCATTTTTAAATAACTAAGTTTTTCTAGCACTGTAATAACTAATACCTGGATAAACAATTTAACGCTACCGCAGGAGTTTTTAGATAAAATTACAAGTAGAGTTAATAGAAAAATAATTGGAAAGCAGTTATTACTTTCCGCTAGTTTATTAAATTTAACTAGAGATGAACTTGCCAAGGATTTTGACGAAACAATTCCTTCATACTCAAATCTAAGTAATATTGAAATTGAAGACGTCTATTTCAAGTGTATTAATTATTTGATTGACAAATTTACGCATACATTTAGCTAAATATAAAAGACATCATGAAAGGAAATATTTTTTCATTACTTCTACTTTTTTTTACAGCATTTTCATTTGCACAAGAACATGTTCCAAGAGAAATATCGACTGTTTCAATTAAAAAATTTAAAATTAATAGTACAAGTATTAGGGCTATTGAAGCTTTAACCGATTCAACAGTTTTGTATGCGGGTTCAATTGGAGATATTGGTATTTTAACAGATACAGGTAAATTTTCAACCGTAAAAAAAGTTAATACAGATACTATTGTTCCGCATTTTAGGTCTTTAGCAAAAACATCAAAGGCTATTTTTGCCTTAAACGTAGGAAACCCAGCTCTACTCTATAAAATTCAAAACAATACAATAGGTGTAGTTTATAAAGAAATTCACGAGAAAGTATTTTATGACTCCATGAACTTTTTTGATGATTTAAATGGTATTGCAATTGGAGATCCAACCGAAAACTGTTTATCTATAATAATAACAAATAATGGTGGAAACACTTGGAGGAAAATAGCATGTGAAAATTTACCAAAAATTGAAAATGGAGAAGCTGCATTTGCTGCAAGTAACACCAATACTGCAATTATAGGTGAAAATGCTTGGATTGCAACTGGCGGATTAAAAGCTAGAGTGTTTCATACGGCTGATATGGGTTTAACTTGGAATGTTTACAATACACCAATAATTCAAGGTAAAAGGACGACTGGAATTTACACAGTTGATTTTTATAATGAAAATCAAGGAATTATTTGTGGAGGAGATTATACTGATAAGTTTGGAAATTCAGCGAACAAAGCCACAACAACTAATGGTGGTAAAACTTGGAGAGTAGTTTCTGAAAACTCACCACCTAATTACGTGAGTTGCGTGCAATATGTTCCAAATACAGGTGGTAAAGAGGTTTTTGCAGTTTCTACAAACGGTATATTTTATTCAAAAAATGCCGGCTCAACTTGGAAAATTGTTAGCAATGACGGTTTTTATGCTATAAAATTTGCTTCAAAAAACACAGCTTGGCTTTCAGGAAGCAATATAATTGCGAAAATGACCATTCACTAAAATATAAATTTCATGAAAAATATTATTTTTTTGACACTTACCTTTTTTCTTTTTTTTAGCTGTTCTAAACAATCAGAATTACATAAAAAATACAACTGTAGTTCTTCTAAAATTTCAAACTCAAAGACAATAAAAGACTTCAATAAAAATTTTAGATTAACTATTTCAAATGATTGGAAATCAAATTTTTACTTCAACAAATTTCAGTCTGAAATATTTTCAGCAGACACAACAAAACAACTTACAGATTCATTTATTTTAGGAACATCATTTAATCAAGGTATTATTAATTTTAATTCAAATTTTCATCAAGAAAAAGATTCAATTTTAACAGTTAATCATTTGGAATTAACAGATTCAGGAGAACAATTATTTCTTTCAAAACCATCTTATTGGTATGTTGCAAAAGGGATGAAAAACGGCTACACCTATCATCAATTTAATTCAACCATAAAATTATCTGAAAACACCTATTTTGTTGGGTATTCTGAGATTTACGGAGATACTAATATTAATGAACGTATTTGTGAAACTATTTCAATTCTTGAAAAAATAGAATTTTTAGAATAATTTATGATATTTAGATTGTAAAACCTTACTCAAAATCTTATTTTTGAACAAAAATATAACGAAATGCAAAAAATTATAGATCGCTTTGTAAAATATGTAACTGTAGACACACAGTCAGACCCTAATAATCCAGATTTTCCAAGTACTGAAAAGCAATGGGATTTAGCTAAAATTTTAGTTGAAGAATTAAATGAAATTGGCTTAGAAGATGTTACGCTTGATGATAATTGCTACATTATGGCTACACTTCCTTCAAATGTAGATTTTAAAGTGCCAACAATTGGTTTTATTGCGCATATTGATACAAGTCCAGATTACTCAGGAACAAATGTAAAGCCACAATTTCACCCAAATTATAATGGTGAAGATATTCTTTTAAATAAAGAGGAAAACATTGTATTATCACCAAGTTACTTTGATGATTTGTTACTGTATAAAGGTCAAACATTAATTACAACTGATGGAACTACGCTATTGGGTGCTGATGATAAAGCAGGAATTACCGAAATAGTTTCGGCAATGGAATATTTAATAAACCATCCTGAAGTTAAACATGGAAAAATTAGAATTGGTTTTACTCCTGATGAAGAAGTTGGTAAAGGAGCCCACATGTTTGATGTCGAAAAATTTGGAGCAGAATGGGCTTACACCATGGATGGAAGTCAAGTTGGAGAGCTTGAATATGAGAATTTTAATGCTGCAGGAGCTGAAGTTACCATTAATGGTAGAATTGTACACCCAGGTTATGCAAAAGGAAAAATGGTAAACTCTATGTTAATTGCAAGTGATTTTATTGCTGCCTTGCCTAAAAATGAAGTTCCAGAAAAAACGGAAGGTTATGAAGGATTTTTTCATTTACACACTATGAATGGCGAAGTTGAGAAGACTGAACTTCAATATATTATAAGAGATCACGATATTAATTTATTTGAAGACCGTAAAGTTCAATTTCAAAAAATTGCTGATGATTTAAACAAAAAATTAGGTGGTGATATTATTCAGGTTGAAATAAAAGATCAGTATTTTAATATGCGTAAAAAAATTGAACCTGTAATGCATATTGTTGATATTGCCGAAGAAGCAATGAAACAATTAAACATTAAGCCGTTAATTAAAGCAATTAGAGGTGGTACAGATGGTTCTCAGCTTTCTTATAAAGGCTTACCTTGCCCAAACATATTTGCTGGCGGACATAATTTTCATGGAAGATACGAGTATGTTGCAGCTGAGTCAATTCAATTAGCAACAGACGTAATTATTAAAATTGCTAAAATTACAGCTGAAAGAGCCAAATAAAAGCTTGAAGTACATACTTATTATAACAAAACTCTCTTCAAATGAAGAGAGTTTTTAATTATTTAACAAATTGTTAAATAATGTAATTTCTAGAAAATATATTTTGATTGCTCAATTTGTTTTATAAATTTGAGTCTTCAAAAAATAATGAATGAATAATCAACTATTAGTTTCTCTTACAGAAAAATACGGGAGTCCATTGTACGTGTACGATGCTGAAAAAATTATTTCACAATACAATAGGCTTACTAGTGCGTTTTCTGCAGTTAAAAGTTTAAAATTAAACTATGCTGTGAAGGCAAATTCCAATGTTAGTATTTTAAAATTATTTAAAAAATTAAATTCTGGGATTGATACTGTATCTTTTCAAGAAGTAAAATTAGGGTTAGAAGCTGGTTTTTCACCTGAAAATATTATTTTCACTCCAAATGGTGTTTCACTTAAAGAAATTGAACAAGTTGCAAATTTAGGTGTTCAAATTAATATTGATAACTTATCTGTTTTAGAGCAATTTGGACAGCACTACCCTGCAATTCCTGTTTGTGTCCGTATAAATCCGCATGTGATGGCTGGTGGAAATAGTAAAATTTCTGTAGGTCATATAGATTCAAAATTTGGAATTTCAGTATATCAAGTGCCGCATATTAAACGAGTTGTTGAAAATACAGGAATGCATATAAATGGTATTCATATGCATACCGGATCTGATATTTTAGATATTGATGCTTTTTTACGCGCAACAGAAATACTTTTTGATACAGCTAATGAATTTAAAAACTTAGATTTTATAGATTTTGGTAGCGGATTTAAAGTACCGTATAAAGAAGGTGATATTTCAACAAATATTGAAGAATTAGGTGAAAAGCTAACAAAAAGATTCAATTTATTCTGTAAAAATTACGGAAAAGAATTAACCTTAATGTTTGAGCCAGGTAAGTTTTTAGTTAGCGAAGCTGGTAATTTTTTAGTAAATGTAAATGTAGTAAAACAAACTACATCAACTGTATTTGCTAGTGTTGACTCTGGATTTAATCATTTAATTAGACCAATGATGTATGATTCTTACCATCATATTCATAATGTTTCTAATCCAACTGGAAAAGAACGTTACTACTCTGTGGTTGGTTATATTTGTGAAACTGATACTTTTGGTTCTAATAGAAGAATTTCTGAAATAAAAGAAGGTGATGTGCTATGTTTTAACAATGCAGGAGCTTATTGTTTTTCAATGGCTTCAAATTATAACTCGCGTTACAAACCTGCTGAAGTACTGTTTTACAATGGAAATGATTATTTAATTAGAAAACAAGAAACATTTGACGATTTGTTAAAAAATCAAGTGGTTATAGATTTAGATTAAAAAAAGCTCCGGGAATTATCTTCGGAGTTTTTTATTATTTATAAAAAGTACATTGAAATTATGTGAATTGTGTAGTTGTATTGCTTAACAAACTAAATATCATTAAAATTTAAGTAAAAGCAGTGTAGTTTTAAAAAAAAAGTTAATTTTGCTTTGTGCTAATAACAACAACATATCAAATCTTTGAAAACGCAACTACTTTGCGTCAAACTGTTATTGCTACAACTACTACAACAACAATTACCCTTTAGGGTTTATTTCTATTCATATCAAAGGTAAATTATTCGTTTTCATAAGAAATGAAACAAGGAATATTAGTAAACATATAAAATTGAAGATAAAAATCAACATATGAAAATTTTAAAATTTGGAGGCTCATCAGTTGCTTCCTCAGAAAATATAAATAAAGTCATAAATATTGTTAAAGAAAGTTCATCTAAACATAAAATAGCAGTTGTAGTTTCAGCCTTAGGTGGTGTAACAGATTTATTGCTTGAAGCTGGCGATTTGGCTTGTAATAGTGATGCTAATTATAAGAAAAGTTTAGCAATTATTGAAGAACGCCATTTACAAGTTGCAAGAGAATTAATACCTGTAAATAGCCAAAGTAGTGTTTTAGGAACTATAAAAAGCATGCTAAACAAGTTAGAAAGCACTTTAGAAGGTGTATTTTTAATTAATGAACTTTCAGCTAAAACATCTGATAAAATTGTGAGTTTTGGTGAATTATTATCATCTTACATTATTGCTGAAGCAATAAAAAGTAATCAATTAGATGCTATTTTAAAAAACTCGCAAGAACTCGTTGTTACTGATGAAAATTTCTCAAATGCAAGTGTTAAATTTGAGAAAACCAACTTATTAATTAAATCATTTTTTAAAATAAATACACATAAAGTAGTTATATTACCGGGTTTTGTTGCTTTAACAGAAAAAGGTGAAGTTTCCACATTAGGAAGAGGCGGTTCTGATTATACAGCTGCAATTATTACCGCAGCAACAAATGCTTCAATTTTAGAAATCTGGACAGATGTTAGTGGAATGTACACCGCAAATCCAAAAATAGTTAAACAAGCATTTCCAATAAAAGATATTTCATATCAAGAAGCTATGGAATTATCACATTTTGGCGCAAAAGTCTTATATCCTCCAACAATTCAACCAGTTTTAGAAAAAGAAATTCCAATTGTTATAAAAAATACTTTTGACGCTAAGGCAGCTGGGACACTAATCACCAAAGTATCATCAAATACAAACCCAATTAAAGGAATTAGTCACATAGAAAATATGACATTAATTACTTTAGAAGGTAGCGGAATGGTTGGTATTCCTGGTTTTTCTAAACGTTTATTTGGAGCGCTTTCACAAGAAAAAATTAATATTTCACTAATTACACAAGCTTCGTCAGAGCATTCAATATGTATTGCTATAAATAATTCAGATGCAGAAAAAGCCAAATTAGTGATAGATAGCGAGTTTAGTTATGAAATTGAACAACACAAAGTTAACCCTTTATTAGTTGAAAACAACAATGCAATTGTTGCACTTGTTGGCGACCATATGAAAAGCCATCAAGGAATTAGTGGAAAAATGTTTAGCACATTGGGTAAAAACAATGTAAACATTAGAGCTATTGCCCAAGGTGCTTCTGAAAAAAATATTTCAGCAGTAATTGCTCATAAAGACATTAAAAAAGCATTAAATTCTTTACACTCAGAATTTTTTGAAGGGCAAACTAAACAATTAAACTTGTTTGTTGTAGGTGTTGGAAATGTAGGAGGTAAGTTGTTAGAGCAGATTAAACAGCAACAACAATATTTAATTGATAATTTAAAAATTCAAGTTAGAGTAATAGCACTAACAAACTCTAAAAAAATGTTATTTAATGAAGATGGTATCGATTTAAAGAATTGGAAAACACCTTTACATAATGCAGAAAGTTTAGATATGAACTTATTTCATGAAAAAGTTACTGAGTTAAATTACAGAAATAGCATTTTTGTTGATAACACTGCGAATGAAAGTATCTCAAATTTATATGCTGATTATTTGAAAAAAAGTGTTGCAGTGGTAACTTGTAATAAAATTGCTTGTTCTTCAAACTATTCAAATTATTTAAACTTAAAAAAATTAGCAAGAGAATACAATGCTCCGTTTTTATTTGAAACAAATGTTGGTGCTGGTTTACCAATAATTGATACGCTTAAAAATTTAATTGCTTCAGGAGATAAGGTAACTAAAATACAGGCAGTTCTATCAGGTAGTCTAAACTTTATATTTAATAATTTTAATACTGACACTTCTTTTTATGAGGTAGTTGAACAAGCGGGAGTTGAAGGTTTTACAGAACCTGATCCAAGAATTGATTTAAGCGGTGTTGATGTTATGCGAAAAATCTTAATTTTAGCACGTGAAAGCGGAACAAAACTGGAATTAAATAATATTGAAAATGATTCATTTTTACCAAAATTAAGCTTAGATGCTGATTCTGTGACCGATTTTATGGAAACTTTAAAAAGTGAATCAACTCATTTTAATAAAATTCAAGAAAATGCTGAGAAAAATAATTGCAGATTAAAGTATGTTGCTGAATTTGACAATGGTATTGCAAAAGTTGGTTTGAAAGAAATTCCTTCTGATCATCCATTTTATAATTTAGATGGAAGCGATAATATTGTACTTTTCTTTACTGAAAGATATAGTCAACAACCTTTAATAATAAAAGGTGCAGGAGCCGGAGCAGATGTTACAGCCTCTGGATTATTTGCAGATATTATTAGAATGGGAAATAATTAATAGTATGAACGAATTAAAAATATTTGCACCTGCAACAATAGCAAATGTCTCTTGCGGTTTTGATGTGCTTGGTTTAGCATTAGACACTGTTGGTGATGAAATGACTATACGTAAAGTTTCTCAAAAAGGAATTAAAATTACTAAAATCACAGGTCAAGATTTACCTTTAGAAACGCAGAAGAACGTTGCCGGTGTTGCTGCCTTAGCTTTATTAGCAGAAATAGAGTGTGACTTTGGCTTTGAAATTGAAATGAACAAGCGTATTAAGCCAGGAAGTGGTATTGGTAGTAGTGCAGCAAGTTCTGCCGGAGCAGTTTGGGCAATTAATGAATTATTAGGTAAACCATTTAATTTGACTGATTTGGTGCGATTTTCTATGGAAGGTGAGCGCCTAGCTACTGGCGTTTCTCACGCAGACAATGTGGCTCCTGCCCTTTTTGGTGGATTTACACTCGTTAGAAGTTCTGAACCTCTAGATATTGTTGGAATTCACACGCCAAAAGAATTATATGCTACAGTAATTCATCCTCAAATAGAAGTTAAAACTTCTGACGCAAGAAATATATTAAAAACTACAGTTCAGCTTAAAGATGCTATTAAACAGTGGGGAAATATAGGTGGATTAATAAGTGGTTTATACACAGAAAATTATGAATTAATTGGCCGTTCTTTGGAAGATCACATTATTGAACCAATACGCTCCATTTTAATACCTGCGTTTGATGAAGTTAAATCAGAATCTTTAAAAGCAGGTGCTTTAGGTTGTGGAATATCAGGATCAGGGCCTTCAATATTTACCTTAAGTAAAGGTGAGTCAGCAGCTTTAAAAGTTGCTGAAGCAATGAAAAGTGTATATGAAAAGGTTGGAATTGATTATGACATTCACGTTTCCAAAATAAATAAACAAGGAATTAAAATTTTAGAAAGTAATTAATTATGATTTATTATAGTTTAAATAAAAAAGCTGAAAATGTATCGTTTAAAGATGCTGTAATAAAAGGTTTAGCACCAGATAAAGGCCTTTACTTTCCTAAAAAAATAACACCATTGGTAAATGGTTTTTTTAAGAATATTCATTATTTTTCTAATGAAGAAATTGCTTTTGAAGTAATCAAACAATTTGTTGGTAATGAAATTCCTGAAACTGCCTTAAAAGAAATAATTAAAGAAACTATAAATTTTGATTTCCCAGTTGTTAATATTGAAGAAGATATTTCAACTTTAGAATTATTTCACGGACCTACAATGGCTTTTAAAGATGTAGGAGCACGTTTTATGGCGCGTTGTTTAGGGTATTTTAACAAGAAAGAAAAAACAACAAAAGTTACCGTTTTGGTTGCAACTTCAGGTGATACTGGTGGTGCAGTAGCAAGTGGTTTTTTGGGCGTAAAGGGTGTTGATGTTGTAATTTTATATCCAAGTGGAAAAGTAAGCGATGTTCAGGAAAAACAGTTAACAACGCTTGGTCAAAACATAACTGCATTGGAAGTAGATGGTACTTTTGACGATTGCCAAGCAATGGTGAAGGAAGCATTTTTAGATGAAGATTTAATTGCTAATAAAAATTTGACTTCCGCAAATTCTATCAATGTTGCACGTTGGTTACCTCAAATGTTTTACTTCTTTTTTGCTTTTAAACAATTAAAAAATAAAGATAAAGAGGTGGTTTTTTCAATTCCAAGTGGGAATTTTGGAAATATTTGTGCCGGTATGATGGCGCAACAATTGGGATTACCAATTAAACAATTTATTGCTTCAACAAATGTAAATAATATTGTTCCTAATTATTTAGAAACGGGTGTTTACACTCCAAAACCTTCTAAAAAAACTATTTCAAATGCAATGGATGTTGGTGATCCAAGTAATTTTGTGCGTATTTTAGAAATCTATAAAAATGATATTTCAGAATTAAAAAAGCATCTTTCCTCCTATTCATTTAGTGATGATGAAACTAGAGTCGCAATGAAATCTATAAAGGAAAACTCTAATTATATTGCCGACCCACATGGTGCAGTTGGTTATTTAGGATTGAAAAAATATTTAACTAAAAACAATGCTCA
The DNA here is from genome assembly GCF_013139515.1 of Lutibacter sp. Taxonomy (GTDB): domain Bacteria; phylum Bacteroidota; class Bacteroidia; order Flavobacteriales; family Flavobacteriaceae; genus Lutibacter. The sequence continues at coordinate 55,916 of NZ_WTAR01000085.1, forward strand.
AGGCATATTTTTAGAAACTGCACATCCAGTTAAATTTTTAGATGTAGTTGAACCAGTAATCAATGAAACTATTGAGCTTCCTGTTCAAATACAAGAAGTAATTGACAATGAAAAAGTATCAATTAAAATTTCAACTTATAACGAGTTAAAACAGTTTTTACTAAAAAAGTAGCTTTTATAATTACAAATAAAAATAGTAGCTTAGCTGAGTAATTTTAATTTTATTTCATGAAAAATTATTCAGCGTTGCTTTTATTATTAGTTTCTACATTAATTTTTTCCCAAAATACTTTAAAATTAGATAGCTTAAAAACACCCATTAAAGCAAATATTGAAGAGGTTTCTTGGATCTCGGGTCATTGGGAAGGAACTGCTTTTGGTGGTGTAACTGAGGAAGTGTGGACTTCTCCGCTTGGAGGTTCTATGATGGGTTCTTTTAAATTAGTTGTAAATAATGAAGTCAATTTTCATGAATTAATGACTATTTCTGAAGAAGATGAAACTTTATTACTTCGTATAAAACATTTTAGTAGAGATTTAAAAGGTTGGGAAGAAAAAGATGAATCTGAAGAATTTAAATTAGTAAAAATAGAACCAAACAGAGTCTATTTTAATAATCTTACTTTTGAGAAAATAAGCCCTTCAGAATTAAATATTTATGTCGTTTTTAAAGATGAATCTGGTAATGAAGAAGAAGTTAAATTTAATTATAAATCTAAAATTAAAAATAAGCATATGAAACTTGCAATGATTAGTATCCCTGTAAATGATGTACCAAAAGCATTCAAATTTTATACTGAAATTTTAAATTTTGACGAACAATTATATATGCCTGAACATTATTTGGCTATAGTTTATAAAAAAGATGAAGTAAACGGTCCTGCAATTTTGTTAGAACCAATTGATGATGAAATTTACGCTCCTTTTCAATCTAAAGTGTACGCTAAAAAATTACCTGTAATTACTTTTGGCACTGATAATATTAATGAAGAATACAATAGATTGTTGAATTTAGGAGTGAAATTCATAAAAAAGCCAACCCAGCAAGATTGGGGAATAGAAGCAATTTTTGATGATACATGTGGTAATTTCATTCAGTTAATTCAAAAGAAATGAAGTCTAATCCTAAATTTGAAACATTAGCTATTAAAAGTACCGAAAATAAATTTTCAAATTCTAAACCTGCAAGCACACCTATTTATCTATCAAGTACTTATGAAAGGAATAGTGATGGATCGTACACTAATGATTTTGTGTATTCAAGAGATAACAACCCAAATCGTAAAATTGTTGAGCAAAGTGTTGCTTTATTAGAAAAAGGCAATTTTGGTTTTGCATTTTCATCAGGAATGGCGGCTGTTAGTGCTGTTTTTCAAAGTTTAAAAACCGGTGACCATATTCTATTACCCGATGATATTTATTATGCCATTAAAAAATTAATGGAAGAAGTGTTTAAACATTGGAATTTAACATACGATATAGTTGATATGGCTAATTTAGAGATGGTTAAAAAATCAATTAAAAAAAGCACATCATTAATTTGGGTTGAATCTCCATCAAATCCGCAATTAAAAATAACCGATATCTCTGCCATTTCAGCAATTGCTAAAGAGAACAATATGCTTTGCGCTGTTGATAATACTTGGGCAACACCTGTTTTTCAAAACCCGTTAGGACTTAATGCTGATATTGTAATGCATTCTTCAACTAAATATTTTGGAGGGCATAGTGATGTTATTGGAGGTTGTATTGTTGTTAATGATGAAAATTTAGCTAAGAAAATTAAAAACATTCAACTATTATCAGGCGCTGTACCTTCACCTTTTGATTGTTGGTTAATTGCAAGAGGTATTCAAACATTGCACTTGCGAGTGACTAAACAGACTGAGAATGCTTTAAAATTGGCATACTTTTTAGAAATGCACCCTAAAATTGAAAAAGTACTTTACCCAGGATTAATTAGTCATCCACAGCATTTAATAGCTAAAAAGCAATTTAAAAATGGATTTGGAGCAATGCTTTCAGTTTTAATTAAAGGTGATGAAACCGAGGCTTTTAAAATATCAACAAATTTAAATTACTTTAAAACTGCAACTAGTTTGGGAGGTGTTGAAAGTTTAATTGAACACCGAAAATCTGTTGAAGGAAAAAACAGCTCTACTCCTTCTAATTTATTAAGAATATCAGTTGGAATAGAGCATATTGATGATTTAATTGAAGATTGGAAACAAGCGCTAATCTAATTTTGGCAAATTAAAATCGTTTAAAACACTTGGTAATTTCATTGCATCTTCAATTTCTTCAGAAGTACGAGGTGCTATTGCCGATAAATTAACCGGACCTTTTTTAGTTACTAAAATATCATCTTCAATTCTAACTGCAATTCCCCACCATTTTTCATCACAAGGACTTCCTTCAGGAATGTAAATTCCTGGCTCAACAGTTATTACCATATTTTCTTTAAAAGTTTCATACGTTCCTAAATCATGAACATCTAAACCAATATGATGTGAAGAACCATGTGGATAATACGTATGAGGTGAATCTTCAGAATTTATAATTCCAAGTTCTGATAATCCTTTATTTATTATTTTCTGTGTTAATTGGTGATTTTTAATGAAATTTCCACCAATTTTAGTTTTAAGAATACTAGCCTCTTGTGCTTCATAAACTATGTCATATATTAATTTTTGTTCCATTGTAAACTTACCGTTTGATGGAATTGTTCGCGTAACATCAGCTGTGTAACCATGATATTCTGCGCCTAAGTCCATTAAAATTAAGTTATTATCACCTGTTATAGTTTTATTATTATCAACATAATGTAAAATGCAACCATTGTTTCCTGCTCCAACTATTGATGGATACCCTTCATATTCAGCTCCATATTTTTTATAAACAAACTCATGTACACCTTGCACTTCAGTTTCAGACATGTTTGGATGCATTGCTTTCATGATTTCTAATTGCCCAACTGCTGAAATTTCAATTGCTTTTTTCAATAAAACCAACTCATCTGAAGTTTTTATTTCACGTAATGAAGCCATTAAACTATATAATGATTTTGTGTCTATTCTTCTTTTAGTTTCATTATATATTTTGTCATTTGTAGTGTTTGTAATAGTTAACAAATCAAATGAAACTTTACTCTTAAAACTTTCAATTAAACTAAATAAATCTGCTTCATTAGTTGTATCTCTTACATCATTTTTAAAATTTTTGAAGAGTATTTTGTCGAATTTAGAAAAGTCAATATCATAACTTAAAAATTCGCTACCATTATACACTATTCTAAACCCTAATTCATCTTGTACACCTTCAATTCCTAGCCTTTTACCTGTCCAAATTTCAGCAAGTTCATTACGCTCTTGTACAAAAATTAATTCATTATACTTCTTATTTCCAATTGTTTGCACATCTTTAAACACCAATAAAAGCGCATGTGGTTCTTTATAACCTGTTAAATAATAAAAATTTGGATCTTGATGGTACACAAAATCAACATCATTAGCTCTATTTCTAACTGCATTTGCAAAAAAAACAGCGACACTATTTTTTGGAAGTATTTTTCGTAATTTTTCTCTTCTATCTTTATGAAATTCTTTTGTTAAATAATCTTCAGGCAAATAATTATTTTGAGCTAATACATTTAATAAAAATAGACTAAAAATAGGGAATAATAATTTGCGAAAATTCATCATTAGTTTGAATTATATTTATTGATTCTCAAATATATAAAAAAGAACCTATTGGTTTTGTTACTCTAAAAACATTAACAAATAAATAAGAGTTTTAAAATAATAACCTAAACCAAATACGTTCTTAAAAAGGTAAAATACTACCAATTCAATTATTGATTATTTAGTACTTTTACATCACAAAATTTTAAAAATGAGAAATACAGCTTTATCACATATACACGAATCTTTAGGAGCTAAAATGGTGCCTTTTGCGGGTTACAATATGCCTGTACAATACGAAGGCATAAATACTGAACACGAAACTGTTAGAAATAACGTGGGTGTTTTTGATGTTTCACATATGGGTGAATTTTACTTGAAAGGTAAAAATGCGTTGGCTTTGATTCAAAAAGTGACTTCAAACGATGCTTCTGTATTAACTGATGGTAAAGTTCAATATAGCTGCTTGCCAAATGCTGATGGTGGTATAGTGGATGATTTGTTGGTATATAGAATAAATAGTGAAGAATATTTGTTAGTTGTAAACGCTTCTAATATAGAAAAAGATTGGGATTGGATTTCACAGCATAATGATTTAGGTGTGGAAATGATAAATAGTTCTGATGAATATTCTTTGTTAGCAGTTCAGGGACCTTTAGCAGCAAAAGCACTTCAATCTTTAACCAATATTGATTTGGTAGAAATGAAATATTACACATTTGAAATTAGCAATTTTGCAGGGATGGATGATGTTATTGTTTCTGCTACTGGTTATACAGGTTCGGGCGGATTTGAATTATACATTAAAAATAGAGATGCAGAAACGGTTTGGAATGCTATTTTTAAAGCTGGTACAGATTTTGGCATAAAACCAATTGGTTTAGCTGCAAGAGATACTTTACGCTTAGAAATGGGATTCTGTTTATACGGGAATGATATAAATGATTCTACTTCACCTATTGAAGCTGGATTAGGGTGGATTACAAAGTTCACTAAAGACTTTGTGAATGCTGAAGAAATTAAAAAACACAAAGAAGATGGAGTTACAAAAAAATTAGTAGCTTTTGAATTAACCGAAAAAGGGATTCCACGTCATGGTTACGAAATAGTAAATGAAAATGGTGAAGTTATTGGTAAAGTTACTTCAGGCACCATGAGTCCTTCATTAAAAAAAGGAATTGGATTAGGATACGTTACCAAGGCTTATGCTAAACGTGATACTGAAATTTTTATTCAAGTACGTAAAAAAGCATTAGCAGCTGTTGTAGTTAGATTGCCATTTTATAAAGCTTAAAAATTTTCAGGAATTTTACCCTGAACACCTTCATAAAATTTATAAAAAAAGTTAAAGTCTTTTTCCATGTTTTCAGTAAGTTCGTATGGTTCAGAGATTTTAACTTCTTTTTTACCAAAATCTAAAGTAGCCATAACTATAGGAACGCTTGCCCCTTTTGCTATGTAATAAAACCCTGTTTTCCAAGTATCTACTTTTTTTCTAGTGCCTTCAGGTGAGAGTGCTAAAATAAATTTTTCATGACTGTTATAAATTTTCACAATAGCTTCAACTCTATTATTACTTTTAGTTCTATCAACAGGAGTTCCACCTAATCCTCTAAAAATAAAACCAAAAGGAGGTTTAAATAATGAAGCTTTTCCAATGTAATTTATAGGAGCACCTTCAGCATATTTTACAGCTATTCCTAAAGGGAAGTCAAGCCAATGTGTATGTGGAGCAGCAATAATCAAATATTTTTTTAATTCCTTCGGGAAAGCACCTTTCACCTTCCAACCCAAAACCGTGAATAAAATAAATCGTGCAAATAATTTCATGTAGTTGTTAATAACTCAGATTTAATTTTAAATGTCTGGCTATGGCAACAAATATAAAAATCTTAATTTTAAAAATTGAATTTAAAATAAATTTAAGTTATGAAAATTTTTGCAATTTTAATTTTACTATTAAACTTTTCAATATTAAGTGCTCAAGAAATTGAGGTGAAAAAAGGTCCAATATTAGAAACGTTTGGGAAAGTGTATCAAGTTAAAAGCCCTGATTTACAGTTAGATAAAGATACTGAGTATAAGGTTATTTTTGATATTTTCACTGATAAATCAAAAGATAATAAAGTAAACCCACTATTAAACGCTGTTGCTCGTTATTTGAATATGCATGCACAGAAAGGAATTTCATTAGAAAATATGAAAACAGTAGTTATTTTGCATGGTGCAGCAACTAAAAGCACAATAAACAATAATGCTTATAAAAATAGATATCATACGGCAAACCCAAACAACGACATTATTGAAGCTTTAAAAAAAGCGAATGTAGAAATATATGTTTGTGGACAATCTTATATAGCAAGTGGATTTAAGATAAACGAAAAATCTTCAAGTGTAAAATTAGCTTTATCGGCTTTAACAGCTTTGGTTGAATATCAAACTAATGGTTATCAAATTATAAATTTTAATTAATAATGGAAGTACTTTTTATATACATATTTATTTTTGTTTTAGCTTTATTAGTTGGTGTATTTATTGGTAAGTTAATTGCTAAAAACACGTCTGAAAAAGTTATTTCTGAACTTGAATTTAACAATAAACACTTACTTAATGAAGATACGTCTAATAAATTAATTATTAGCAATTTAACCAAAGATAAAACTGACGTTTTAGAAGCAAAACATGCAATAGATTTAAAACTTTCAGATAAGGTTTCTGAAATAAAATATTTAGAAGTAAAATTAAATGAAAATAAAGCTGAAGTTGAAAAATTACAAGAAAAATTCACCAAAGATTTTGAAATTTTAGCGAATAGAATATTAGAAGAAAAGTCAACCACATTCACAAAACAAAATAAAGA
>NZ_WTAR01000094.1 GCF_013139515.1 Lutibacter sp.
TGCGCCATCACATTGTTTGAAAAAATTGCTATCATAAAAATAGCGGTTAAACTTAATAATTTTGTTTTCATAATTTAAGGGTTTAAGTATTAATTAAAAATTGTTATATAAATTTGTGAATTATGCGATAAAATTACTTCATATATATAAGAAAACACGTGATAAATATCACATCCCTTAAAATAAATGGTTGTATTTCACATATAAATGGCTGAATTTTGCTTTTAAATAAACTTTTTTCGCACTACAATAATTATTCGCTCTTTTAGTTTTATGAACTAAAATGTTCATAAATTCTTTTATAATTAATTTAAATATTTAGAAATAAATAGCAATTAGAGGCTATTTTATGGTAAGAAATAGAAAAAAGAAAATGTTTAAAAAGTGTTGAGATTTGTAATTCTTATGTCATTTTTTAGAAATAATATAAAAATTTGTGATAATTAGTTAATTTAGCAAGGTCTAAATAGTTTAAAAAACATGAAATTTATTAGAACAGAAATTCCCGATGTGGTTTTATGTAAGCCAACTATTTTAAACGATGAAAGAGGTTACTTTTTCGAATCGTTTAAAAAAGAACAGTTTGAACAGTTTATTGGTGGTTCTATTAATTTTATTCAAGATAACGAAGCCAAATCTACAAAAGGAGTTTTACGCGGGTTGCATTATCAATTACCACCTTTTGCACAAGCTAAATTAGTGCGTGTTGTTAAAGGTAGTGTATTAGATATTGCTGTTGATATACGAAAAAACTCCCCAACTTTTGGCCAATATGAAGCTGTTGAATTAAGTGAAGAAAATAAGTGTCAATTGTACATTCCAAAAGGTTTTGCTCACGGTTATGTGGTGTTAAGCGATGAAGCAATTTTTTGTTATAAAGTTGATAATTATTATCATAAAGCGTCTGAAAGAGGAATGATGTATAATGATACTACTTTGCAAATAGATTGGAAATTATCGAAAGAACTACTATTAATTTCTGAAAAAGATAAGATGCAGCCTACTTTTGAAAATGCTGATTTGTTTGAAGAAAATTTCAGTTTAAATGGGTAATTTACTAATTACAGGTTCAAAAGGGCAATTAGGATTGGCATTGAAGAGTTTGGAACATAATTTTTCTAATTACATCTTCTTTTTTACCGATAAAAGTAATTTAGATATTTCCAATTTTGAAGAAGTTTCTAGGTTTATTTTAATTAATAAGATAACAGTTATTATAAATTGTGCCGCTTATACACATGTAGATAAAGCTGAAGACGAACCAAATTTAGCAACTAAAATTAATAGTGAAGCAGTTCAAAATTTAGCTAAAATTGCGAAAAAGAAAGCTATTAAAATTATACATATTTCAACCGATTATGTTTTTGATGGTACTTCTAAAATTCCATATGTAGAAACTTCAAAAACCAATCCTCAAAATGTGTATGGAACTTCAAAATTAAGAGGGGAACAGGCTTTTTTAAAAGTAAATCCAAACAATTCTATAATTATTAGAACATCTTGGTTGTACTCAAATGTTGGTAAAAATTTTGTAAAAACAATGTTGAAGTTAAGCCAAGAGAAAGAAACTGTTTCGGTAGTTTCAGATCAAATTGGATCTCCAACCAATGCGTATGATTTAGCAAAAACCATGTTACAAATTATTCCTTTATTAAAAAGTGATGGTGTACAAGTATACCATTATGCAAATGGTGGTGAGTGTAGTTGGTTTCAATTTGCGAAAGAAATTATGAAACTGGCTAACTCTAAGTGTGTTGTGCTGCCAGTTTCTTCAAAAAAATTCAATTCAAAAGCTAAAAGACCAAATTTTAGTTTATTAAATACTACTAAAATTAAGGAAGTGTTTTCTCTTGAAATACCTGCTTGGGAAACTTCACTAAAAAATTGTTTAGAAAGTAGGAATATTACGAGTTAAGTAATCTAATTATTTCATTTAAAATAAGAATTGAAACCTTTTGCACATTCCTTATAAAATTTTATCTTTAACCTTTTGCCTAAACACATAAAACATACATTAAATGAATGCAATATTAGTAACAGGAGGAGCCGGTTTTATAGGTTCTAATTTAGTGGAACATTTGGTAAATACATACCCAAATTATAACATTGTAAATATAGATTTATTAACATATGCGGGAAATTCAGAAAATTTAAAATCTGTTGAAAAGGCACCAAATTATACGTTTGTACATGGAGATATTTGTGATCGAGATTTAATAGAGCGCGTTTTTCAGCATTATATAGTTCATGGAGTTATACATTTAGCTGCAGAATCTCACGTAGATAATTCTATTTCAAATCCGGGAGTTTTTATTGAAACAAATATAAAAGGAACTTTTACCTTGTTAGATGTTGCTTATAAATATTGGATGGAAAAGCCTTTTGTGTATAAAAAAGGGTTTGAAAACAATAAATTTTTACACGTTTCAACCGATGAGGTTTATGGAACTTTAGGCGAAACAGGTTTATTTACTGAAGAAACACCTTACGCACCAAATTCACCTTACAGTGCTTCAAAAGCTGGAAGTGATATGATTGTTAGAAGTTATCATCATACCTATGGAATGAATACGGTAATTACAAATTGTTCAAATAATTACGGACCTAAACAACACAATGAAAAGCTAATTCCAACAGTAATTAGAAAGGCATTAGCAGGTGAAAATATTCCAGTATACGGAGATGGCAAAAATATTAGAGACTGGTTATATGTGTTAGATCATTGTAAAGGAATTGAATTGGGATATTTTGAAGGAAAATCAGGAGAAGTTTATAATATTGGAGGGAAAAACGAGCAAAACAACAATTATATTGTCGCTAAAATATGTGAATTGTTAGATGGTTTAGTACCGTTAAAAGATAAAAGTTATAAAGATCAGATTAGCTATGTTGAAGACAGAGCAGGTCACGATTTTAGATACGCAATAGATGCCACTAAAATTGAAACTAAGTTAGCTTGGAAAGCCGATGAAAATTTTGATTCAGGTATTTTAAAAACAATTGAATGGTATTTGAAAAAGTATAAAGGGTAAAACCAAAAATTAGATGAAGACTAAAACCAATACCAAGAATAAAACTAAGTAGTTGTAAGTTCACAAGAAACGTCATTGCGAAAGAGGAACGATTGAAGCAATCTTTCTCTAAGAAATGAAGAAGTTGAATTAAGACCAAAACTAAGGTTAAAACAGCAACCGAAAAGCCTTTGTATTAGTCAAATAAAACCAACAACCGAAAACAGATAATCCCAAAACAATGAAAAATAACTACATAAGTAACAGTAAAATCTTAGTAACAGGAGGCGCTGGATTCATTGGCTCTAACTTGTGTGAAACCTTACTTCAGCTTAAAAATAAAGTAGTATGCTTAGATAATTTTGCTACCGGAAAGCGTGAAAACATTCAACACTTATTAGAGAACCCAAACTTTAAATTAATAGTTGGCGATATTAGAAATATTGAAGATTGTACTAAAGCTTGCGAAGGAGTAGATTATGTGTTGCATGAAGCAGCTTTAGGTTCTGTTCCGCGTTCAATAATAGATCCAAAAACCACGAATGATGTTAACATTTCTGGGTTTTTAAATATGTTAACAGCAGCTAGAGATGCAAATGTAAAACGATTTGTGTACGCGGCAAGTTCATCAACATATGGAGATTCTAAAGGATTGCCAAAAGTAGAAAATGTCATTGGAAAACCATTATCACCGTATGCAATTACCAAATATGTGAATGAATTGTATGCTGAAATATTTTATAAAACCTATGGTTTAAATACAATTGGCTTGCGTTATTTTAATGTTTTTGGAAGAAAACAAGACCCAGAAGGAGCATACGCTGCAGTTATTCCAAAATTTGTCATGCAATTTATGAAGTATGAATCGCCTTTAATAAATGGTGATGGTGAATTTTCAAGAGATTTCACGTATATAGATAATGTAATTCAAATGAATTTATTGGCAATTAGTACTAGTAATACGAAAGCGTTAAATCAAGTATATAATGTAGCATTTGGCGAAAGAGCTACCTTAAATAATTTAGTTGAAGCATTAAAAAGAAAACTGGCTAAATTTGACTCCAAAATTGCAGCTATTGAAATTAAGTACGGGCCAGAAAGAGCAGGAGATATTCCACATTCATTAGCATCTATAGAAAAAGCAACAAAACTATTAAATTATAAACCCGAATATTCCTTGGAAAACGGATTGGAAAAAGCAGTAGCATGGTATTGGGAGAATCTAAAGTAATATCAGTTATCAGTTATCAGTTAGAAAAAGGAAATGAAAAGTTATAAAGATTTAGATATTTACACATTGAGTTTATCTTTGTTTTATAAAACACATACACTTTCGTTAAAATTACCGAATTATGAAAAATATGAACTAGGTAGTCAACTAAGAAGGTCTTCAGATTCTGTAGTGTCAAATATTGTTGAAGGATATGGGAGAAAACAATATAAAGCTGATTTTATAAAGTTTTTAACATACTCACATGCGAGTAATCTTGAAACTACGTGTCATTTGGAAAAAATAGAATTCTTATACCCAGATATAGCAAATGAAGCTAGAAGATTAAAAGATGAATATGATAAATTAGGAGCTAAAATTTTTAGCTTTTTACGTTATGTAAAAAGTAATTGGAATAAATTTGAATGAAGAAGGGTTTTAAAAATTAGTACTTTTACAAACCGAAAACCGAAAACCGAAAACCGAAAACCGAAAACCGAAAACCGAAAACCGAAAGCCACAAAAATGAAAATAGCAATAATAGGATTAGGATATGTAGGATTACCATTAGCACGATTATTCGCTACAAAATACCCAGTAGTCGGGTTTGACATCAATGAACAACGTGTTTCAGAATTAAAAAAAGGAGTAGATAGCACATTAGAAGTTGAAAATGAAGTACTTAAAAAAGTACTGGTAGAAAAACCTTCAAATGAAATAGGGTTATATTGTTCAACAGCTATTCAAGATATTGAATCTTGTAATTATTACATTGTAACAGTACCAACACCTGTAGATAAAAATAACAAACCAGATTTAACTCCGTTAGTGAAATCAAGCGAGGCAGTTGGGAAAGTATTGAAAAAGGGAGATGTTGTTATTTATGAATCAACAGTGTACCCAGGCGCTACAGAAGAAGTTTGTATCCCTATTTTAGAAAAATCTTCGGGATTAATATTCAACAACCATTTTTTCGCAGGATATTCACCAGAGAGAATTAATCCAGGAGATAAAGAACATACCGTTGAAAAAATATTAAAAGTAACATCGGGTTCAACTCCTGAAGTTGGAAAAAAAGTAAACGATTTATATGCATCAGTAATTATTGCTGGCACACATCTAGCGCCTACAATTAAAGTTGCTGAAGCTGCAAAAGTGATAGAAAATTCACAACGTGATATTAATATTGCCTTTGTAAATGAATTAGCTAAAATTTTTAATTTATTAGATATTGATACAAGTGCAGTGTTAGAAGCTGCAGGTACAAAATGGAACTTTTTACCATTCAAGCCAGGCTTAGTTGGTGGTCATTGTATTGGAGTAGACCCATATTATTTAGCACAAAAAGCACAAGAAGTAGGGTATCATCCAGAAATTATTTTAGCAGGACGAAGAATGAATGATAGCATGGGAAGTTATGTAGCTACCGAAATAATTAAGCTATTTATTGATAATGAAGCTAAAATTAAGAATGCTAAAATTTTAGTATTAGGAATTACTTTTAAAGAAAATTGCCCAGATGTTAGAAATACAAGAGTGGTAGATGTGATTCAAAGTTTAAAAGACTTTGGTACAGATGTTACTGTTTTTGATCCTTGGGCAAACCCAGAAGAAGTGATGCATGAATACGGTATTGAAACATTTAAAACCATACCTTCTACTAAGTTTGATGGTGTTGTGTTAGCAGTTTCGCATAATGAGTTCTTAGACATAGATTTCAGCAATTATTTAAATAAAAATGGAATTATTTACGATGTTAAAGGGGCATTAGATTGTGAGGTTGATGGGAAGTTGTAGGTGGTAAAGGCTAAAGTGAAGAAGAAAAGTATAAAATAAAATGTCACACTGAGCCTGTCGGAGTGTTTTTTTGATGAAAAATTATTATGTATATATTGTAAAATGCTCAGATAACTCTTATTATGTTGGTGTTACTAATAATGTTGAACGTAGATTGAATGAACACAATTTAGGGAAAGATGTAAAAGCGTATACTTTTTCTAAACGACCAGTAAAGTTAGTATGGGTTGAAATGTTTTCAGAGATTAATGAAGCTATTTTACGAGAGAAAAAAATTAAAGGTTGGAGTAGATTGAAGAAGGAGGCATTGATAAACGAAGATTGGGACAAGCTAGTGTTGCTTTCTAAAAATCATTCAGAGCACGGTAAGCCTAAAGATTAAATAAAATGTCACACTGAGCCTGTCGAAGTACAATTGAACAAAAAAGTCTTCGACAAGCTCAGCCTGACACTAAATGTGTTTTCTGATTTAATTATGAGAAATTATAAGAGTTTTTAATTAATAATAAGAAGTATAAAATATGATGTCACACTGAGCCTGTCGAAGTGCAATTCAACTAAAAAAGTCTTAGACAAGCTCAGCCTGACAAATAACAAAGAATAAAATGAACATAGCAGTAATAGGAACAGGATATGTAGGATTAGTTTCAGGAACATGTTTTTCAGAAATGGGAAATAAAGTAACCTGTGTAGATATAGATGCAACTAAAATAGAAAAGTTACACAAAGGAATTATTCCAATTTATGAGCCTGGTTTAGAAGACATGGTATTAAAAAATGTAAAAAACGAAAATCTATTTTTCACAACAAATTTAGAAGAAGCTTTAAGCACTGCTGAAATAGTTTTTATTGCAGTTGGTACGCCAATGGGAGATGATGGTTCGGCAGATTTACAATATGTAGTTTCAGTAGCTACATCTATTGGAGAAACCATGCAAAAACCAATAGTGGTGGTTGATAAATCTACCGTGCCTATTGGAACAGCAGATAAGGTGAGAGACACCATTCAAAAGCAACTAAATGAAAGAGGCGTAACTATTGAATTTGATGTGGTTTCAAATCCAGAATTTTTAAAAGAAGGCGTAGCAATTAACGATTTCATGAAACCTGACAGGGTGGTTGTTGGAGCAGATAATGAGGGTGCTGTAGAAAAAATGAAACAGCTATACGCACCATTTTGTATGTCGTACGACCGTTTTATAGCCATGGATATTCGTTCTGCAGAAATGACAAAGTATGCTGCAAATGCCATGTTGGCAACAAAAATTTCATTTATGAATGAGATAGCCAATATTTGTGAAAAGGTAGGAGCTGATGCAAATCAGGTACGTATTGGAATAGGTTCAGACAGTAGAATTGGTTATAATTTTATTTACC
>NZ_WTAR01000084.1 GCF_013139515.1 Lutibacter sp.
TTGCAGCTTTAGGTAAAAAATTAGTTGATCAATACAGTGCTGTTGAAGCATTAGAAGGTATAAACTTAAATGGTGAATTTACCTTAGGTGAAAATATTGGAGATTTAGGTGGAATTAATTCTGCATATGATGGTTTACAAATTTTCTACGAAAAGAATGGAAGACCTGATGATATTGATGGATTTACAGCTGAGCAACGTTTTTACATGTCTTGGGGAACTATTTGGAGAACTAAAATGAGAGACGAAGCAATGAAAAACTTAATTAAAACAGATCCTCATTCTCCAGGAATGTACAGAGCTTATATGCCTTTACAAAATGTAGATGCTTTTTACACAGCATTTAATATTGTTGAAGGAGATGAAATGTATTTACAACCAGAAGAAAGAGTTAAAATTTGGTAAAAATAAAAGAAATACATTTAATAAAAAAGGAGCTTTTAAAGCTCCTTTTCTATTAAATCTGCATTATAAAATCCACCCTTATTTTCTTTTCTACTTTTTGAAAATTGAGTAATTAAATAGGCTGTAGTTATTAAATTTCGTAATTCACATAAATCTACTGAAAGTTCAGAATGATCGTACAATCTTTTATTGTCTTCATATAAGTTATGTAATCTTCTTTCAGCACGTAACAATCGCTCGTTTGATCGAACAATACCAACATAGTTACTCATAATAGTTTTAACTTCGTTTCTGTCGTGAGTAATTAATACTTTTTCCATATTTTTTACAACACCACTATCATTCCATTCAGGAACATTAATTGGTATTTTAATTTTATGAAATCGTTTTGTTAAATTATCTAAAGCATTGTGTGCAAAAACAATTCCTTCTAAAAGAGAGTTAGAAGCCAATCTATTTGCTCCATGAAGTCCAGACCTTGTTACTTCACCACAAGCATATAAATTTTTAAGTGAAGTTTTTGATTTTTTATTTATGTTAACCCCTCCACAAATGTAGTGTTGTGCTGGTGATACAGGAATAAAATCTTTTCGAACATCAATTCCTAATCCTAAACATTTTTCAGTAATATTTGGAAAATGTTTTTTAAAAGCTTCGTAATCTAAATGTGTACAATCTAAATATACGTGAGGTGTACCACTTTTTTTAAGTTCATTATCAATGGCTCTTGCAACAATATCACGTGAGGCTAATTCTTCACGTTTATCGTATTTTTTCATAAATCGTTTCCCAAAGTAATCTCTTAAAATAGCACCTTCTCCACGTACAGCTTCAGAGATTAAAAATGCAGGATATTCACCAGGGTTGAACAATGCTGTTGGGTGAAATTGGATAAATTCAATATCTGAAATTTCAGCTTTAGCTCTATATGCCATAGCAATTCCATCGCCAGTAGCAATAATTGGATTGGTTGTTGTACTATAAACTTGTCCGTTTCCTCCAGTAGCCAGCATAGTTACTTTTGCAGCAAATGTTTTAACCTTGTTTTTTTTCTCATCTAAAACATAAGCCCCAAAACAAGTAATTTTCTCTGTTCTTTTAATTAATTTCTTTTTAACTTGATGTTCAGTAATTAGATCAATTGCGTAATGATATGTTAAAAAAGTAATGTTTTTTGCGTTGTTAACTTGTTCAATCAAAGCTCTTTCAATTTCAGCACCAGTAATGTCTTTATGGTGTAAAATTCTATCATGTGAGTGGCCACCTTCTCTTCCTAAGGAATACTCACCGGTTTTAGTTTTGTCAAAATTAGTTCCCCAATCTATTAGTTCTTGCAAACGATCAGGAGCAGATTCAACAACCATTCTAACAACTTCTTCATCACAAATCCCATCGCCAGCAATTAATGTGTCTTCAATATGTTGTTCAAATGAATCTACGGTTTTATTCCACACTGTTGAAATTCCACCTTGAGCATATTTAGTATTACTTTCGTTTTTTTCGTTTTTAGTAACGATAGTTATTGAAGCATCTTTAAAATGAGTTGCTGCTTTTAAAGCAAAAGTCAAACCCGCAATTCCTGAACCAATAACTAGAAAATCGGTTTTGTATATTTTTTTTTCAGCGTTCATTTAAAAGAATTTTTATTAAGAAAGCTCTAACATTCGTTCAATAGAAACCAATGCTTTTTTGCTTAATTCTGAGTCAACTTCTACATTTGGTAATTCGTGTTTTAAACATAAATACAACTTTTTCATGGTATTCATTTTCATATAAAAACACTCACTACAATTACAATTGTCATCTTCAACTGGTGCGGGAATCAAAATTTTATTAGGTGATTCTTGTCTCATTTTATGTAAAATACCAACTTCAGTAGCTATAATAAAAGTTTTTGCATTACTCGTTTTTACATAATTTAATAAACCTGAAGTTGAGCCAACATACTTGGCAACTTTTAATAAGTGCGCTTCAGATTCTGGATGTGCAATAATTTCTGCATCAGGATTTTCAGCATGCAATTTTAGAATTTTATCAATTGAAAAAGCTTCGTGAACCATACAAGCACCATCCCAGAGTAACATTTCACGACCAGTTTTTTTAATTAACCAAGCACCTAAATTTCTATCTGGAGCAAATATAATTGGTTGATTTTTAGGAATAGAATTAATTATTTTTTCAGCGTTTGATGATGTGCAAACAATATCAGTTAGTGCTTTAATTTCTGCTGAAGTGTTTACATAAGAAACCACTAAATGATTTGGGTGTTCTTTTTTAAAAGCTGCAAATTCATTTGGCGGGCAAGAATCTGCTAATGAGCAACCGGCTTTTAAATCGGGTAAAACTACTTTTTTTGAAGGATTTAAAATTTTAGCTGTTTCAGCCATAAAATGTACACCTGCAAAAACAATAATATCTGCATTAGTCGTTGCTGCTTTTTGCGCTAAAGCTAGACTGTCTCCAACAAAATCAGCAATATCTTGTATGGCATCTTCTTGGTAATAATGCGCTAAAATAACAGCGTTTTTCTTTTTCCTTAATTTATTTATTTCTTTAATATAATTAATGCTTTTAGGAGGGTCTATATCCAGAAAACCATTTTCTTGAAGATTGATTTTAGCTTTTTCTAGTGTAGTCATAAGTTGTTTTTACTGGATTAAAACCAAATAATATGCTGAACAATCGGATGTGAATCCGATTGTTTTAATTGTTTAAATGTATAAAATTTTGAAGGAACCTTCAAAACTAACTATTGAATTTTAACGGTCCACCCAAATTTATCTTCGGCTTTGTTTTTTTGAATATCTGTAATTCCCTTTTTTATGAATGAAGCGTAGCTATTTTCAACTTTAGGTAAATCAAAACTTTCACCTTTATTTGAAAATCCACTAATAGGACTAACAACGGCAGCGGTTCCTGTACCAAACATTTCTAATAATTCTCCTTTGCGGGCAGCTTCAACAATTTCTGAAACCCTTACAGGTCTAACTTCAACTTTAATTCCTTTGTCTTTAGCAAATTGAATGATGCTTTTACGTGTAACACCATCTAAAATACGATCACTAGTTGGTGCTGTTAATAAGGTGTCATTCACTCTAAAAAATACATTCATTACACCGGCTTCTTCAAGAAATTCATGTGTGTTAGAATCTGTCCAAACTACTTGTTGAAACCCTTCTTTATTTGCTAATTTAGTTGGGTAAAATGAACCTGCGTAATTACCTGCTGCTTTAGCAAAACCAACTCCACCATCTGCAGATCTACTATATTTATCAGCAAAAACAACTTTTACATCACCTGAATAATAAGCTTGAACAGGTGAGCAAATTATCATGAATTTATAGTTAGTTGATGTTGATGCAGATACGCAATTTTCAGTTGCAATAATAAAAGGTCTAATATAAAGCGCATTATCTTCATCTGTTTTAACCCAATCTTTATCCATTTTTAATAAAGTAGTTAAGCCTTCAAAAAAATAATCTTTTGGAAAAGCAGGCATATCTAATCTTTCAGCAGATATGTTAATACGTCTTTGGTTTTCATCGGGCCTAAACAACCATAAATCATCATTATCATCTTTATAGGCTTTCATACCTTCAAAAACAGCTTGTCCGTAATGAAATACTTTTGCTGAAGGATCAAAAGAAAGTGCTTGGTACGGTCTAATTATAGGTGTTTTCCATTCACCATTTTCAAAATCACATTCAAACATATGGTCAGTAAATATTTCGCCAAACTTTAGGTTGCTAAAGTCTACGTTTGAGATTTTCGATGCTGCTATTTTTTCAATCTGTAAAGCCATAGTTTATCTTTATTTAATTTAAACAAAATTACTTAATTTTTTTAATTTAGAATTTAATTTTATGGTAATGTTAGTGTCTATTTTTTAATATCTTTGAATAAAATTAGTTGTATAGCTAATACAAGTAAAATAATTTTACATTATTAATAGTTATAATGCTAATTATTTTATTTTATTATAAATCTTATTAATGATCGTATTTGGTTGTTTTTCAATTGATTAATCTTGTTTTTTAAACTGAAATAATGATTAAAATTGTATATATTTAAAATTTGAAAAGAGAGATAATTATTACTGCTGATGGTTCTTCAACCATTCATTTACCTGAATGGGATGAACAATATCATTCTAAACATGGAGCAATTCAAGAAGCTATGCATGTATTTATTAAAAGTGGCTTGTCGCTTTTTTCAAATGCAGAAATTTCAATTTTAGAAATTGGTTTTGGAACCGGTTTAAACAGTTTTATTACTTTTTTTGAAGCTGAAACATTAAATTTAAAGGTTAATTATGTTGGAGTTGAAGCTTATCCTATAACTTCAAATGAAATTGAAAAATTAAATTATGCTTCAGAATTAAAAGAAAACAACACAAAAAATATTTTTACTGAAATACATCAGAAAAATTGGGAAATTGAGCATAAAATAGCGTCTCACTTTTCTTTAACAAAACGCAAACAGTTTTTTAATGAAATAAAGGATGAAAACACATTCAACTTAATTTATTTTGATGCTTTTGGAGCAAAAGTCCAACCAGAGTTATGGACAGCAGAAATTTTCAAAATTATGTATTTAGCTTTAAAAAAAGGAGGCATTTTAGTAACTTATAGTGCAAAAGGAAGTGTAAGACGTGCAATGCAAGAAGTTGGTTTTACTGTTGAAAGGTTACCTGGGCCACCAGGAAAAAGAGAAATGTTGCGAGCAACTAAACAATAATTTTATAGTAATAGAATGGAACAGCAAAGATTTAAAAAACGAAAAAAGCCAAATTTTAAGAGAGGTTTTATTTTAGTACTTTTATTAGTCGTTATTTTGTATTTATGGATAAATGCAGAAGGATTAATTACTAGTTTTTTTGGAGTAGAGAAATAAACTTTAATAGCTTTTATTAATTAGAAAGTAACCTTTGTTTTAGTTAAAGACAATACAAAATGAAAATTCATTGAGCTCAGAAAAAATTATATTAGGAATTGATCCAGGTACAACCATAATGGGGTTTGGGTTGATAAAAATTGTAGATAAAAAAATGGAGTTAATTCAGTTGAATGAATTATCACTAAAGAAATACGATGATCATTATGTAAAACTTAAACTAATTTTTGAACGTACTATTCATTTAATAGAAACATATCATCCAGATGAGATTGCCATTGAAGCTCCTTTTTTTGGTAAAAATGTGCAATCTATGTTAAAATTAGGTAGAGCTCAAGGTGTTGCTATGGCTGCAGGGTTATCTAGAGAAGTTCCAATTACCGAATATTCACCAAAGAAAATTAAAATGGCAATTACAGGAAATGGGAATGCGAGTAAGGAACAAGTTGCTAAAATGTTACAAAATTTACTTAAACTGAAAACATTGCCTAAAAATTTAGATTCAACGGATGGTTTAGCAGCTGCAGTTTGCCATTTTTATAATAGCGGTAAAGTAACTTCTGGTAAAAACTATACAGGTTGGGGAGCTTTTGTAAAACAAAACGGAGATAGAGTTAAAAAATAGCTAAAAGCTAAATAACAATATCACATTCATAAGTTTCATATTTTTTTTCAATTACTAATTTTCTATGCTCATGAAATAATTGATGTTCCTTAGAACTTTCCATTTTTTCTTTATCTTCTTTAGAATTCCAATATTCAATTAAAAAAAACCTATTTTCTTCATTTCTATCTTTAAAAATATGAAAATGATCTAATCCTGCAGGTTTAGCTTCAGTTAATTCTTCAAACTTTTGCAATTCAACAAAAGTAATTCCCTCACCTTCTTTAACTTTAAATGAAACAATATATGTATACATAATTTTATGATTTTATCAAATTTACAACACAGTATTCAGTAAAAAGGTAACAAAAATCATTTTTTGAAGTTTTTTTTTAATAGCGTACATTTAGAAACTTAAAATAATAATATTGGCAGGAATTTATTTACACATACCATTCTGTAAACAAGCATGTTACTATTGCGATTTTCATTTTTCAACTTCATTAAAAAGAAAAGAAGAAATGATTTACGCAATTAAGCAAGAATTGTTGTTAAGAAAAAATGAATTTGGTGATGAACAAATTGAAACCATTTATTTTGGAGGAGGAACACCATCTTTATTAAGTATTGAAGAAATACAATTTTTAATTGATACAATTTACACTAATTATTCAGTGGTTAGTGATGTTGAAATTACTTTAGAAGCCAATCCAGATGATTTGTCTACTCAAAAAATTAAAGACTTATCGAAATCACCAATTAATAGATTAAGTATTGGAATTCAATCTTTTTTTGATGATGATTTAAAATTCATGAATCGTGCTCATACAGCTGAAGAATCTAAAAAATGTTTGGTTGAAGCCAAAAAATATTTCAAAAATATTACAATAGATTTGATTTATGGAGTTCCAAATATGAGTGATAAAAAATGGTTTCTAAACTTACAACAAGCTTTTGATTTTAAAATACCACATATATCAAGTTATGCTTTAACGGTTGAAGAAAAAACTGCATTACATAGCTTTATTAAAAGTGGTAAAACACCACCAATTGATGAGAATTTAGCCTTGCAGCATTTTAATATGTTAGTTGAAGAATCTAAAAAACAAGGGTTTGTGCAATATGAAATTTCTAATTTTGGGAAGCCTAACTATTTTTCAAAGCATAACATGTCGTATTGGTTAGGTGAAAAATATATAGGTGTCGGTCCTTCAGCACATTCATTTAATGGATTTGAAAGATCTTGGAATATTTCAAATAACGCAAAATATGTTAAAGATTTATTAGAGAATAAATTACCTTCTCAAACTGAAAAGCTAACAAAAAACAATAAGTTTAACGAGTATGTTATGACTGGTTTAAGGACTATTTGGGGAGTTTCTTTTGAGAAGATTGAAAATGATTTTGGTGCTAAATATTTGGAATTGTTAATACAAAATTCGCAACCTTTTATTGAAAAGGGTTTGTTAGAAATTTCTAAAAATAGAATTCTTATTACCACTGAAAAAGGTAAATTTTTAGCTGATGGCATTGCTTCAGATTTGTTTCTTTTGTAAAATACGTTGTATATTTGATTTACAAAAACTAGGCTAAAATATGAATATTGAAGAGTTTAGAGATTATTGTTTATCAAAAAAATATGTTACTGAATGTTTTCCTTTTGATGAAAAAACACTTGTTTTTAAGGTAGCCAATAAGATGTTTGCATTATCAGGTTTAGAGCATCAACCTTCTACAATAAATTTAAAATGTGATCCTGAGAAATCCATTCAGTTAAGAGAAGAATATTGTGATATTATTGAAGGGTTTCATATGAGTAAAAAGCATTGGAACACTATTTCAATTGAAGGTGGTTTACACAACGATTTTATTATTGAATTAATAGATCATTCGTATGATTTGGTTGTGAAAGGAATGACTAAAAAAATTCAAAAAGAGCTTGGTTTTATTTAATGTTTTTTCTGTATTCAGAAGGTGTAACACCTTTAATAGCCTTGAACTTCCTGTTAAAATTTGCTAAATTATTAAAACCAGATTTGTAAGAAATCTCGGTAATATTTAAGTCGTTATTTTTGGCTAATAATTTACAAGCATTACCAATTCGTATATCTATTAAAAAGTTTACAAAAGTTTTATTTGTTCGTTGTTTAAAATACCTGCAAAAGGCATTAGGTGTCATATTTGCAATATCAGAAACTTGATCTAAACTAATTTCATTGTGATAATTATTCATTGTGTATTGAAAAATATCACTCATACGTTTTCCTTCATTACCAGCATATTTTTTTAAGTTAATTAATGATGATAGCGTGCGTTTTTTTCCTTCAGATATGATACCAAGAATTTCTAAAAAAGTAGTAAATTGTTTGTATTTAGACCGTTTTTTTATTTGAGATAAGTGTAGTAAAAGTTTTTCTTTATTTGAAAGTACTTTAAAACCTAAACTTGCATCATTAAAAAAGTTTTGAAAATGTTCAAATTCGGGTAAATTAAAAAAACCTTCACCATATGAATTTTTAGAAAAAAATAATGAAACCATATCTGTTTCATTTATAAATGCAGTATCTCTTTTAAAAATATGCGGTAAATCTTCACCAATTACAAAAATGTCATTTTTTTTAAATTCCCCAACACAATCACCAATAATATAAGTTCCTTCACCTTCAGCAATTAAACTTATTTGAATTTCTTTATGTTGATGTAATTTTTCGTAAAATGATTCTCCTTTATAATTTTGAATATAAAGTGTAACGTTTTCAGGTTTTGGGATTTTAAAAGGGAGAACTTTCATTAAATATTATTCAGTTAGGTTACAATAATACAAAAAGTAAGGTAAAATAATACTATAATAATGTTAAAATTGTATTATCATAAGTTTTAAACAAGATACAGTATATGTAATTTAATTGTATATTTAAAAATGCATATTTTTAAAGAATGAGTAAAAAAGTTGTAATTATTGGTGGTGGAATTATTGGTTTAAGTACCGCATATTTTTTGTTAAAAGAAGGCCATGATGTTACTGTAATTGATCAATCAAATATTTCATCAGGTGCTTCATTTGTAAATGCGGGGTTTATTTCCCCAAGTCATATAATTCCACTTGCAGCTCCAGGTGTGGTCTCTACAGGAATTAAAATGATGTTTAATAGTGCAAGTCCATTTTATATTAAGCCACGTTTTAATGTAGATTTGTTTAAATGGCTTTGGAAATTTAACAAATCTGCAACTGAAAAAAATGTTGAGTATGCTTCATCAATAATTAAAGATTTAAACTATTTTAGTTTACAGCTTTTTCAAGAAATGAAAGAAAATAATGTTTTTGATTTTCATATTGAAAAGAAAGGATTACTCATGGCATATCAAACTTCAAAATTTGAAGATAAAGAAGGGTGTTTAGCTGAATTTAGTAAAAGAAAAGGTTTATTAGTTAAACATATTAATAAGGAAAAGCTAAAAGAAATGGAACCTGAAATAGCGGCTAAAGGAGCATTTTATTATTTAGATGATGCACATACAACTCCTGATGATTTTATGCGAGGAATGCAAAAATATCTTGAAACGCAAGGTGTTACATTTTTAGTTAATGAAAAAGTGATTGATTTTGAGCAATCTTCAAGTAGAATAACTCATGTAGTTACGAATAAAAATGAGGTAAGTTGTGATGAATTTGTGGTTGCTGCAGGTTCTTGGAGTCCTTTAATTGCAAAAAAGTTAGGAGTTAAACTATTAGTACAGGCAGGTAAAGGTTATCGTATAAATCTTCACAGAGAAACAGGGATTAATTATCCTACAATTTTAGCTGAATTAAACACAGCAGTATCACCAATGGATGGTTTTACACGTTTTGGAGGAACTATGGAAATAGCAGGAATTAATTCTGGAATTAATAAAATTAGAGTGCAGAAAATTGCTAAAAATGCCAAAATGTTTTACCCAAATATATCAATTACTGAGAATGAGATGTCTAATGTGGCTTGTGGTTTAAGGCCCATTTCACCTGATGGTTTACCTTTTATAGGAAGAAGTAAAAAATTGAAAAATGCGTATTTTGCAACGGGTCATGGAATGATGGGTTGGAGTCAAGGTCACGCTACAGGTAAATTAATTTCAGAATTAATTTCTGATAAAAAAACTTCATTAAATTTAACCCCGTTTTCTATAGATCGATTTAATTAAAAAAAAACCAATGAAATTATACAAATCTCTTATTTTATTTATTACTTTAAGTTTTTCAATTGTTAGTTGTAGCGTTGTAAAGCTTGAACCAATTGAAATTTTAACCTTTCAACAAAAATTAGCACAGCTTTTTCCGAATGCTGAAATTACTAAAATGGAAGCTAAAGATCATTTTACGAAAGCATATCAGTTAATTTTAAACCAACCTTTAGATCATAATAATTTGAATGTAGGAACCTTTAAGCATTATGTGTATTTATCCCATGCAGATATTAAAAAACCAACTGTTTTAATTACCGAAGGGTATAATGCGAATCCAACTACGTATGAATTAAGCAAGATATTTAAAGGAAACCAAGTTCAGGTTGAATATCGTTTTTATGGTAAATCTCGTCCTGATACAATTCCTTGGCAATATTTAAAAAACGATTTGGCTATAGAAGATTATCACCAATTGGTTAGAAAATTAAAAACCTTGTATAAAAGTAAATGGATTTCAACAGGAATTAGTAAAGGTGGTGAAACAGTGTTAATTTATAAATCTAAATATCCATATGATGTTGATGTGGTGGTTCCGTACGTTGCACCTTTAATTAATACTCAAGAAGATGTTAGAACGCAAAACCATATCAATACTATTGGAACTGAAGAGTGTAGAAGAAAAATTAGTAATTACCAGCGTTTAGTTTTAAAAAATAGAGACTCAATTTTATTTAAAATTACTAGATATGCAAAAGAAAAAAATATGAGTTTTACACAAATCCCTATTGAAGAAGCTTTAGAATATGCGGTGTTAGAATTTCCTTTTTCGTTTTGGCAATGGGAAGGAAATTGTAATTCAATTCCAGATGATAGTGCTTCAAGTAGAGAGTTGTTTGAAGTCTTAAATTCAACTGTTGGTATTAGTTTTTATAATGATCAAACATATGATGATTTATTACCATCCTATTATCAACATATGACTGAATTGGGCTATTATGGTTTTGACACTTCGACAGTTAAAGATTTACTTAAAGTTGTTCATAAGCCAACAAATTTAAGATTTGCACCAAAAAATATTGATCTAGCTTTTAATCCTAATTATATTAAAGAAGTTCGCGATTATGTTGAAAATAAAGGAAATAAAATTTTATATATTTATGGTGAATATGATACTTGGGGTGCGTGTGCACCAAAACCAAAACCACATGTAAATGCACTAAAAATGGTATTAAAAGGTGGTTCTCATACTACTAGAATTAAAGATTTTTCAATAGAAGATAAGCAACTTATTTACGATAAACTGCAAAATTGGTTAGGTTACAGTGTTAAAATTTATCCTTTGGAGAATTAAATTAATAATAGATTGTATTATAGAAAATTAGATTATTAAAGTTATGAATTTGATATTTAAACAAAAAATGATTGCTATTTGCAATGCTAAAATTTTAAAGAAGGGAACAAATGTTGGATTATCTTTTTATGCCTTTTTTTCCAATAAAAATGATAATCCAGATTTATTATTTGAAGTTGCTGAATGGTGGATTAAAACAAATAAATTAGATCATTTTGAAAAAGCGCTAAAAATAAAGAAGATGTTAGAAGCTTTAAATTAAGCTTTGTAAAACTATCCAACTATATTTTTCTGACTTTTGTAAAAAGCATCAGCTTGAAATTGCATGATTTCACGGGCTTTTTGTTTTTTATAATTGTATAATTCATCTTCGCTTGCTAATTCGTTATAAATATTTCTATTGAGAATACTATCAGTATTTAAAACTTGTTTACGTTGTTGTTCTTTTTGTGCTACCCAAGTTTTTACGGCATTTTCAATATCTTGTAGCTTAAAATCGTATTCTCCTTTTGGAGCTATTAATTTTGCTAAAATAGGTGAAGTTTCAATTGCTAAAAATAATAGAAATATAAAAAATGATGGCAGCCAAGGCAATTCATTTAAAGCATTTATGCGTGCCATTAATCCATCAAACCCATCAATTATTGGTTGTGTTGTTGTTTCTTGAGTTTTTTGCTGTGTTTTTAAATTTGCTATTTGAAGTTCCTTTTCAGAAATTTTTGTGTTATTGCTAGTTTTTAATTGTTGAAGTTCAGCTAAAGCTGCGTCATGTTTTTCTCTTTTTTCTTTATATACAGGTCCTTTACCAATTAATTTGGTCCCTTTTCGTCCTTCAGCTTCGGCAATATAGGTTTCGTATAATTTATTAGAAGTTGTTTCTTTTGAATTTATTTCTTGTTTTAATGAATTTATTTCAGACTGTAAAGCTGTAATTTCAGGTGTAAATTGATTTGAAATTTGTTCTTTATTGGCGAGTGTTAGATTATTTTTTTCAGTTAGTAAAACTTGATTTATTTCTTTTTCAAAAATTTTCATTTCTAAAGGTTTAGAAATAACAATAGCAATAATTACTGCTAAAATTAAGCGTGGTGTTGCTTGCCAAATTTCTTTCCATTTATTATCCGTTTTTTTTATAGTTGAAACTATAAACCTATCTAAATTAAAAATTAATAATCCCCAAACTAAACCAAACAATACAGCCGCAAAATAGTTATCAAACACTGTTAATAAGGCATAACTAGCAGCAATAAACGCCATTAAGGCTGTAAAAAATACAGTTCCGCCAATGCCCGCATATTTTATTTGTTCGGCCTTTGAGCTGTTTTTTAAAATGGTAGTATCTGCGCCAGAGCACATCCAAAAGAAGTTTTTAAGCATAACATAGTAGTTTGTAATGCAAATAACGTAAAATTATAAAAAATAGTATCTTAAAGTATTCTTAAAAGAGAAAGTAGTTATTAAATAACCTAAAAAATAGTTATTTATTGCGTTAGGGATAGCAGTGATATCCTTTTGTTGACTGAACAGCGTGAAGTTAACAAAAGATTAAACAAATAGCCCGACCGAAGGGAACGCCCAAACTAGTATCATTTTTGGTGTAGGTTGTGATTGCTGTTTATTAAATGTACTTTTGCGACTCCAAAAAAATAAGAAATGAGTATTTTAAATAAATTACAAGAGCGTAGTGGGAATAAATGTGAATTATGTACTTCAGATAAAAATTTGAGTATGTATAAACTACCACCAATGCCTGTTGGAACGGTTGATGATAGTATTTTAGCTTGTGAAACATGTGTACATCAAATTGAAAATCCTGATAGTGTTGATGCAAATCATTGGCGCTGTTTAAATGATACTATGTGGAGTGAAGTTTCTGCTGTTCAGGTAGTTGCTTGGAGAATGTTAACGCGTTTACGTGCTGAAGGTTGGCCGCAAGATTTATTAGATATGCTTTATTTAGATGATGAAAATTTAAAATGGGCAAAAGCAACAGGAGAAGGTTTAGAGGAAGAACAAAAAGTAATTCATAGAGATGTGAATGGTGTAATTTTACAAGCCGGAGATTCAGTAGTGCTAATTAAAGATTTAAAAGTAAAAGGGTCAAGTTTGGTTGCAAAACAAGGTACAGCGGTGCGAAGAATTTCTTTAGACCCTGAAAATGCAGAGCTTATTGAAGGTAAAGTTGGTCCAACTCAGATTGTGATTATTACTAAATATGTGAAGAAACTTTAATTATATATTTTCTATAATAAAAAGCCTGTAATTTTTAATTACAGGCTTTTTACTTTTATGTTACTTTTAAAATACTTGTGTCTTTAGTAGAAGACATTACAAATGTGCTTTGCACATTACCAACCGAATCTAAAACAGATAATTTATTTTTTAAAAATAGTTGATAGCTTTTCATGTCTTTTACAATAATTTTTAGTAAATAATCATAATTACCAGCTACGTGAAAACACTCAATAACTTCATCTATTTTGTTAATAGCATTTTCAAATTTAATAATTAATTCTTTTGAGTGAACGAGCAAAGTTACTTGGCAAAATACTTC
>NZ_WTAR01000005.1 GCF_013139515.1 Lutibacter sp.
AATAGTACTATTTTGATGTACTGCTATTAGAATTTAGCACATTAATAAATTGCGTTTAGGCATTTTAACTACTAAAATTGTTGATCGTAACAAAGATATAAAACAATTTTTTTATTTCAATACAGAAAATTCAATACTTGAAGAGGTAAAAACTGTATGCGTTTGCGTTTTAAAATCTTCTTCGGTTGCTTTAAAAATATTATCAACATAGGTTTGAGGATTCAGATCAATCAAAGGAAACCAAGTGCTTTGTACTTGAACTTGAAGTTTGTGTCCTTTCTTAAATGTGTGAAATACATCTTGTAATTTAATAGCAACCTCCGTTTTTTTATTTGGAATAAAAGGTTCAGGATAGGTAAAACTATTTCTAAATTTACCACGCATTACTTCGCTTCTAACCAATAAATGATAATTGCTCATTTTTAAATGACCTTGAATATTGTCATTATTTTCTTCAGGATCTGTTGGGTGAACATCAATTACTTTAACAATCCAATCTGCTGCTGTTCCTGTAGTTGCAACTTGTAATTTTGCCAAAATATCACCGGCTAGTGTTAAATCTTTATTTAAAATTTCAGTTTCGTACACTAAAACATCACTTCTTCTTGCTGAAAATCGTTGATCATCGGTCATGTATTTTCGTGGTGTAAAAACCATTTTAATATCTTCGGAATAAGGGACAGGTTTTTTAATATTGCTAATAAATTGCACGCCTATTTCTTTTTCTTCGGAAGAAGTTAATTTTTGATTGTCAGATAAATAGAAGTGTTTTTTTTTACTATTTTTTGGTGGCCAAGTGTCATATGTTTTCCATTCTTTTTTTCCAGTATCATAAACGTATGCTTCAGGTAAACCTGAATTTTCATCTCCTTTTCCTTTCAAGAAATGATTGAAAAATTTGGTTTCAGTGTTCTCTTGATAAAATAAGGAGATTGAATCTCCAAAATAATAGTTTCCAACAGCGTTTTTGGCTTTTGAACTAGCCCACTGACCGTGACTCCAAGGTCCAAAAACAAGCGTATTGTAATTTTCTTTGTTGTACTTTTCAATCGTTTTGTAAGTTTCTAAAGGGCCATACAAATCTTCAGCATCAAACCAGCCACCAACAACCATTGTTGCTACGTGAGAGTTTATCTTTTTTAAATGTTGAATAATTCCTTTGCTTTGCCAAACCTCATCGTAGTTTGGGTGTTCTTTTAATTCTTCCCAAAAGAAATCATCAGACTTATCATTTAACTCAAGGTTGGGATTGTCTAATCGTTCATTTTGGTAATATTTATTTAAGTTGCTTAAAGGTCCGGCATCTAAAAAGAATTGATATTGGTCTTTTGTGTTAAGTTTAGGCATTTTGTACCAAGCTGTATCGGTGGGTGTATCTTTTGGAGTTCCAAATAGCGGTGTAATTCTAAAATAACTTAACAAATAAGCGCCATTATGATGAAAATCATCAAAAAAGAAATCACCAATACACGCTTGTGGTGAAGCAGCTTTTAAAGCTGGGTGCGCATCAATTGTAGAATACGTACTATAAAACCCTGGATAAGAAATACCCCAAGTTCCAACATTTCCATTGTTATTTTCTACATTTTTTACTAGCCAATCAATAGTGTCGTATGTGTCAGAGCTTTCATCTACATACGTACTATCTTTTTTGTTAGGAATATATGCACGCATATTATCAAAAGTTCCTTCACTCATCCAACGACCACGAACATCTTGATACACAATAATATTCCCTTCTTTCATTAAATGTTTATTAGGTCCAATATTTTTTCTGAATTTATCTGCACCATACGGCCTAACACTATACGGAGTTCTTTGTAATAAAATTGGGTGCGTTTTGCTTTTATCTTTTGGCGAATAAACAGTAGTAAATAATTTCACACCATCACGCATAGTAATAGTCGTTTCAATTTTATCGTAATTTTCTTGTGCGTAATTTTCTTCTTGTTCAGTAGTTGAATTAGAATTGTTACAGCTAAAAGTTAGTAAACTTAGTGCTATAGCAAAAACTCTAAAAGTAAATTTCCTCATTTGAAGTTTGATTTGTTGGAGGGTAAATCTACAAAAAATGAAATTTATAAATGTTAATGTATTTGTAGCAAAAGTTTTAAAAATTCATATTTAAAATTGAAAAAAATAAGACTCCCCAACCAGCAATCAAAAATAAACCACCAATTGGTGTAATTGGTCCTAAAAATTTTAATTTTTTGTTTTTTGAAGAAGAAATTACTAAGCCATAAATGCTGAATGAAAATAATAGAATACCAATAATAAAACTGTAAACCATATATTTTTCTGAAGTTGTTTCCAATTTAAAATTAAAGCCAATAATTAGTAAAACTAACGCGTGATACATTTGGTATTTTACACCCGTTTCAAAACTTTTTAATTGTTCTTTATTTAAAATCTTCTTTAATAAATGAGCGCCAAAAGCACCCAATACAACAGCGAAGCCTCCTAAAATTGCAGCAAAAAGTAATGTAAATTGAATCATTTAAGTTGATTATTTATAATTTTCACGAAAATAAGCATTAAATAATTGTGAACAAATTGTTTTAAAGTAAGGTTTTTCCTTACTAAAGTAGGCAATAACCATAAACTTTTAAAAAAGTAAGTGAAAAATGTAATTTATTTTGTTAAGATTTTTTTTTTTTTTTATACATTCACAAAGAGAAAGATTAAACCTTTAAATAAATTGCATCTATGAAAAAAATAATTGCTATAATCCATTTCCAATTTTAAAATAATTGTCATTCCTGCTAAGGCAGCAATCTCATTCTTATAAATAGAAATTTGCTTACTTTCTAGAGTTGAGATAAAAAATCCTCTGTTTGTAAAATTTCAAGAACACAATACGCTCATATAATGTTTAACCTAAAACCACTAACTATGACATAGCTACTAAATACAAACAGAGGAAAGTGTTGCAAAAGTAATACACCTCGTAGTACAAACAAAATAATAAAGCGCAATTATTCGCTAGTAACTAATTTAAATTTTATTAAAATGAAAAATATATTTTTTGCTTTTGCTTTTATGCTAGTTAGTTCATTTGCCTTTGCAAATGATATCTCCACCCATTTAATTGAGAAAAATATTTCTTCATTAAATGAAATTTCTAAAATTCAAGTAACAGGAGAAATTAATTTAAATAATTCTCCAGTGAGTGTTGTATCTGCAAAATGTTGGGCATTCAGAATATGGCTTAAACACCAACTTAAAGAAATAAGTGATGATGAAGAATTGATTGATGAAACTGCTGATGCATTAAAAGAACTATGTGAAATAGCGAGTGATTTTGGGTGGATTTAGCAAATTAACGGGATGCTGTTTGACTTTTAAAACAGTCTCTATTTTGTAGTGAATATTTCAAAATAAGTAATCAATTAGGCTGCTCTTTTAGATGTTTTCAGATGGCCTCATTATTAAATTTAATATTATGAGAGTTATATTATTAACTATTTTTTTAATTTCGAGCACACTTTGTTTTTCACAAAACAACAAGGGTGTGGCAATATATACAGTAAAGACAAATTACGCTTTTAACGAAATTGATAAAGTTGAGCAAAAAGAAGTATTGAAAAGAATATTTGAAGAATCAGGAAAAGAAAGCTCAATAAACTTTAAACTTATTTTCAACAATGAAAAATCTGTCTTTTTTGCTGAAAAAGCACTAAATAGAAATGATAATAAGGTTGATCTTGTAAGTATTAAGGCAAAGATTCTTGGTAAGATATTTGTAAACCTAGAAACTAAAGAAATAATCCAACATAAAGAAAAATTTGGAGAAACCTTTAATATAAATAGTAGCTTAAATGAACATGAATGGATTTTAACAAAAGAACAATTAAAAATAGGAAAATATTCTTGTTATAAAGCAATTCTAAAGAGCAAAAAAGACAAAAAGAGTGAAACAATAGCTTGGTATGCACCTGAATTAGCTAGTAGGGTAGGTCCTTTAGGATATTGTGGTCTTCCAGGGCTAGTTATCATATTAAAAGATGATATTTTTATTTATTCGCTTAAAGAAATTATTTTCAACCTGCCCAAACAAGATGATAAGACAATTCACAGGCCTAAAACTGGAATGGAAGTTTCTATAAAAGAATATGACTCAATTTATAAAATTATGAGAGAAAAGAAAGATAAATTGGAAAGAGAAAGTTATAATTAAAATATAATTGTCAGCAACAATAAATAAATATGAGATTTAAAATAAGAGTAATTGTATTAGCCTTATTTGTGTTTAAATTATTCTTTTCTCAAGCAATAGAGGGTAAAATCACATATCTAGCATCTCTTGATAATAGTGAACTTATCGAAAGAATGCATAAAAATACCAATTTGCAAGAAAATAAAAAATATAATTGCTATAAATTTCTATTTAAATACTTTAAATAATTGTTATTGCTGTGAATAGATTGTCATTCCTGAGTGGTTGCTGAGCGGAGTCGAAGCAAACCT
The DNA here is from genome assembly GCF_013139515.1 of Lutibacter sp. Classification (GTDB taxonomy): domain Bacteria; phylum Bacteroidota; class Bacteroidia; order Flavobacteriales; family Flavobacteriaceae; genus Lutibacter. The sequence continues at coordinate 4,468 of NZ_WTAR01000005.1, forward strand.
ACCTGTTGGTAGACAGGGGCAGGAATCCTATACTTATTTACAAAAATACGTTTAATGAGCAGAGGCTAAGTAAAAAATCCTCTGTTTGTAAAATTTCAAGAACACAATACGCTCATATAATGTTTAACCTAAAACCACTAACTATGGCATAGCTACTAAATACAAACAGAGGAAAGTGTTGCAAAAGTAATACACCTCGTAGTACAAACAAAATAATAAAGCGCAATTATGCGCTAGTAACTAATTTAAAATTTATAAAAATGAAAAAAATAAT
>NZ_WTAR01000049.1 GCF_013139515.1 Lutibacter sp.
TTGAGCATAAATTTCTTTGTTGCTTCTAAATACCGATAATCTCGGTTTAGTAGCTGTACCAAAAATTACCTTTCTGATTCTATGCTTAATTCTTTGCCTTCTTTGAAGCTTTGATAATGCCATAATATAATTAATTATGCAGATTTACCTGCTTTTCTTCTTAATATTTCTCCTACAAATTTAACTCCTTTTCCTTTGTATGGTTCTGGCGGACGGAAAGAACGAATCTTTGCCGCAACAGCACCAACAAGTTGTTTATCTAATGAAGATAATTTTATTTTTGGATTTTTTCCTTTCTCTGAAATAGCTTCTACTTTAACTTCAGGAGCTATATCTAAAACAATGTTATGAGAAAAACCTAGAGCCAAGTCTAATACTTGTCCTTGGTTACTTGCTCTATATCCTACACCAACAAGTTCTAATTCTTTAGTCCATCCTTCAGAAACACCAAATATCATATTATTTAGTAAAGCTCTGTATAAACCATGTTTTGCTTTATGGCTTTTACTATCAGATGGGCGTTCTAAAACAACTTTCCCTTCTTCAACTTTTACCGTAATACCGTCTGTTATTTCTTGAGATAACTCTCCCAACTTTCCTTTTACAGTAACAACATTCTCGTTAATATCGAGTGTTATTAGTGCTGGTAAAGTAATTGGGTTATTTCCTATTCTTGACATCTTTACTTAGTTCTTTATTAATATACGTAACATAAAACTTCTCCTCCAACATGCGCTTGAGTAGCATTTTTACCAGTCATTACACCATGTGATGTAGAAACTATAGCTATACCTAAACCGTTTAATACACGTGGCATTTCATTAGCACCTACGTACTTACGAAGACCTGGTGTACTTACACGTTGCATTTTTTTTATAACAGAAGCTTTTGTTGCTTTATCATATTTCAAAGCTATTTTAATACTTCCTTGAACACTTTCGTCTTCAAATTTATAGCTTAGTATATAACCTTGATCAAATAAGATTTTAGTTATTTCTTTTTTTACTCTTGATGCTGGTATTTCAACTATTCTATGGCCTGCCATAATAGCATTTCTAACTCTTGTTAGATAATCAGCGATTGGATCTGTAATCATAATTTATTAATTTACGGTTTTGGTTTTCAATTTATTATTGAACCTTAAACCTGTTTAAAATTTTACCAACTGGCTTTTCTTACTCCTGGTATTAAACCTTGATTTGCCATCTCACGAAATGTTACACGTGAAATTCCAAATTGTCTAATATACCCCTTTGGTCTACCAGTTAGTTTACAACGATTGTGCATACGTACTGGAGATGCATTTTTAGGTAATTTTTGCAATGCTTCATAATCACCAGCTTCTTTTAAAGCTTTGCGTTTTTCAGCATATTTTTCAACTACCTTTCTTCTTTTAACCTCACGGGCTTTCATTGATTCTTTAGCCATATCTTAATTCTTTTTAAAAGGTAAACCTAGTTCACTTAATAATGATTTTGCTTCTTTATCAGTTTGAGCAGTTGTTACAAATGAAATATCCATACCACCTATTTTGTTTACTTTATCTATATCTATTTCAGGATATATAATTTGTTCAGTAATACCTAGGTTGTAATTTCCTCTACCGTCAAAACCATTTGCTTTGATACCGTTAAAGTCTCTTACACGTGGTAAAGATGCAGTAACTAATCTATCTAAAAATTCGTACATTTTTACACCACGTAAAGTTACTTTTGCACCAATTGGCACACCTTTACGTAATTTAAATGTTGCAACATCTTTTTTAGAAATTGTTGAAATTGCGTGTTGACCAGAGATTGTAGTCAATTCATCAACAGCATAATCAATCAATTTTTTATCAGCTACAGCAGCACCAACTCCTTTACTAATTACAATTTTTTGTAATTTAGGAACTTCCATTACGTTTTTATAACTGAATTCTTCAGTAAGAGCACTAATTACTCTACTCTTATACTCTTCTTTTAATCTTGGTATATAAGTCATAACTATATTGCTTTATCTGTTTTTTTAGAAACTCTAACTTTTTTATCAGCTTCCATTCTATAACCTACTTTAGTTACTTCTCCATTTTCCAATAACATTAAATTTGAAATATGAATTGAAGCTTCCTTTTTCACAATACCTCCTTGTGGGTTTTGCGCGCTAGGTTTTGTATGTTTAGATATCATATTAACACCTTCAACAATTGCTCTGTTTTTAATAGGAAAAATTGTGACCACTTTTCCTTCTTCACCTTTATGGTCTCCTGCCATAACTCGAACACTATCTCCTGATTTGATCTTTAACTTCATCGTATAATAGTTTATTAAAGCACTTCAGGTGCTAATGATACAATTTTCATAAATTGTTTTTCACGAAGTTCTCTAGCAACAGGTCCAAAAACACGTGTTCCTTTCATTTCACCAGAAGTAGCATCTAACAATACACAAGCATTGTCATCAAATCTAATATAAGATCCATCTTTTCTTCTGATTTCTTTTTTCGTTCTAACAACTACAGCTTTGGCTACTTGACCCTTTTTAACAGATCCATTTGGAGTAGCATCTTTAATTGCTACTACAATTTTATCTCCAATTGATGCATATCGTTTTTTGGTTCCTCCTAAAACACGGATAACTAAAACTTCTTTAGCACCAGTATTATCAGCTACTCTTAATCTTGATTCTGTTTGTAACATAATTATTTAGCTCTTTCTAGGATTTCTACTAACCTCCAACGTTTTGATTTACTCATTGGACGTGTTTCCATTATTCTAACAGTATCTCCAATATTGCAATCATTTGTCTCATCGTGAGCCACATATTTCTTTGTGTTTAACACGAATTTTCCGTACATAGGGTGTTTCACTTTTTTAACTTCTGCAACAACAATAGATTTCTCCATTTTGTTACTTGAAACTATACCTATTCTTTCTTTTCTAAGATTTCTTTTTTCCATCTTTACTGAATACAATTATTGTAATTCTCTTTTAGTTAATTCTGTAGCTACTCTTGCTACAGTTCTTCTAAGTGCTCTCAATTGCATTGGAGTTTCCAATGGTGAAATTGAATGAGCCATCTTTAGATCAGAATAACTTTTCTTTAAACTTCCAAGTTGTTCTTGTAACTCTTCAGTTGATAATCCTATAATTTCAGATTGTTTCATTTTCTTAATCGTTTATTAAGCGTTATCAAAATCTCTAGCTACAACAAGTTTCGTTTTAACAGGTAATTTTTGTGCTGCTAAACGTAAAGCTTCTTTAGCTACGTGAGCAGGAACTCCACCTACTTCAAACATAATTCTTCCTGGTTTCACTACGGCTACAAAATATTCAGGTGCACCTTTACCTTTACCCATACGTACTTCTAATGGTTTTTTAGTAATTGGCTTATCTGGAAATATTTTAATCCATAATTGACCTTCTCTTTTCATATGACGAGTTGCTGCAATACGTGCTGCTTCGATTTGACGAGA
>NZ_WTAR01000047.1 GCF_013139515.1 Lutibacter sp.
TTTTTGACGTTTATTAATCAAACGTCAAAAAAACCTATGGCAACTTTAAAGCACAAACAAACTATTAATTTTAAATTAATAATTGTTGGAATACTCATTTTCTTTGGAATGATTTTCTTTTTAGATCTTCAACCAGGAAAACCCGAAATAACTTATACAGCTGCCATAGCCGTTTTAATGGCGTTTTGGTGGGTTACTGAAGCTTTGCCCATAGATGTTACTTCATTTTTACCAGTCATACTTTTTCCAATTTTAGGAGTTTTAGATGGCAAAGCAATTTCAAATGCTTACATAAATTATGTTATCTTTTTATTTATTGGTGGCTTTTTAATGGCTTTGGCTATGGAAAAATGGAATCTTCATAAAAGAATAGCTTTAAAAGTATTATCTATCGCAGGAGGAAGTCCATTTATGATTTTATTTGGATTTATGTTTTCATCAGCATTCTTATCTATGTGGATGTCAAATACTGCCACAACAATGATTATGTTACCAATTGCATTTTCAGTTTCAGCAGCTTTGGAAGAAGTTCATGGAAAAGCAAAAATTAATAAATTTATAATTGGGTTACTTTTAGCAATTGCATACGCGTGTTCAATTGGCGGAGTTGCTACTTTAGTAGGTACACCACCAAACCTATCTTTTGTGCGTATTTTTGAAATTATGTACCCTGAAGGACCTTCTATTTCATTTGGTCAATGGATCACTTTTGCATTCCCTATTACGGTAATTATGTTTGTATTTACATTGTTGTTCTTATATTTTATCTACAAACCAACAAAGAAAATTGAAAAGTTAAATAAATCATTTTTTAAAGAAAGATATGACGATTTAGGAAAAGTTACTCCAGAACAAAAAAGAGTATTTATACTCTTCATTTTATTAGCTTTATTGTGGGTTTTTAGAACAAATATTAATCTTGGGTTTGTTACCATTACTGGTTGGAGTTCAATATTTAAACATCCTAAATTTTTAAATGATGGTACAGTAGCTATGCTAATTGCAGTTATTTTATTTATTGTTCCTTCAACTAAAAAAAATCAAGCGCTGTTAACTTGAAAAATCAATAAAAAATTACCTTGGCATATTGTATTTTTATTTGGTGGTGGTTTTGCTTTAGCCAAAGGATTTATAGATTCGGGTTTATCAAATTATATAGGAAGTTTATTGGCTAGTGCTGGCGGATTATCTTCAACAACACTTGTTGCAACACTTGCTGGAATGATGTCTTTACTTACTGAATTTACCTCAAACACTGCAACTACAGAAATGATGTTACCAATTATAGGTGGTTTAGCAAACGAAATTCAAGTGAATCCATTATTAATAATGATACCGGTAACTTTAGCAGCTTCAATGGCTTTTATGTTGCCAATTGCAACACCTCCAAACGCAATTGTTTTTGGAACTAAAAAATTAAAAATGTTGGAAATGATGAAAACTGGTTTTTTAATTAATATTGTAGCAATAATTGTTATAACAGTAATTACTATAACTTGGGGAACTATTGTTTTTGATATTGATACCTCTGTTTTTCCAGAATGGGCAAAACAAGCATCAACAAAAATTCAACATTAAAGTTGTTTGTTCTTTTTAGAATTCAAAATCACAGAACGATATATTAAATATTGAGCCAATATATAAGAAAACATTATTAGTATTTTATTTATATGGTCTTCCAAATAATAAGTGTCAATTGCCAAAACACAATCTGAAAGCATAAAAACAACAGCTCCAGAGAACATTAACAACGATTTTTTAGACCTTGTATTCAAAAAGTCAATAAAAGAAATTGCTCCAAATGTTGATATGGTTAATCCATAAATTATTACTGGCAACAGCATTTCATGAAGCCCTTCTTTTAAATTATAAATTAAAAAACTAAATACTAGTAAGAATGGAATAATTGAAAATAAAACTTTTAGCCAAGAATATTTTTTCACTTGAGATATTACAATTTTAATAAACAAAAGGTGTGTAATTAAAAATGAAACTAATCCCGCAATAAAAAATAATTCGCCCGTAAACAACAAAAATACATCACCCAAAAAAGAAAAAAACAATGCTAAAATATACCATGCATTTCGTTTAGTTACTGACAACACATATAATACAATTAATGAGAGTATTATTAGCGGTTTAAAAACGAAAATAATAGTAGGAAGTTTAAATATAATACCAACAATATCAGCTATTGAAATAAGTAGAAACACTAATAATGCAACTCTAATTTTATTCATTTTAACAATTTAATTCCAAGATGGCAATATACAACTTTTATCTAATTTTTTTAACAATGGTTTTATTCCATTTATCAAACTTTGCTGCATTATTTTTGAACCATCTTTATGACATTCTAAACAAGAGCCTACTAATAATAATTCTTTTTGTTCTTCAACTGAAAACGGTCTAAAATCTAAGCGAGTTGAATTTACAACACCCACTTCAACTTCTTTCAAAAAAGGAACCCAAGCATCTTCAGGTAAATTATCATTTGGATTTAAAGCATATTCTGATGTGAAAACCCATTTTCCAACCCCATTGGTTATTTCATAAAGTAATTCTCCATTTCCATAGCCCAAAGTTGCAGAATTGGAATGACACGATTTACAATCTCTAACATTACTTGTTGTGGTATGAGGCGAGTTTGGTGCGTATAATCTATGGAAAGATACATCTTCTCCTATTTCCTTTCCTGAATAACTCCCCTTGTCAATAGTCATAATCATACCCGGTATTGCAGGCTCAATATGCTTCCCTTCTTTGTTTTCCCGAACTCCCATTGCAGGCATTGATGAAGAAAATTCTGCCACGTGTTCTTTCCACTGCCCTTTTCCATATTTTTTATCTAACAAATCAAAAGCCCTTGGCTCGTCTTTATCAAATTCATTATGACAACCAATACAACGTGAAGTCCACGAAGAATGACACGTTGCACAACTCACATTTTTATGCGCATTATCTCTGGAGCAAATTTCAGGTTGTGGATTTAAAGGATGAAGTACACCGTCTTTCTTTCCAATTAAAAAAGCATTTCCTTCAGCATCAATAAACGTATTTACCAATGGGTGATTATCTTTTTTAACTGCAATCATTTCTTTATCGTAATGCTTGTAATCTCTATGTAAAAACACCAAAATACTTTCGGCATCTAAAGAATCGTATGGTATTGTGTTTGGTTTTTCTTTAAAATGACAATCAGAACATTGCAAAGTAACTGCTTGCTCTTCATGAGTGTATTTTTTACCATCTCCCATTACTTCATGTGAAGAATGACAATCTACACATAACAATCCTTTTGTATGATGTATATCTTCTTCAATGTATTTATAAACTCGTTTATCTTCAACAGTTTTAAATCCTATTTTATCTAGCACATCACTTTCACTCAAAGTAGTTTCTTGCCAACCTTCATAATTTGTTGAAATTCTACTTGAACGACTATGACATCCGTAACAATGTTCATTTTTCACAAAAATATCTGTTGAAGGATGAAATTTTGGAAGTTCCTTTTTTTCTGAAGAGATATATTTCTCTAAATCATTTTTAGCTTCTTCTGAATAATTTAAATGGCATGCATTACAACCTCCACCTCTACTCATTTGTGTAATTTCACCAAACTCTTTTTTTTCAGCTCCTAAATGACAATTTGCACACAAATCACGCATATGTTTATCGGCCGGTGAATCTTTTATGTCTTTAATATGGTAATGATAATCTGGAGAATCTGCTTCACCAAAAATATATTTATCAACTGCAACTAAACCACTATTAGTAGTCATTAATGAATTTTCAATTTTAGATAGTTCATTAGGGTGACATTTACCACAAGTTGCTGCAGCATCTACTAAGTTTCCAGGTATTAAAACCATGCCTTTATGAGAAGCTGCTTTATCTAAAGTATTTGGATTTCCTAAATGACAGCTTATACACCCTATTAATTCTGGATTGTGATATTCTGAGTAGCCTTTTGTATTTGAATGACAATTTAAACAAGACTCTTTATCTAGGTTTTCAATTTTCACATATTGGTTTTCAGATAGTGTTATTGAACTAAAATATGGTTGGCTTTTTAATAAAAAAGCAACTATTAAAATTGAAATTATTACTACAAAAAAAAAGATTTTAATGTATTTATTTTTCATAAAAGAAGTGTTGGGTCAAATTTACAATAAATATAAATTAACTTCTAATCTAAATAAAAAAGCTAGTTCATTGATACTTATTTCAATACAAAATGTATTTTATTTTATGCTACTTAAGTTACATTTAAAAAATTGATTTTCAATTTGTTAATGTAACCATTGTTACCTCATACAAAACCACTATATGACATTTATCATTTTCTTAAATCCACCTTGTAGGTAACTTTACACCAGAAAAAAACGAATAACTTATGACTACTTCAAGAAGAAAATTTATTAAAATTTCTGCCTTAGGACTAGGAGGTGTTGCGGCTACAACTGGTGCATTAAATGCATTTGGAGCCAATTCATATTTAGATGATTTAGTAAAACAAAAAGTTTCTAAAAAATTTAAAAGAACACCTACTTATTGCGAAGTTTGCTTTTGGAAATGTGCAGCTTGGACATATACTAACGAGGAAGGCGAAATTAAAAAAATTATTGGTAACGATGACGACACACATTCTTACGGTCGTTTATGCCCTAGAGGTACTGGTGGTGTTGGAATGTACACTGATAATGATAGACTTAAAACTCCATTAATCCGTACGACTATAAATGGTGAAGAAACTTTTAGAAAAGCTAGCTGGGAAGAAGCCCTTGATTTAATTGCTTCTAAATTTAAAAGTGTAAAAGAAGAACATGGTCCAGAATCATTTGCATTAATAAAACATGG
>NZ_WTAR01000113.1 GCF_013139515.1 Lutibacter sp.
CATAGATCAAAAATGACAGAAAACGGAAAGTTAACTGAACGATATAGTTATTTGCAAGATTTTGTTGATGGAAAATAACCAACAACATTTATTAGAAAAATTGGCAAATACTAAAATGCCTTACGGAAAATATAAAGGCAAATATTTAATTGATTTGCCTGAACATTATATTGTTTGGTATAACAACAAAGGCTTTCCGAAAGGAACATTTGGTGGTCAACTTAGGTTAGTTTACGAAATACAACTTAATGGATTGGAAGATTTAGTTAGAAAACTAAGAGTTTAAATTGTTTTTTGTGTTTTGGATGGCGTAAATTATATGAAATCCGCCAAAAGCTACACCAAGTAATAAAAATTGTACTTCAGGAAAAAATAGAGCCAACATACTTTGTAAGGCAAAAAAGAAACCTAATATTTTTGAATAACCATTAGTATAGTGATTTGCTATTATACAGCTTACTCCATAAAGTAAAAGTATTAGAGGAGCTATTAGTTTTAATACTCCTAATTGAATGCACACATAAGAAGCCAAAAATATAATAATGAACTGAATAAAAAATATAACTCTAATTTTTTTAGCATTAGATTCCCAACCTTTTAAATTGCTTTTTTTTCTTCTTCGTTTATTAACAAAAACAATTATCAAATAGGTGATTAGCACAAATAAAACCACGCTAAGTAATATCAAAATTTCAAAAAATGTAATTGGCAATACTGATGTAACTCCACCGGAAGATGTAAAATGACTGATCAATGTATTAACTAAAACAACAAATAAAAGAGAAATAATACCAAATAAAATTCCAGTAATTCCTTGTAAAGATAAATTATGAGTTTTGGGTTTCAATTTTATAAAAATTATTACAGCTTAAATCTACAAAAAAAAAGGAGACAAAAAAATGAACTTTTCAACAATTAAATGTTATTAACTAATTGAAGTAAAAGACAAATTAGGTTTAAATATTCAATAATTTTAGTCATTCAAAAATTCAACACAATAAACTTATTTAAATATGGTCGATCAATTAGCCTTTCCAAAAATATTAACGCACAAAGATGTATTAAAGAGTGCTTTAGAGTACTTTAATGGTGATGAATTAGCAGCAACTACTTGGATTAACAAGTATGCGATGAAGAATAAAAAGGGCGATTTTTTTGAGGCTACACCTAATGATATGCACAAAAGAATGTCAAAAGAATTTGCGCGTATTGAAAAAAAGTATTTAGGTAAAGAAAAAAGTCAAGAAGGTCTTTCTGATTATGGGAAAAAACGTAAATTTTTGACCGAAGAAGCCATATTTAACTTGTTTAAAGACTTTAAATATACCATTCCGCAAGGAAGTGTAATGTCATCTTTGGGAAATGAAAATGTAATAGCTTCTTTATCAAACTGTGTTGTAGTTCCACCAGTTTTAGATTCGTATGGTGGAATTTTCCATACAGATCAGCAATTAGCACAATTATTTAAAAGACGTTGTGGTGTAGGTGTAGATTTATCTAATTTAAGACCAAACGGAGCACAAGTTTCAAATTCAGCAGGAACAACAACAGGAGCGGTTTCATTTATGGAGCGTTTTTCAAACACCACAAGAGAAGTTGCTCAAAATGGTAGGAGAGGAGCCTTAATGTTAACGATGGATATTGCACATCCTGACATTGAAGACTTTATCACTATAAAACAAGATTTAACTAAAATTACAGGAGCAAATATTTCTCTTCGGTTATCAGATGAATTCATGATGGCTGTTGTTAATGATGGTGATTTTATGTTGCGTTGGCCAATTGATAGTGAAAAGCCAACATATACAAAAACCATTAAAGCAAAATCATTGTGGGATACTATTATAAAATGCGCACATAATACTGCTGAACCAGGTTTAATTTTTTGGGATCGTCAGCATTTTTATTCCACATCTTCTGTATATCCAGGGTTTAAAAATAGTTCAACAAACCCTTGTTCAGAAATTGCAATGCAAGGAGGTGATAGTTGTCGATTAATAGCAATAAACCTGTATAGTTTTGTTAAAAAACCATTTACAGAAGAAGCTACGTTTGATTATGAAAAGTTCTACGAAGTAACCTATGAATCTCAACGTTTGATGGATGACTTGGTTGATTTAGAGTTAGAAGCGGTTGATAAGATTTTTAATAAAATAATGCACGATAAAGAACCAACTGATATTAAAAAAGTTGAAATAGATACGTGGAAATTGCTATACCAAACAGGTAAAAAAGGTAGAAGAACAGGTTTAGGGTTTACAGCTTTGGCTGATGCAATGGCTGCTTTAGGTAAAAAGTTTGATACTGATGAGGCAATTGCTGTTGTAGATGAAATAATGAAAACCAAATTTAGCGCAGAGTTTGATAGTAGTATTGATATGGCTATAACTCGTGGGAAGTTTGAAATTTTCAATCCTGAAATTGAAAATTATTCAGAGTTTGTTCAAATGATTGAAAAAGATTTTCCATCAATTTATAAGCGAATGATGAAATATGGTAGGAGAAATATTTCAGTTAGTACAGTTGCACCAACGGGTAGTTTAAGTATGTTGGCACAAACATCATCGGGTATTGAACCGGTTTTCTTGCTATCTTATAAAAGAAGGAGAAAAGTAAATCAAGACGATCCAAATGCAAAAATTGCCTATGTTGATGATATGGGAGATGCTTTTGAAGAATTTGATGTATATCATCCAAAATTAAAACAATGGATGGAAGTTTCAGGAAAAACAGATATTAAAGACAGTCCATATGCAGGCGCAACTGCACCTGAAATTGATTGGAAAAAGCGTGTAGAAATGCAAGCATTGGTTCAAAAATATACGACACACTCTATAAGTTCAACAATAAATTTAGCTGCTGATGTGCCAGTTGAAATGGTTGGTGATATTTATATAGAATCGTGGAGACAAGGTTTAAAAGGAATAACAGTTTATAGAGATGGTTCTAGAAGTGGAATTTTAGTGTCAAATGATGATAAAAAGGAAAAGAAGAATGATGAGTGTTTTGCAGAAACAATTTTTCCAAAAAGACCTAAAGCGATAGAGGCAAAAGTTGTACGTTTTCAAAATGATTATGATAAATGGGTTGCAGTTGTTGGTTTAATAAACAATAGACCTTATGAAGTATTTACTGGAAAAATTGAAGATGCATTTATTTTACCAGCTTGGTTAGAAGAAGGTTGGGTAATTAAAAATAGAGATGATAAAGGAGCTTCTCGTTACGATTTTCAATTTTTAGATAAACAAGGATATAAAGTAACTTTGGAAGGGCTGTCTAGAACTTTTGATAAAGAATACTGGAATTATGCCAAACTTATTTCGGGAGTATTACGTCATGGAATGCCAATAGCATATGTAGTAGATTTAATTAACAATTTAAATATGTACGATGAAAATATTAATACCTGGAAAAATGGTATTGTACGTACATTGAAACAATTTGTTGCAGATGGCACAAAAGCGGCAGATAAAAAATGCCCTGAATGTGGTGACCCTGAAGGGCTTATTTATGAAGAAGGGTGTCTTAAATGTAAAAATTGTGGTCATTCAAAATGTGGGTAATCTTATAATTGGTTAAATAAAAAAAACATCAACAAAATTTCATATATTGTTGGTGTTTTTTTATGAATCCAGTTGAGCAACATATTTTAAATCAAGAAGAGCCTTATCAATCAATTATGTTATATGTACGTAGTGTGATTTTTAAGAGTTTACTGTGTGTTGAAGAAAAATACAAGTACAAAGTTCCTTATTATACGTATAATAATAAACCTATGTTGTATTTAAATATTTTAAAAGGAACAAATTATGTTGACGTTGCTTTTATACAAGGTGTTTTATTAGAAGACAAATATCCACAATTAAAAGATGATAATAACAGAAAACAAGTACGCTCTTTACAAGTACAAAGTTTAGAAGATTTGAACGAACTACAATTTGTTCAGCTATTAAAAGATGTTGCTGAATTTTTAGATAATAGTAGAAGATCTTGGGTGCTTTAAAAGCGTTCTTTTAAATTTAAAAAGAATTTATAGTTTTCCTTATAGCAACTAAATTACTTAGCAAACTTTCTAAATATTTTAAATCTAGCATATTAGCACCATCACTTTTTGCGTTTGAAGGATCAAAGTGCGTTTCTAAAAATAAACCATCTACATTATTTACAACACCTGCTCTTGCAATAGTTTCAATCATATCAGGTCTTCCGCCAGTAACACCACTACTTTGATTTGGTTGTTGAAGCGAATGTGTTACGTCTAAAATCACCGGAGCATATTGTTGCATTTCAGGAATTCCTCTAAAATCAACAATCATATCTTGGTAGCCAAACATAGTTCCTCTATCGGTAATCCAAGCTTTTTCATTTCCGCTATCTTTTACTTTTTGAACCGCATGTTTCATTGCTGAAGGACTCATAAATTGCCCTTTTTTTAAGTTTACAACTTTACCTGTTTTTGCAGCCGCTACAACCAAATCAGTTTGGCGAACTAAAAATGCAGGAATTTGTAAAACATCTACATATTCAGCAGCTTTTATGGCATCATTAACATCATGAATATCTGTTACCGTTGGGATATTGAAAGTTTCAGAGACCTTTTTTAATATTTTTAATGCTTTTTCATCTCCAATTCCAGTAAAACTATCAATTCTACTTCTGTTTGCTTTTTTAAAACTTCCTTTAAAAATAAACGGAATTTCTAATTTATCGGTTACTTTTAAAATGTGTTCGGCAATACGCAAAGCCATTTCTTCGCCTTCAATAGCACAAGGTCCGGCTAATAAAAAAAAGTTGTTGCTATTTGTGTGTTTTATAGTTGGAATTAAATCTAAATGCATTGTAAAATATTTTATGCAAATGTACTATTTAAAAGTTTAAAGAATTTGTATTTGTATTTAAAAATAATGAGTTTAATTATGCTCAACAATAATAAATTCAGTTCTTCTATTTTGTTGATGTTCAGACTCTTTACATTTAATGCCACTTTTACATTTATTGACTAATTGAGTTTCACTATAGCCTTTTCCTGAGATTCTATGATTAGAAATACCTTTAGATTTTATGTAATCTACAGTTCTTTTTGCTCTACGATCAGATAACCAAATATTGTAAGTGTAACTTTCTCTTGAATCTGTATGAGAGTTACACTTAATAGTTAATTTGGGGTTATTTTTCATTAATTTTACTATTGCATTCAATTCAATTTTAGCTTTAGGTCTAAGATGTGATGAATTTAAATCAAAATAAATAGGTTTATGTATTGTTTTAGGATGTTTATTTTCAATTACATTATTTATTGTAACGTCGCTTTTTTGAATTTCATTGTTTGATTCTAAAAATAGATTTATGTTCATGTCTCCATCATTATTTGTAGAAAATACAATTTCTGAAGGAAGATATAAGTTTTTATTTCCTTGGATTTTATAAATTTTATTTTTTTCTATTTCAAAAATATATGAAGCATCTTTAGTTGTTGTTATTTTAGAAATAACAGTGTTGTTTTTATCATATAATGTTACTGTTGTTCCTACTAGTGTTTCAAAATTATTTTTATCGTGAATTATTCCTGAAATTGTAGTAGTACTATTTTTAGTAAATCTATAAATATCATCACTACCAATACCACCATTTCTATTTGAAGAAAAATAACCTGAATTGTTATCTTCATCAATTATAAAAGAAAAATCATCTAAATTACTATT
>NZ_WTAR01000017.1 GCF_013139515.1 Lutibacter sp.
TATCCCCTGTACTTAAATTATCACTCATAGCCCAACCTACTACTTTTCGATGAAACAAATCAATAATAACAGTTAAATACATCCAACCTTCTTTAGTTTGTATATAAGTCATATCTGATACCCACACCTGATTCATTCTATGAACTTCAAAGTTTTGGTTTAAAACATTAGGAGCTATTAGGTACTTATGATTGCTATCGGTTGTAACTCTAAACTTACGGTGCCTTCTTGCTATTAAATAATTAGCTTTCATTATTCTAGCAACTCTAGGTCTTGATATATAATACCCTCGACTTTCTAACTCAACTTTTATTCTTGGAGAACCATAACTTTCAAAGCTCTGTTCAAAAATATCCTTGATATGCATTGATATAGCTTGATTTTTCAACCAGCGTTTTGACGGTCCTAACTTCAACCAATTATAATAGCCACTTGTACTTACTTTTAATGTTTTACACATCCTCTCAACTGAAAATTTAAATTTATGATGTTTTATAAACCTAAACTTTTCTTGTCGCTCCTGGAGAAGATGCTCACCGCCTTTTTTAATATCTCATTCTCTAAGAAAACATCCTTTAATTGTTTCTTTAATTCTGCTATTTCTTTTTGCTCATCTGTTAATTTTGGCTTTCCTCGACCTGGAAAACTGTTCTTTTCATAAGTAGTTGATTCTTTTCGCCAACGATGTAATACAGAATATGGAATAGATAACTCTTCACATACTTGTTTAACATTGCCTCTTGCAAAGCTTAATTCTACTGCCTTTTGTTTAAATGATAGACTGTAATTCCTGTTTCGTTTTTTCATAATTCAAAGTTAATTGATGTAACTCTAAATCTCCCAACTTAATGTCCAGTCTAATATAGTAAGTCCACAATACTTGTTATATCGGATAAAATAATTAAATTGCAAAAAAAATTGCAAAAAAAATAACAACCTACTAATTCAATTAAATATATATCATAATTGTTTATGAAAAAAAAATACGTTCCCCAAAGAAACCCCAAAAACACAATATCTCATAAAGTATTAATTACTTTAGTTTCATTTTTACTTTTCACAAACCTAGTATTTTCACAAACCAAAGGGTTAATTTTTGAACCTGCAACAGGTGCAGGGAAAGCGGTTTTAGACCCTAATGGTGATGGGTATGTTTCTAATTCAACTGCTGGTTTTATTAATAATGACAGAACAGAAAGTGAAATTCCATATGTTCCATTTATTTTTCCAGGGATAGAACCTACAAGTGATATTAACAACGGCCCAAATGGTGGTTTTACCGATTTTGTAGACTCTGGAACTGAAGACCCTACAATGTCTTATGTCGATGCTAATAATAATTGGTTGTTTCGTTTTAGAATGGGGTCTGTTCGACCTAATGCTAAGAGCTACAGCATTTTGATTGATACTGATGGATTGTTTGGGAATTCTGGAGCTTCTGCAGACCCTGATTATACGTTATCTAATCCGGGTTTTGAAGTAGAAATTGTTTTAGCAACAAAATTTGGAGTTTATGTTTATGATGTAGATGGAACACCAAATTGTACTCCAGTTATTGAATATCTTGGAACTACCAATTATCAAAAATCGATTGCACACTCAGAAATATTCAATCCTGAGAATTATTTTCTTGATTTTTTCGTTCCTTTTGGTGATTTAGCTCCTTACGGAATTACAGCTACCTCAAACATTCGCATGGCTATTATTGATAATATGGCAGCATTAAAATCTACCGTATGTAATCCTTCTTCTGCTTCAGATGTTGCAGGTGTTGGGCCATGTGAAAATTTAGCTGATTGTTTCGAGGAAATTATTGACAACCAAGGACCTTGCTCATTGGAAGATATAAATGCTGGTTTATGTATAGAAAAATCTGCTTGTCCAGCAATTTCAGGTTCTCTGGGGTTTGGTGATACTACTATTTCAGGAACTTCAACAGAAGCCGATTTAACAACCATAGAGGTTTTTAAAAATGGTTCTTCAATTGGTACTACAACAGTAAGTGGTGGTTCTTGGACATTGACAGGTATTTCACCAGCATTAGCTTCAGATGATATTATAATTGCTACTGCAACCGCACCAAGCAAATCAGTATCTGATAATGATTGTAATACAACTATTGTAGTGAGTTGCTCTGCAGTGACTGCTGCACCAGACCCTAGCGATATTGTAAAAATATCGGGTAATAAAGGGTTTGATCTTACAGTTAATAGACCAATAGGTACCATTATAAGGTGGTACAATTCATCAGGGGTGTTAATGGGTACAACAGGATTGACAGCTCCAGGAAATGTAAACCCAGCAACTACAACAATTTCTCCAGATTTTATTTCCTTTGAATGTCAAACAGGTCAGTGTTTCCCATCAGACCTATATATTTTCACTTATGAAGAACCTGGGAAATGTGAATCGGCTTATACCTATGATTGTCAATATTCTTCAGGTGTAGATACAGCAGACCCTACGATAACTACAAGTCCAATTATTTCTACAACCACTTCAATTTCAGGCGCTATGACTGCACCAGATAACGTGATTGGAATTACTGTAAATTTAATGTCAAATGGAATACAAATTGGGACAACCACTACAATAGCAGGAGGTAGTTGGACAATTAATTCATTGAGTTTAAATTCTTGTGATAATATTTCAGTAAACGCAATTGCTCCTGATAAGTGTATATCGTTGAATCCAGCAACTATTACTGTTAGTGGTGGAACATCTGAAATACCTGAGATTAATGGAGATTATTGTACAACAGGTTCTATTTCAACAGTTACTGGAATTTCTTCAGAAGAAGTAGGGACAACTATAACAGTATATGTAAATGGCACACCCTTAGTACCAACAACAACCGTTACTTCTGGAGGTGTTTGGAGCCTTACAGGAGTAAGTATTTCTTCTGGAAGTACAATAACAGCAACTGCAACAGCAAGTGGTGCATGTAAAATTGAAAGCCCAGTTTCAAGCGGTGTTGTTGTTTCTACACAATCTAGTAATACAGGTCTCACAATTACTACAAATCCAATTATTGAACAAACAATTTCAATTTCAGGTACCGGAAATGATGGAGATATTATTACACTTTATGTTGATGATTTTCAGGTAGATGGCGTTTCAGCTACAGTTTCAGGGGGAGTTTGGACTATTTCAGGTATCCCTAGTTATGAACTTTATACTGAGGGTATTGTAACTGTAAAAGCTTCTGGTGGAGGTTCTTGTGAGTCAGCGCCTTCAGCTGAATCCACAGTAGTATGTATTTCTCCATTAATAAATAGAACTGTTAATCCAGATAGTGAGACTATTTGTTCAGGTTCATTTGTAGCAAATATCGATGTTTTGAGTTCAGAAAGTTTAATCGTTTATCAATTATATCTTGCTGATGGAACTACACCTACAGGGACTTCAGTTTTAGGAAACGGTTTAGATATTACCTTAACAAGTGGTGTTTTAACTTCGAGTACAACTTTAAGAGTTAAAGCATTTAAAATTCCACCTGGAACATGTGAGGCATTCTTGACAGAGACTATCACTGTTACAGTAAATGCTTTGCCTAACTTAAGTTTAAATGTTTTAACTACAACACCTATTTGCTCAGGAAGCTCTACGAATGTTCAAATTGAATCCTCTGAAGCAGATGTAGTATATCAATTAAGAAATGATAGTAACGATGCTGCTATTGGAAGCCCTGTAAATGGTAATGGGGGAACAATAAATTTGCCTACTGGAAATTTAACTTCTGATACTACATTTAATATTTTAGCTACTGGTGCTTCACCATCAAATTGTAATGGCGAATTAACAAATAAAGTTACAGTTTTAGTAACGGAAATACCAGTTGCACCAACTGTTACAGTTAATAATGGTTGTGGAACATCTACTTTAACTGCGTCAAATTATACAGGTACATTGCTATGGAGTAATGGAGAAACAACAGCGAGTATTATTGTCTCAAATTTAGCAACATATACAGTAACTCAAAATATAGGTGGTTGTATTAGCTTAACTGGGGGTGGAACTTCTGCTCCAAATCCAATTCCACCAGCACCTACAGGTTTGAATTGTTGGGAAACAGCGATTCTTAATAATATGACATGCTTATGGGAAATAACCGGAGTTCAGGATACAGAACCACCAGTTGTAAACTGTTGGGATAATTTTGTTTTCAACACATCAACGTGTGTTTGGGACAATATCGGAGTTCAAGATACAGAACCACCAGTTGTAAACTGTTGGGATAATTTTGTTTTCAACACATCAACGTGTGTTTGGGACAATACCGGAGTTCAAGATGCGGAACCACCAGTTGTAAACTGTTGGGATAATTTTGTTTTCAACACATCAACGTGTGTTTGGGACAATACCGGAGTTCAAGATGCAGAACCACCAGTGGTAAACTGTTGGGATAATTTTGTTTTCAATACATCAACGTGTGTTTGGGACAATACTGGAGTTCAAGATGCAGAACCGTCAGTTGTAAACTGTTGGGATAATTTTGTTTTCAACACATCAACGTGTGTTTGGGACAATATCGGAGTTCAAGATGCGGAACCACCAGTTGTAAACTGTTGGGATAATTTTGTTTTCAACACATCAACGTGTGTTTGGGACAATACCGGAGTTCAGGATGCGGAGCCTACAGGTTTAGAATGCTGGGAAATAGCAACATTTAACAATGTGAGTTGTTTATGGGAAGTGACAGTGTCATTGACTTCTGATTGTGATGGCGATGGCGTAAAAGATGTGGATGAGTTATTCCCACCAGATGGAGAAGACCCAACCGATCCTACAGATTCGTGTGATTATATTGTTTCAGATGTGACGGAAACTATTACTTCAGATGCTGATTGTGATGGCGATGGCGTAAAAGATGTGGATGAGTTATTCCCACCAGATGGAGAAGACCCAACCGATCCAACTGATCCTTGTGATTATATTGTTTCAGATGTGACGGAAACTCAAAATTTAGAATGGAGCCTATTAGATTGTGATGGAGATGGGACAACTAATGGTGATGAAAACCAAGGAGAAGAATTGAACCCTTGTTTAGATAATGGGACACTGGGTGATGAAGATTTAAGTAACTCAATATTTGTAAATGCAGATTGTGATGGAGATGGGGTTATTAATGGAGATGAAATTGACCCAGATGGAGATGGCTCTTTAGGACCTAATGAAACAGATTGGAATGACCCGTGCGATTATACAGAATCGGATATAACCGTTAATGTTACATCAACTATAACTTGTATAGTGCCAGAGGTGTCAGATGATGAGTATTTTATAGAAAATCTAGATGCTATTACGATTGATATTTATGAAAACGACAATTCAATTCCAATAATTGGAACAATAACTGTGTCAAATCCTAATATGGGTACAGTATTTGTTGATAACAATGGAACACCCGATGATTTAACAGATGATGTATTTGTATACCAACCAAATTCAGATTATGTAGGAGAAGATTCTTTTACGTATACTATTTGTGATACGTACGGTAATTGTGACACTGCAACAGTAATTATCTCTGGCGTTGGTGTATTAGCGAATTGTATAATTGATTTTACAGGTAAAAATAATAATTCTGCATATGGCTTTTCTCCTAATGGCGATGGCTATAATGATACCTTTGTAATTGATTTTCTTGAAAATTGTTATCCGAATTATCAAATTCAAATATTTAATAGATGGGGTAATGTATTATTTGATTATACACACAATGGAGATACAAATATGAAGCCTATTTGGTGGGATGGAAAATCATCTGGAAGAATGACATTAAATAAAAATGAAATAGCGCCTGTTGGGACTTATTTCTTTATTATTTATCCAAATAATGGAATTCAAAAATCTATAGCTGGATATATTTATTTAACAAAATAAAAAAGATGATAGTTTTACTTTATAGACGAACAATCAACAATAAACTGAATATGAAAAACATTAAAATAATACTATTAATCTTATGTATAACTAACATCTCGCTTACATATGCTCAACAAGATGCTCAATATACACAGTATACATATAATATGAATGTTTTAAACCCTGCATACGCAGGTTCAGAAGGGACATTGAATATAGGTTTACTTGGAAGAACACAGTGGATTGGCTTACCGGGAGCCCCTAGAACATTAACAGCAGTAATTCACTCACCAGTTGGAAAAAATGTTGGGTTAGGTTTTTCAGTTATTGCTGATGAAATAGGTCCGGTTAAAGAACAAAATGTTTATACTGATTTTTCTTATACTATAAAAACGTCAGAAAATGGAAATTTAGCTTTTGGAATTAAAGGAGGGGTTACATTTCAAACAATTGATTTTTTAAGCTTAACAACTAACCAACAAGATGATCCTCTATTCACAACTAACTTAAATAAAGTGCATCCAAATATTGGAGCTGGAGCTTTTTATTATACTGATAATTTTTATTTAGGGTTATCTATGCCAAATATGTTTAAATCTCGTTATTTTAAAAAACAAGACGGTAGAATAAGTTCGGCCAGTGAAAATATGCACTACTTTTTAACAAGCGGTTATGTTTTTGACATTTCTTCTAACTTAAAACTAAAACCATCAGTAATGTTAAAAGGAGTAAATGCTACACCAATATCTATAGATATTTCCGCAAATGCATTAATATATGATAAATTTGAATTAGGATTGTCTTGGAGAACTGATGATTCTGTTAGTGGAATGATGAATTTCTTAGTAACACCAGGTATAAGATTAGGCTATGCTTATGACTATACACTAACTAATTTGGGCGCATACAATACAGGATCACATGAGGTTCTTTTATTATATACTGTAGATTTATCAAGAGGAGATTTAAAATCTCCAAGATTCTTTTAATTAAACTTTACAAATAATTATGAAAAAAATACTACTTGCATTTATATTTTTAATCTCAATAGCTACAAAAGCACAAGAAGAAAAATTTTCAATTATTAATTTAAATATTAACAATAAATATTCAAATTTTGGAACGTCATTTTATGGTGAAGGTAAGGTTGTTTACGCCTCTCCTAAAAAAAAGTCCTATATCGTTAGAAGTGTTTGGAATCAAAATCAACAGCCTTTTTTAGATTTATATGTTGGAGATATTTCAGAAGGAGGGCAATTGAATAATGTAAAAAAGTTTTCTGATAACCTAAATACCAGATACCATGAAGCTGATGTTGTGTTTACGAAAGACACCAAAACAGTATATTTTTCTAGAAATAACTATTTAAATAAAGAATTTAAAAAAGACTCTACAGGAGTTAATTTAATTCAACTGTATAGAGCACAAATAAATAAAAATGGAGATTGGGTAAATATTGAGGCAATGCCATTTAATAGCGACCAATACCAAACAGGTCACCCAGCATTAAGTGCAGATGAGAAAACACTGTATTTTATTTCTGATATGCCTGGAGGTTTTGGAAAAACAGACATTTATAAAACGTCTATTTTAGAGGATGGTTCTATAGGGACTCTTGTAAATATGGGGGCTACTATTAACACTGCTGAAAGAGAAATGTTTCCTTTTATAAGTGAAAATGATGAAATTTATTATTCTTCTGATGGTAAAGAGGACGGTTTTGGAGAATTAGATGTATATGTTTCTAAAATAGCTAAAAATGGCAGTAGTGATTCACAAAATTTAGGACTTCCAATAAACAGTGAACACGATGATTTTGCTTTTATCATAAATAAGCAAACAAATAAAGGTTATTTTTCTTCAAATAGATTGGGGGGTAAAGGAGATGATGATATTTATTCATTTACCCAAATAACCCCAATAATTTTTGAATGCAATCAAAAAGTAAAAGGAATTGTTAAAGACAAAGAAACAGAGGAGTTAATACCAAATTCTTTGGTGAAAATTTATAATGAAAAAGGAGAAATTATTGAACATGTAATTACAGACCAATTTGCAACTTTTAGTTTTAACACAAACTGTGAATCAACTTATAAAATTGTAGCTAGTAAGGAGCAATTTAATAATGATGAAATAACCTTTACAACTTCAAATATAAATAAATACGAATTAGAATTGGTACTAGCTTTATCTCCTGTAGATTTTGTTACTATTAGAGATCAATTAATGGTTAATTTAAAACCTATTTATTTTGATTTGGATAAGTCTAATATTAGACCTGATGCAGCAATTGAACTTGAAAAAATTGTACAAATAATGCAAAAATACCCAGAGCTTAAGATAGATTTAGGAACACATACAGATTCTAGAGCGCCAGATTTATACAATTTAAAATTATCAGAAAGAAGGGCTAAATCAACAATTAACTGGATTATTAATAAGGGTATTGACCCATCTAGAATTAAAGCGAAAGGATACGGAGAAACAAAACTAGTAAATAATTGCTCAAATAATGCTAAATGTTCAGAAGCTGAACATCAATTAAATAGAAGGTCTGAGTTTGTAATTGTTAACCCTGAAGCAATAAAATAATTTTAATTCAAATAATTTTTTACAATAAAAACCCCTTTAAGCAATTGCTTAAAGGGGTTTTTAAGTACCTCGAGTGGGTACTTTTAATTGTGTTTAAAATACTGATAAACAACAATATAAATATATTACAACAACAATGCAGTAACAATGTATAAGCAAACAAAAGAGCTTTTTACTACTTTAAAAAATCGTATAGAACCTAGAAGGTTTTTTTGCTGATAGTAAAAAACATAACAATTAAATAGTTCCCAAGTTATAAATTTGCTAACAATTTAATATTTATTATGGAAGAAGTACTTGGCACAATAATTGAATTAAAGCATAAAATTAAAAAGGGAGTTGAAAACCCTTTGTAACAATACAACTTATATGTCGTCATATAAGTTCTAAATCACAATAAAAATTATATGAAAATTCTAGTAGTAGGAGCAAGTGGAGCCACAGGAAAGCGATTGGTTGAACAACTTATAAATCAAGAACATAACGTAGCAATAATTGTAAGGTCTCCTGAAAAATTACCACAATCATGGAAAAGCAATAAACAGCTAGATATTATAACCGCAAGCGTCTTAGAACTAAGCGACAATGAAATGAAAGAACATGTAAGTGGTTGTGAGGCTATTGTTTCATGTTTAGGACATAATTTAACTTGGAAAGGTATCTATGGGCAACCTAGAAAACTTGTAACTAATACTACTCAAAGGTTGTGTAATTCCATAACAGCTAACAATCCGAAGAAACCTGTCAAATATATCCTAATGAATACAACTGGAAATAGAAATCGTGATCTAAACGAACCTATTTCATTTGGGCAAAAATGTGTTATCGCATTACTTCGTTTGTTATTACCACCACACGTAGATAACGAAAAAGCAGCAGATTATCTACGAACCAACATTGGGCAAAGTAATAGTTTTATTCAATGGACTGCCGTTAGGCCAGATGGTTTAACTATTGAAGAAGAAGTAACTGAGTACAAAATACACACTTCACCTATTAGAAGTGCTATTTTTGATGCTGGAAAAACCAGCCGAATTAATGTAGCTCATTTTATGGTTAGTTTAGTAGTTGATAATAATTTATGGAACAAATGGAAAGGGCAAATGCCAGTAATTTATAATAAACTACCTTTAGAATAAAGGCTATAAACCACTTTATGAAACACCTAAAAAAAGGCTTGAAAATAATTTTGAGTTTACTATTAATAATAACTATTACAATTGTAGTTCTACTAGTTGTTGATCTAAATAACACCTCATATCTCAACATTAAAAACAACCCTGATTTAAGTAAAAATTCATATCTAATATCCAATATTAATATCGTGCCTATGTCAAAAGACACAATATTAACCAACAAAACAATATTTGTAGAAAATGGAATTATTAAAAATATTGATGATTCAATTGTTATGGAAGGTATTGAAGTTATTGATGGTGAAAATAAATTCATATCTCCTGGTTTGATTGATATGCATACTCATGTATGGGATAAACATGAACTTGGATTATATCTTGCCAATGGAGTCACTACTATTAGAAATTTATGGGGATACTCAATGCACTTGAGAATTAAAGATGGACTAAAAAACAATAAAATGATTGGTCCAATGTTTTTTACTTCAAGCCCAAAACTTACAAGTGTTCAAGACTATGGAGATGATAAAGTGCAGGTTGGTAGCCCAGAAGAGGCTAAAAATTTAGTGATAGCATATAAAAAAAGAGGTTTTGATTTTATAAAGATTTATGCTGGATTAAAAGAAGATTTGTATCATGCAATTATTGAGCAATCTGAAGAATCTGACATTTCTATTATTTCACATCCAAGTCATGAAATGCCTTACCTAAATCAATTTCATCCTCAAATTGTAAGTTTTGAGCATTCTGAAGAAATTGTTCAACAAGGACTTAAATACCAATTAGATAGTTTAAAGGTTGAGTCAATTCTCGAAAAATTTGTAAGTACCAATACATCATTTTGCCCAACATTAACAGGCTATTATAAAATTTTTGAAATGCTTGAAAATGATGAAACAATTTTAAAATCTAACTTAGTTGGTTTTATAAATCCATTACTTCAAAAAGTAGATAGTAAAGTACAATACGATAGATGGGCAAGTGAGAAAAGACACAACAGTTCAATCAACAAAAATATTTATGAGCAGCATCAATTTCACTTATATATATTAAAGAGGATGCATGAAGAAGGGGTTAATATTATCTGTGGAACAGATGCAGGAATAGGAATTACTGCTCCTGGATATTCTATTCACCAAGAACTTATGTTATACCAAGAAACGGGGATGAGTAATTTTGAAGCCTTAAAAACAGCAACCATTAATCCAACTAAAACACATAAAGAGTTTGAACAAATGGGTTCTATTGAGAATGGAAAATTTGCTAATTTTATAGTTACCACTAATAACCCACTTGAAAACTTGAGTGAATTAAGTAAACCAGAATGGGTTATGATTCAAGGAAGGAAAATTAACAAAAAAACACTGAATGAATTTACAAACAACGCGCGAGATCGTAGTAATTTAATTGTAACAGCATTAAGATACGCTGAGTATTTATTGGTTGAAAAATAAAACGGTGATTATTTAAGATTAAAACATAGGTTAAAGTTAATAATAACTCTAACCTATGTTATTTTAAACCCCCCACTTTATTCCGATTGAAATTCTATTTCTGTCACTAAATTGTCCAAATAGATGATTTTTATTTCTGTAAAAAAGAGTACTTCCAACAAGTAATTGACTACTAGAATTCAGCCAATAACTTACTTGAGGTCTTATATAGCCATCACCATGATTTGAATTATGAACCCAAAGTGTTTCAATTTTAAGGTTATCATTCATTAATTCTCTAGAGAATTTAAGCGATGTGTTTGTTTCAAATTTATCTCTATTATAAGGTGATATACTTTCAGTAATTAAATCACTAAACAGCTGAAAACTTACTACGTTTTCACCTCTTATATAATCAATTCCAATCGCTGATTTGTATAAATTACTAGTTTCAATTCCCTGTATAGCATTTGTATTTGTTGATGTGAAATTTTGGTTAAATATATATGCTATTTCTCCTCTAATTGTTGAAGAACCAACAACCTTATTAAACGTTCCACCAATTAAATGTTGTCTTTCAAATTTTGGTTGAATATTTATTATTAGTTCTTCAGTTTCAAGAGTTTGTAATTGATTATAAAATACGGGTAAATCATCGTAATAATAAAAATAATTAAGAGATAAATCCCAACCACTTTTAAAAGTGCTTAACTTAAATCCAATATCTGAATCAGCAATAAACCGTTTTGGTTTTATTGTTTTTTTAAACTGAGTTGCAATACCTTCTGGAGGACTTTGAAATAAACTTTTTGTAAAAAAAGGAGCATCAAAGTCTTGAGTAATATGATAGGTGTTATCAGGAATCCAAACAAGTTGAACGCCTACTTTTTCAACATCAAACTCCACCTTTATAGACCAAAGCGGAATTCTACTATCTTCAAAATCATCTAAAACAAATTCTCTAAAATTTTGAGGATTAACAACGTCTAATAGTTTCAACCCATCTGTTTCTCCCCAAACAACTTGCTGTTTACCAATAGTTAAACGTAATTTTTTAAAGATATTAGTATATAAATAGAATTCTCGTAATTCCAAATTTGTTCTATCTCCAATAAAAAGACGTTTACTATAATCTGATACCATTCCTTCTTTTGTTACTCCTGCTTCTAAATTATCATTCAATTCAGTATAAATCTGACCTTTTAATACCAGTTTTGAATTTTTATTTAGCTTATATGAGAATTCTGGCTTTATAATTAATTCTGATTTTTGAAGTTTTTCGCTTTTAAACTCGTAAGAAAAATCTGTTTTTACAACAACACTTGCTTTTAAAGACTCTTTAAAACTTTTTTTATTTTCCTGAGCGTTTACTCTTAAAAATATGAAGAGTAAAAAGATTAGTAGTTTTATTTTATGTGACATAATAATTTTATTAGTAGTGATTGAAATCTTTTAAATTCCATTAATTAAAGCTTCTTTCGTAAAATAATGATCGCCTAAAACGGTTTCATAATCTATATCACTAGCTATAAATTTTGTTTCATGACTTGTTTTATGATTTTTAACTTCAATAGTATGGTAGGTCCAAATACCTTGCACCTCTCTAATATCACTTATAACAACCGTTTTTAAATAATTTCCAGCTACATCCCAAGAATCAGCTTTTCTAAGCATCCAAAGTTTGCTGTCAACCCATAATTTTACTTTCCCATACCCAAGCTCTTTTGCAATGGCTTTGGTTTTTGGTGTTCCTTCAATTATAAAGCACTCATTTCCATCAATAGTTTCTTTTCCTATTGTTTTATAATTATAATCTTCACGGCTTATCCTTGTTTCAAGCTTTATATCTTCATAGGTAAGATCTGTTCCTAAAAAATAATCACCTCTATTTGCTGCTGAAATTCTTCTTGTTTTTCTCAAAGCTGGTAAATACAGCCATTGGTCATCATCTTTTGAAGCTTCTGGATAATCAAAAGTTAAAAATGCGGTTCCTTTTACACTTGAAGGTGTTAAGTAAAAAATAGCCAGTCTCTTTTCTTCGTCAAAATATTTTCGCAATGAAATGGTTTCACGAACACGAGTTTTTCCTCTTTTATCCTTTAATTCCATTACAAGTTTTCTTTTAACCGATATACCATCATCTTTAGTGTATGTTTTATCTGCAATACTTTGTCCTGTTGGTAATGTTTGTGCATTACTATTTGTAACGTTTAGCAAACTAATTGCTAAAACCCCTATTGTTATATAATTTTTCATTTTTCTGATTTTAAATTTTTTATACTTATTTTTTGACTCTTAAAAATTTTGGATTGGTTAAATAAATGATTGCAGGTAATAATGTTAAACTCCCAATAAAACTTACCATTACAGCAATTGCTACTAAAAACCCAAATTGATTTAATGGAGGTACTGAACTTGTCATTAACACGCCAAAACCTAGTGCTAAAGCTAGAAAGTTAAAAAGTAAAGCACGCCCTGCAGATTTATAGAACTCTTGATAAGCTTCTTGAATAGGCAACCCTTTTTCTTTTAATAAATATTTCAAACGGTCTACTGTATGTACTGCAAAATCAACCCCAACTCCAATAGCTATGGCAGCGAACATTGAAGTACCAACAGCGAGCCAAATACCCATTAAACCCATAACTGTATAGATAAATAACACTGAAATTAGTACAGGGATAATTGTTAAAGCACCTGCAACAAGTGAACGAAAACTTAGAGCTGCAACAATAAACACCACAAATAATGCAATACCAGCGCCTAAAAAGTGATTATATCCTAAACGATTTATCCAATACGTGTCTACTGTTACTTTTCCACTTGGTGTTGCCTTAATTGAAGCACCTGTAAAATGCTTTGCTATATATTCGTTTGTTTTATCTATTACATATTTTTCTTTTAGGTATTCAGCCGTTTCCATTCTAAATCTAATATTGGCAAGTCGATAATCATAATCTACATAGTTATCAAAATCAGTTGGATCTCCACTTGCTGAATATAATAGAAGGTATTGCGCGGCTAAATCTTTCGTTTCAGGTAATTTATATGCTTCTTCTTTATTTTCATTAAGTGATTGATTCATTTTCTTTAAAAAATCTACAATTGATGTACTTCCTTTAACATGAGGAAGTGTTTCTATATAAGTTTGCATAGCTTCCATTTTCTGAAGATTTTCAATTTTGAAAATATCTTCATTTTTTGGAGTTTCAATAAAAATATCCAAATAGGCTGTACCATCTGTTTTTGAATTAATTATATTATCTGCAGCAACTATAGGTTCTTCTGACTGAAAACTTTTTATACGATTTTCATTTATGATAAGTTTTGAAGCTCCATTAATTCCAAGCCCAACAATAATTATGGCTAGTATAACGATTGTTTTTGGGTGTTTAATTACAACTTTTCCTAGTATTTCCATTCTTTTACCAAACCAATCTATTTCTTGATTTGATTTGAAAGCTTTACTTTTTTGAGGTTTTAACAACATTAAAGCAGATGGTAACATAAAAAGGGCATATACCAATGCAACCGTTACTCCTAAAGCCCCAAATATTCCAAAATAGGTCATTGGTGGCATATAAGATGAAGCTGCGATAGCTATAAACCCTGATACTGTTGTTAAAGAGGTTATAGTTATAGGTCTCCACATTTTTACCATGGTATGAACTACCAATTCTTTTTGTGAAAATTTCGGATATTTTGCTACTGTTTCGTAGTATTCTCCTAATACATGAATTCCATCAGCTACAGCTATTGCAATTAATACTACGGGTAAACCATTTGTAATTACAAAAAAGTCAACTCCAAATGCAGCCATAGCTCCCAAAGCAATACCTACGGATGCTAACACCATAAGATTGGGTAACACTACACCTCTCACAGTTCTATATCCAATAATTAAAATAATGGAAATGATTAATGCTGCAAAAGGATTTGTTTTCATAGCGTCTTCATCAATATATTTAACTAAGTAACCGCTAATTGCTCCTTCACCTGCTAAATATAAATCTTCATCATATGATTTATATTCTTCTAATAATTCAACAAGATTATTATAAACCTCATGCTGTTTTCTATCATAACTATCTAGCATTTCTGCCACAATAAGTGTTGTTGTTCCATCTTTAGAAACCAAGCTTCCTTGGTACAATTCAAAATTGTTGATTGCCAATTTTACTTCTTTTGCTTTTTCATCAGTTAACTCATCAATTTCATAGAATAGATCTACCAAAATTCCTTCATCTGTACCTACAATATTGTTTTCAGTTGCTAAACTTGTAATTTGATCTGGGTCTATTCCTGGAATATTCTTTATTTTTTCACCTAATTCATAAACCAATTGAAGTGTTTTTTTATTAAAAATTCCATCTTTATTTTCATTTACAATTGCAATTACCATTGGATCTTTTAAACCAAAAGTTTCTTTTACTTGGTTTCTAAATACTAAAACGGCATCATCTTTTGGTAGAAAAGCATCCATTCTGGTATCTTTTGTCATTTTTGGTATAAAAACAGCTACCGATATTAAAAGTAGCGCGCTTAAAACAAGTATTACTTTATAGTTTGAAGTTACCTTGTTGAAAAACGTTGTTTCTCTGTTTTGTTGATTTTTCATGTTTTTTAATCTTTAATTTGTTTTGACGGGTTGTATATACAACATTAGCATTAATTTTTTTTAATCAGTATGTATAGATATATTTCATTAAGGATTAAGTTCAATAAATTCGGTGGCTGCTTTTACTAATGCTTCAGGTTTATCCATATGAACATAATGACCAGATTTGTCAATAATTTTAAGTTCAGCATTTGGGAGTTTTTCTACAATCTCGTGTCCAAGTTTTATATTAATGAAGCGATCATATTTACCCCAAACTACTAATACGGGTATTTGTAGTTTATGAGCAACTGTTTCAAAATACGTTTGTCCTATATGAAAGTTTTGAAAATAAGACAGAAAAGCATCTTGAGTATTTTTGTTTTTACCATCTATAGAGAATTCTTTACGCACTTCTTTTGGGATAGAATGACCTCTGTAAAACCCTTTAAGGTAAGCTGTTTGAGCTGCTACAGCTGGAAACCATCGAACTAATGCTTTGCCTATGATAGAGCCCTTTCTAGCAAAACTATTTAATTCCCATGATGCATATTGTTTCCTAGGAAAAGGAATGCCGTCCATAACTATAAGCTTCGAGACTAGTTTTGGGTGTTTAAGACCAATTAAAAAAGCTGGTAAAAGAGCAATATCCGAAGCTAAAATAATTGTTTTATTTACCTTCATGGTATCCATAAAGTCTGTAACTATATTCGCAAAATTTTGTGAATTATAAGCGTCTAATGAATTAAGTGGCTCACTTCCTCCAAAACCTGGCCAATCTAAGGCTAGAACATGATTATTATTTGAGAGCATAGGCGCAACTGCATACCAAGCTTGTAAATTTTCAGGAACGCCATGTAATAATAGTATGGTTGGTTTTGATTTGTTACCCAATTCAGCATAGCGAATTATGCTGTTATTTTTTTTCAACTTAACAGTTTTTGTGACTAGTAGTTGATTTGTTTTTGTAATTTTATCTGTTTTCATTTTATTGTTTTTAAGTTAATTGAAAAATTATTTTTTATACAACCATGAGCCTACAAGCTTCATAGTTAATGGCATTACAGGGAAAACCATTAAAGATGCTACCGCAAATACAGCTATTAGAACTGCTAATTCTCTAGGTACACGCTGCATTGGAGATATTAAATTTAAGACCCATTGTATAATCATAAGTAATGGATATACTGTGAAAGTTGTTATAAGAACATGTTTCCAATAAATGGGTTTTTGGGGTTTCGTTTGAGAATTCATTTTTTGTTGAGTTTCAATATTTTGTTTGCTATTTGATTGTTTCATAATATTTAGTTTTGCTATAAATGTTGTATATACAACATTTATAGCAAATTTTTTTAAGTTAGTTTTTCTTCTAATGAATCTATTAGTTGTATTCCATCATTTCCCAGTTTAGCCATTAAGTTGTCCATAATGTTTTCCCAATAAGGTGTTATTATTGTAACTAACTCTCTACCTTTTGTTGTTAATTCAATTTCTGGTCTATAATCTGACGTTTTAATTACAATCCCTCTTTTTTCAAGTAATTTTATGTTTCTGCTAACAGTTGATCTTTCTAAAACAAGGATTTCTCCAATTTTACCTTGTTCAACTTTACCTGAAGAGCTTAATGCAAATAAAATACTTAATTGACTTTCTGTAATGTTAAAATCTTTTAATGTTGCTCTAAATTCTTTATCAACAATTCTAGACATACACCTTAGTCTATTACCAATACAATGTTTATAATTATATTTCATACTGCAAATATACAATTATATGTTGTATATGCAACATATAATTGTATATTTGCAGTATGAAATATAATTATAAACATTGTATTGGTAATAGACTAAGGTGTATGTCTAGAATTGTTGATAAAGAATTTAGAGCAACATT
>NZ_WTAR01000048.1 GCF_013139515.1 Lutibacter sp.
AACCAATATCCTCAATTGCGGGCTGCAAATGTAAAACCTTTTTCATAATCACCAAATAAAAAATTGCCTTTTTTTTGAAGTTTTTTCTCGAAACAAACCAAATATCTGAAAGTATGATACTTAAAAAATACTCACCCCCTAAATCTACCTGTAAATATCTACTCAAATTCATTGGAATTTATTTCATGTAAATTTATCACCTAATTAAACTATTAACTCATGACAAAAAAGGGACAAGCTAAAAACACTAAAAATAAAGCTAGACACTCTAAATTAATGAATCAAAAGAAAAATAAAATAAGAGAAACTAAAGAATTGCATGCTAAACGCATTAAAGCAGCATTCCAAAAACATAAAGAGCAACTTAAATAAAACGTATTTATATTATTGTTTATCCTTTTAAAAAAGCTAATATAAAACCATATTAATTCATTAGAACTTAAAAATTTGACTAGTATGTTCTTTAGTTTTAACTTTTGTAATTACATCTTCAATTACACCCTTTTCATCAATTACAAATGTTGCTCTATGAATTCCTTCATATTCACGTCCCATAAATTTTTTAGGCCCCCAAACTCCAAAAGCATTAATAACTACTTTGTCTTCATCAGCTAATAAAGGAAAAGGTAATTCATTTTTATTTATAAAGTTTTGTTGTCGTTTTGCTGAATCAGCACTTACACCTAATACATCATAACCTTTCGCTAAAAATACTTGATAATTATCTCGTAAATTACATGCTTCCATAGTACATCCTGGTGTACTTGCCTTTGGGTAAAAAAATAATACTAGCTTTTTACCTTTATAGCCTGAAAGTTTTATTGTATTTCCCTGCTGATCTAATGCTTCAAAATTTGGAGCTATATCTCCTACTCTTAATGTTGTCATAATTTGTATTTTAGCTTTTTGTAAATATAGTAAAAATGACAAAACAAGAAAAAGTTCAATTTGTAATTGACACGCTTGAATATATATATCCTGAAATACCCATTCCTTTAAACCATAAAGACCCGTACACTTTATTAATTGCCGTATTACTATCTGCTCAAAGTACAGATAAAGGTGTAAATAAAATTACACCTTTATTATTTGCGAAAGCTGATAACCCATATGATATGATAAAACTATCTGTTGAAGAAATTAGAGAAATTATTAAACCTGCTGGCTTATCCCCTATGAAATCTAAAGGGATTTACGGGTTGTCTAAAATCTTAATTGAAAAACACAATGGAAAAGTTCCACAAAGTTTTGAATATTTAGAAGAATTACCAGCCGTTGGACATAAAACAGCAAGTGTAGTTATGAGTCAAGCTTTTGGCGTGCCTGCTTTTCCAGTTGACACTCATATTCATAGACTAATGTATAGATGGAATTTAACGAATGGAAAAAATGTAACTCAGACAGAAAAAGACGCTAAACGTTTATTCCCAAAAGAGCTTTGGAATAAATTACACTTGCAAATAATATATTATGGACGTGAATTTTCGCCTGCTAGAGGTTGGAATATAGAAAATGATATTATTACTAAAACAATCGGAAGAAAGTCTGTTTTAAAATAAAAAAAAACCCACTCTTGGTTAAAAGTGGGTTTCCAAAGAACATTAATTCAAATGTAATTCAATATATCTGTTTTTGTTGGTTTTAACTACCCTCAATTGCTTGGAATAGTTTAGTAAATATTGAATTATTTCTTTCCTAGGATTTTCAACCGTAGGTGTTTTTTCAGAGTAAAGTTTCATCATATATAATTGGTTTACACTATTTAAACGATAAAACTTTTCTTTTATTATATCTGTTTATTAATTAACTAAAACAATATGATGTTTTTCAATTAATTTTCTCAAATTTATTAATGCATAGCGCATTCTTCCAAGTGCTGTATTAATACTAACATTTGTGTTTTCAGAAATCTCTTTAAAGCTCATATCTCTATACATTCGCATTAACAAAACTTCTTTTTGATCATTTGGCAACTCATCAATTAAGCTTCTAACATCACTCAAAATTTGATCTTTAATTATTTGATTTTCAACTGATAACATTTCATCACTTAAAACATCAAAAATATCAAATTCATCCGTATTATTAAATTTTGGTAATCTTTTATTACGTCTAAAATGATCAATAATTAAGTTATGCGCAATACGCATAACCCAAGGTAAAAATTTACCTTCTTCGTTATATTTTCCTCTTTTTAGAGTATTTATCACTTTAATAAATGTATCCTGAAATATATCTTCAGCTATTACTCTATCTAATACTTTTGACAAAATAAAACTAAAAATTCTTTGTTTATGACGAACAACTAAAGTTTCTAAAGATTTTTCATTTCCAAGAATGTAATTGCGAACTAAAACGCCATCGGTAGTTTGTATACTTTTCATAAGTTTAAATACATTAGGGGTTAAAATGTAATTATATTAATATTATGTTATAAAAAGTAATTGTGTAGTATAGGCGTAATTTGGGTTTAATGAATGTCAAATATGAGTTTTTTTTCTTAGAATTACAAATTTTAACGAAACAATTTACTTGAAAAATTCATTTATTTAACTTTTAGCTTACTATTTTTCAACTTATTACTATAAGTCCTATTAAATTTTTCATTTTTTGTCATTACATTTGCAGTTATTCACTTTTTTAATCAATAATGACTAAAAATATAGCCGCATTAAATCCAAAAGAAAACATTCTTATTAAAGGAGCAAAACTTCATAATTTAAAAAATATTAATGTTGCTATTCCTAGAAATAAATTAGTAGTTATTACTGGGCTTTCTGGTTCAGGAAAATCTAGTTTAGCTTTTGATACTTTATTTGCAGAAGGACAACGCAGATATGTTGAAAGTTTATCATCGTATGCTCGTCAGTTTTTAGGAAGGTTAAACAAACCAAAGGTAGATTATATAAAAGGTATTGCTCCTGCCATTGCTATTGAACAAAAAGTAAACTCTGTAAATCCTCGGTCAACTGTTGGAACTTCAACAGAAATTTACGATTATTTAAAATTATTATTTGCCAGAATTGGAATAACCTTCTCTCCTATTTCTGGTAATGAAGTAAAAAAACAAACTGTAACTGAGGTTCTAACTCATATAAAAACTTTAGAGTTAAACACAAAATTACTGTTACTTTCCCCTGTCCATATTCCTAAAGAAAGAAGCGTTTTACAAACGTTAAAAATTTTAGCGCAACAAGGATATGCTAGAATTAAGTATAAAAATGAAGTTCTTAGAATTGAAGAAATTACCACCGAAATTGAACATGATTTCTACCTTGTTATAGATAGAGTTGTGGTTAAAAATGATGAAGATTTTTATAATCGCTTAGGAGATGCTATACAAACAGCTTTTTTTGAAGGAAAAGGAGAATGTATTATTGAAAATATAAAAACTAATAACCAAACACCATTTAACAATAAATTTGAGTTAGATGGCATTTCATTTTTAGAACCAAACACACATTTATTTAGTTTTAACAATCCATATGGTGCCTGCCCAACTTGCGAAGGTTACGGAAATGTAATTGGAATTGATAAAGATTTGGTGATTCCAAACACTTCATTATCTATTTTTGAAGATGCTATTTTACCTTGGAAATCAGATTCATTTTTAGAGTTTAAAAATAACCTCATCAATAACGCTTACAAATTTGATATCCCAATTCATAAACCTTGGTTTGAGCTTACTTCAACACAAAAAGAGTTGGTTTGGAATGGAAATAAAACATTTGAAGGCCTACATTCTTTCTTTAAACATTTAGAAACCAAAAGCTATAAAATTCAATATAGAGTTATGCTTTCTCGCTATCGCGGAAAAACCAAATGTAACAGTTGCAACGGCAAACGATTACGTGAAGAAACCAATAATATTAAAATAAATAATAAAAATATTAGTGAATTGGTTGATTTACCTTTAAATGAATTAATCCAATTTTTTAAAACCCTAAAATTAAACCCAAATCAACAACATATTGCAAAACGTTTACTAGTTGAAATTAACAATAGATTACAATTTTTAAATGATGTTGGTTTAAGCTACTTAACATTAAACAGAACTTCAAATACACTATCAGGTGGTGAAAGTCAACGAATTAACCTTGCAACTTCTTTAGGAAGCAGTTTAGTTGGTTCCATGTATATTTTAGATGAACCTAGTATTGGATTACATCCAAAAGATACAGAGCGCTTAATAAAAGTATTAAAAGATTTACGCGATTTAGGAAACACCGTTATTGTAGTTGAACACGATGAAGATATTATGAAAGCAGCCGATATGATTTTTGATATTGGTCCTGAAGCTGGTACTTTTGGTGGCGAAATTGTTGCCGAAGGAAGTTTTAAAGAAATTTTAAAATCTGACTCATTAACAGCCAAGTATTTAAATAATAAACTAACTATTCAAGTTCCTAAAAAAAGAAGAATTTCAAAAAATAAAATTGAAATAATTGGCGCAAGAGAACATAATTTAAAAAACATAAATGCTACTTTTCCTTTAAACAGTTTAACCGTTGTCACAGGTGTTTCAGGAAGTGGAAAAAGCACGTTGGTTAGTAAAATTTTGTATCCAGCAATTCAAAAAAAGATAAGTGGTTACGGAGAAAAAGTTGGGCAATTTACTGAAATAAAAGGCAATATTTCAGCAATTGAACATATAGAATTTATCAATCAAAACCCAATTGGTCGCTCAAGCAGATCAAATCCAGTTACGTATATTAAAGCTTATGATGATATTAGAGCATTATTTGCTTCAGAAAAATTATCTAAAATAAGAAACTACCAACCAAAACATTTTTCATTTAATGTTGAAGGAGGAAGATGTGAAGTTTGTAAAGGCGAAGGAGAAGTTACTATAGAAATGCAATTTATGGCCGATGTGCATTTAGAATGTGAAACTTGTAAAGGTAAACGGTTTAAAAAAGAAGTTTTAGAAGTTAAATTCTACAGCAAATCTATAAACGATATTTTAAATAGTACTATAGATGACGCTATTTCATTTTTTACAAAATACAATGAAACTAAGATTGTAAAAAAACTACAACCTTTGCAAGATGTTGGTTTAGGCTATGTAACTTTGGGTCAATCATCATCTACATTGTCAGGCGGTGAAGCACAACGTATTAAACTGGCTTCATTTTTAGTAAAAGGAACTCGCCAAAATAAATCGTTATTTATTTTTGATGAACCAACAACAGGTTTACACTTTCATGATATAAAAAAATTATTAGATTCATTTAATGCATTAATTAAAAACGGACATTCAATTATTGTTATTGAACATAATATTGAATTAATTAAATGTGCAGATTATATTATAGATTTAGGAAAAGAAGGTGGTAAACTAGGCGGTGATCTAATTTTTCAAGGCACACCTGAAGAACTTATAAAAAATAAAAAATCTTATACAGCACCTTATTTAGAAGATAAGCTTACTTAATTTCTGGGCGTTTCCCTACGGGCCGGGCTTTCACTACTCGCTTTTTATAGCAAAAAAACTATAAAAGAGCTCAAACAAACCGTTCAATCCCTAACGCAACATCATTTAATCTAAAAGAGGTATACAAAAAAAGGTCTGAAAAATTCAGACCTTTAATTTTGGGTGGAAGACCGGATTCGAACCGGCGACCCTCGGTACCACAAACCGATGCTCTAACCAACTGAGCTACAACCACCATATTGCGGATGCAAATGTAAAACATTTCTGTTTTATTACAAACATTTTTTAAATTAAATTATCTAAAGATTTTATTGCCACGTAACGCTCTGTTGTGAAGCCTTCTGCATATTCAACTCCAATCAATCTACCTAAATCCTGAGCTCTATATGTAATACTTTCTAAAAAGTTTTTACTAGAAATTGGCGAACTTGGTTCTTTACTATTCGGATTATAGAATTGCGAACCATATGCCTGTACAGCTTTCACTTTTACATTAACAAAACCAGTAACATCAACAACAAAATCGGGCTCTAAATTTTTCCATTGTATATAATGGTAAACTTGTTTTGGCCTCCAAGCTTCTTGAATTTCGCCATTTATATTTGTCATTACTTTCGCTAACCCAGATAAAAAACAAGCATCTGATGTTAAATTACTTCCTTTCGGGTGATCTATATGCCTATCATCAACCGCATTACATAAAACTATAGTTGGTTTGTACTTTCTAATCATTTTAATAATCTCAAGTTGGTGCTCTTTATCATTAAGAAAAAAACCATCAGCAAAAGCCAAATTTTCTCTAACCGCAACTCCCAAAATTTCAGCAGCACTTTTAGCTTCAGCATCTCTAATTTTAGCAGAACCTCTAGTTCCCAACTCTCCCCTTGTTAAATCTAAAATACCAACTTTTTTTCCTAAAGAAATTTCTTTTGCAATTGTAGCTCCACAACCTAATTCAACATCATCAGGATGTGCACCAATAGCCAAAATATCTAATTTCATAAAATAAATTTTCTATAATATAAAAGCAAATATACTAATTTTTAAAACCTCTTTAATTACTTAAATCCACAAATAAAAAACCCACAAAAAGCACTTTTCAATTCATAAACGGTTACTTTTTTATAATAAACGGTTATTTTATATTGTTTATTCAAAAAAAATATTTACATTTGTTTAAGGAATTTATAAAATTTGATCCTAAATTGTAATCAACCCCAAAGACAATGCAGTGAAGTTGATGTATATTAAAATGAAAACCCCATAACAGAAATACTTTGATCCCACCAAAAGTTAATTAAATTTTACTTTTAAAAAAAGAGACTGATAAAAACATCAGCCTCTTTTTTTTTGCTAATTTATAAAAAAAATTAACATAGTTGCATACACAACTAATAAATAACAATTTGTATATTCGCCACAAATTAATTACATGGAAATTCATAGCGATAGCTTAGATTTTAATAATACACTTGCTCCTTGGATTGGTAGCACTTGTAAAATGATGAACTTCTACATTTCTGATGTTTTTCAAAAAAACAACATACAGGTTACCAAAGAACAATTTATTGTTTTAAAAATACTACACGAAGATAATGATGGTATTATTCAAAATGAACTTGCCTTTATTACTGAGCGCAACAAAGCTTCACTAACAAGACTTATAAATGTTATGGAGAAAAATAACTTAGTAGCCAGAATACCTTCAAAAAAAGATTCTCGTAAAAATTTAATTCATATCACTAAAGCTGGAAAACAATTATTTCTAAAAATGAAGCCTATAATGCTTAATTGCATTGAGACATTTCAAAATGGAATTTCAGAAAATGAGAAAGAAATTTTTATAAATGTAATGACCAAAATTCAAACTAATTTAAAAAATAACACTATATAGTTGTATAACTAACCAAATAAAAAACAATGAGAAAAATTATAATAATAGTCTTATCAATAATCCTTGTAGGTGGCTCAATATTTTTAGCTAAATATTTAATTAACAACAAAAAGAAACCAAAACCTAAAACTGAAAAGATTGTAAAAACTGTATTTACTGAAACTGTAAGTAACACATCAATTCCTTTAGTTATTACAACAAATGGTAATTTGGTTGCTAAAAACAAAATTGAAATTTTTTCAGAAGTACAAGGTGTTTTAGAAACAACTTCAAAAGAATTTAAACAAGGTACGTCTTATACTAAAGGAGAAACTATTATTAAAATTAATAGCGATGAGTTTTATGCAAATTTGCAAGCTCAAAAAAGTAACTTATTTAATGTTATTACAGCTATTATGCCAGATATTAGGTTAGATTACACTTCTGAATATACAAAATGGCTAACTTATCTTCAAAGTTTTGATACTCAAAATGCACTTCAAAAATTACCTGAATTTTCTTCAGAAAAAGAAAAATTCTTTATTTCTGGTCGTGGTATAAATACGGCTTACTACAATGTTAAAAATTTAGAAGTTAAATTAAATAAATATAATTTAAGAGCTCCTTTTAGTGGAATACTAACTGAATCTTTAGTAAATCCTGGCACATTAATTAGAGTTGGGCAAAAATTAGGAGAATTTATAAACCCATCTGTTTATGAAATTGGTGTTTCAGTGAAATCTGAATATAGAGATTTATTACAAATAGGGAAACAAGTTAAAGTACATAACTTAGAAAAAACAAATACTTGGCTAGGTAAAGTAATTAGAATAAATGGAAAGGTTGATGCTTCAACACAAACTATTAAGGCTTTTATTCAAGTTAGTGGTAAAGATTTAAAAGAAGGTCAATATGTTGAAGTTGCACTACAAGCCAAAGCTGAAGAAAATGCTTATGAAGTTTCAAGAAACTTGCTTATAGATAATTCAAAATTATATATTGTAAAAGATTCAATTTTAGATTTAGTAACCATAAATCCAGTTTTTGAAAGTGAAAACACCGTTGTTGTTAAAGGATTAGCTGATGGTACTATATTATTATCAAAACCAGTTCCAGGATCACATTCAGGAATGTTAGTTAAGGTTTCAACTGAAAACAACAAACAATAATGGAGAAATTAATATCTTATTTTATAAAATTTCCTGTTGCTGTAAATATATTTGTACTTGCTTTTTTCGCATTTGGATTGGTTGGAGCTTTATCCATGAGATCATCCTATTTTCCCTTAACTGAATCTCAAAACATTTCGGTGAATTTAGTTTATCCAGGAGCTTCTCCAGAAGAAATGGAAGAAGGAATTGTACTTAAAATTGAAGACAATTTAAAAGGAATAGTAGGTATAGATCGTGTTACATCGGTTTCAAGAGAAAATTCAGCAACTATTAATATAGAAACTTTAACAGGTAAAAGTATTGATGTTGTTTTAGCTGATGTTAAAAACGCAGTAGATAGAGTACCATCATTTCCTTCAGGTATGGAACCTCCAATAATTGCTAAAATTGAAACTATGAGACCTACCATTAGTTTTACAATTAGTGGTGATGATGTTCCTTTAGCAACCCTAAAACAATACGCGAGAAAAGTAGAAAATGATTTAAGAAATATTGATGGAATATCACAAGTAATACTTTCAGGTTTTCCTGACCAGGAAATTGAAATTGCAGTTCGTGAAAATGATTTAAGAGCTTATAATTTATCTTTTACTGAAGTTGCAAATGCCGTTAGCAAAACCAATTTGCTAATTTCTGGTGGAAATATTAAAACTAATAATGAAGATTACCTAATTAGAGCTAGAAATAGAAATTACTATGGTAATGAACTTCTAAATTTAATTGTAAGAGCTGATGCTAGTGGACATATTATTAGACTTAGTGACATTGCAGATGTTTCTGACACTTGGTCTGAAAACCCAGATAGAATCTATTTTAATGGGAAGAAATCAATAAATATTACTATTAATAATACTATTAGTGAAGATCTAATTTCATCAGCAGATAGTGTTAAAGATTATATTCAAAATTTCAATCAACAACAAGATAATGTTCAAATCGCTATTTCAAGTGATAATTCTGTTGCATTAAACCAACGTACAGAATTATTGATAAAAAATGCTGGAATGGGTGTTTTATTGGTATTGTTTTTCTTAGCGTTATTTTTGAATGTTCGTTTGGCAATTTGGGTTGCATTTGGTATTCCTGTAGCATTCTTTGGTATGTTTATTTTTGCAGCTCAATTAGGAATTACCATAAATGTACTTTCTTTATTTGGTATGATTATCGTAATTGGTATTTTAGTAGATGACGGAATTGTAATTGGAGAAAATATTTATCACCATTACGAAAAAGGAAAAACACCTATTAGAGCAGCTATAGATGGAACTTTAGAAGTAATTCCTCCAATTGTTTCAGCAATACTTACCACAATTATTGCATTTTCTACCTTCTTCTTTTTAGACGGTAGAATTGGTAACTTTTTTAGTGAAGTATCATTAGTTGTTATACTTACATTACTTGTTTCACTTATTGAAGCACTTATAATTTTACCTGCCCATATTGCGCATTCAAAAGCATTAGAACGAAAAACTAAAAAAAGAAATAAATTAAACACCTTCTTTTTTAATGTAAATCAAGGAGCTGAGAAAGTACTCTTTTATGTTAGAGATAATTGGTTTGCGCCTTATCTAAGATTCTTTTTTAAACATAAATTGCTAGGATTTGCTATTCCTATAGCGCTACTAATTGCAAGTATTGGAGCATTGGGTGGTGGGATTGTTAAAACTTCATTTTTTCCTTCTATAGCAAGTGATAGAATATCTATTAACTTAAAAATGCTTCAGGGAACAAATGAAATGATAACTGACTCTATTATTTCAGAAATTGAAAATGTTGCGTGGCAAGTAAATGAAGAATACACAAAAAACCAAACAGGTAATATCTCAGTAGTAGAAAATATAATTAAACGTATAGGACCTGGTACTTCAAACGGAAATTTAACCGTAAACTTACTACCTGGAGAAGCAAGAGATTTTTCTTCACCTGAAATTACCAATGCTATTAGAGATAAAGTTGGTAAAATACATGGTATTGAAAGCTTAACTTTCGGTTCTGGAGGAAATTTTGGTGGAAGTCCAGTTGCTGTTTCATTATTAGGTAATAATATTAAAGAGTTAAAAGCAGCAAAATTAGAATTAAAAGAAATCTTAGCAAGTAAACCAGAGTTAAAAGATATTTCAGATAATGACCCTGCAGGTATTAAAGAAATTCAAATTAAGTTAAAAGACAACGCTTATTTATTGGGTTTAAATTTACAAACTGTTATGAACCAAGTTCGCTCAGGTTTTTTCGGTTTACAAACGCAACGTTTTCAAAGAGGACAAGACGAAATTAAAGTTTGGGTTCGTTATAAAAAAGAAGATAGATCATCTATAAAAAATTTAGATGATATGTGGATTACAACACCTTCAAATGAAAATGTTCCTTTTTCTGAAATTGCTACTTATCAAATTCAACGTGGAGATGTTGTTATCAATCATTTAAGTAGTAAACGTGAAATTCAAATTACTGCCGATATGAGTTCTCCAAAAGAGAGCGCTACAGATATTTTAGATGACCTTAAAGCTAATGTAATACCTGAAATCACATCAAAATACCCTACTGTTACAGCAGCGTATGAAGGCCAAAATAGAGAGATGAAAAAAACTACAGATTCAGCTTTAAAAGTTGGCTTAATAGTTTTAGCACTTATTTATATGGTAATTGCCTTTACATTTAGATCTTATGACCAGCCTTTACTCCTATTATTAATGATACCTTTTAGTTTAATTGGTGTTATTTGGGGACATTGGATTCATAATTTCCCTATAAATATTCTTTCTTGGCTTGGAATTATAGCACTAATTGGAATTATGGTAAACGATGGGCTTGTGCTTATTGAGAAATTTAACGGCTACTTAAAACAAGGGTTAAAATATGATGAAGCCTTAACACAGGCAGCAATATCAAGGTTTAGAGCAATTGTATTAACATCATTAACAACTATTGCTGGTTTAGCGCCTTTACTCATGGAAAAAAGTAGACAAGCCCAATTTTTACAACCAATGGCTGTATCTATTTCTTACGGAATTGGTATAGCTACAGTTTTAACCTTAGTTATGCTACCATTATTATTATCGCTTTCAAACTCAATCAAAGTATTTTTTAAATGGCTAATAACTGGTAAAGAAGTAACAAAAGAAGAAGTTGAAAGAGCAATTATTGAATTAAAAAGTGAAAGTGATGAAGAACATTAATATTTTAAGCTTACTATTTTTACTAATCTACACTGCAAGTTTTTCTCAGGAAAAATTAAGTAAAAACGATGC
The DNA here is from genome assembly GCF_013139515.1 of Lutibacter sp. GTDB lineage: Bacteria > Bacteroidota > Bacteroidia > Flavobacteriales > Flavobacteriaceae > Lutibacter. The sequence goes on from NZ_WTAR01000048.1 coordinate 11,728, forward strand.
AATAAATTTAGCGCTAGAAAATAATTACAGTATTAAAATTGCCAAAAACAAGGTGAAAATAGCTGTAAATAATGCAAGTATTTACAATAGCGGCTACTTACCTAAAATAGCTGTAAATGCAGGTGCAGCTTACAATAATGCTACTACAGAGTTTACATCACAAGCAGGTGTAGAATCTGAACTAAATAATGCTGAGTCTAAACTGTATAACGCCTCTCTTGGTTTAAATTATACACTTTTTGATGGTTTTGGAAGAAGTTACAACTATAAAAAGTTAAAAGAAACACATAATTTATCTGGACTTGAAGCAGAAACAATTATAGAGAATTCTATTTTACAAATTTTTAGTATTTATTATCAAGTAGCTCAATTAACGGAGAACAATCTTAATATTTTAGAATCATTAAACATCTCAAAACAACGATTTGAACGTGCTAAGTATAGTTTTGATTATGGACAAAGCACCAAGCTTCAACTGTTAAATGCTGAAGTTGATGTTAATAACGATAGCATTAAATATATAAATACGCAACGATTATTAGCAAATGCAAAACGCGATTTAAATTTATTACTTGGAAGAACCGTAACTATAAATTTTACAGTTGATACAGCTGTTGAATTCAACTTAACTTTCAACTACAAAAGTTTATTAGAGAAAGCAAAAAGTTACAACATTGAAATGCAAAAAGTTAGTAAAAATATTGAGTTAAGCAATTTTGATATAAAAATTAACAAAGCTAACTTATACCCTAGCCTAAGTTTAAATAGCTCGTACGGCTTTAATAAATCCGATAATGATGCAACGTTTACATTTGCTGAACAATTATCAAAAGGTATAAATGCAGGCATTAGCTTAAATTGGAATTTATTTGATGGTGGAAGCACTAAAACCAGAGTTCAAAATGCTAAAATAGTTGCTGATAATTTACAAGTTCAAAAAGACCAAGTAGAAAATGAATTAGAACGAACAATTGCAAACGCTCTAGAAATTTACAACAATGCTTTATTCATTTTAACAGCTGAAGAAAAAAATGTTGAAACTAATAAACGAAATTTTTCAAGAACCGAAGAACAATTCAAATTAGGACAAATTACAACGATTGAATTTAGACAAGCGCAAATCAATTTATTAAACGCACAATCAAATCTAAATCAAGCAAAATACGATGCGAAAAACGCTGAATTAAAATTATTACAACTTACTGGAGAACTATTGAATATAGAGTTTTAAATTCCTATAAATAGTTAAATAAATTGATTTAATTAAAGATACCCACTTTTTAAGCATTAAATAATCTAAAATATTTATAACTATAACGTTTTCGCGCTAAAAATCAATGATATAAATCATACGAATTTGTAAGAAAATCTGTAAATTTGTGACCTTGATTAAATTAAAAAATAACATAATAAATAAAAGTATAATTATGACGGAAGTAAAAACAAGAGTATACAAATTTGGAGGTAAGACTGCAGATGGAAATAGCACAATGAAAAACCTTTTAGGAGGTAAAGGTGCCAACCTTGCAGAAATGTGTTTAATAGGCGTACCTGTTCCTCCAGGATTTACAATTACTACTGATACTTGTACAGAATATAATAAATTAGGTAAAGATGCAGTTGTTGCATTATTAAAAACAGAAGTTGAAGCTGCTGTTGCAAATGTAGAAAACCTAATGGGTACTAAATTTGGAAGCAATGAAAACCCTTGTTTGCTTTCAGTTCGTTCTGGAGCAAGAGTTTCTATGCCAGGAATGATGGACACAGTATTAAACCTTGGAATGAATGATAACTCTGTTAAAGGTTTAATAGCTAAAACAGGAAACGCAAGATTTGCTTGGGATTCTTACCGTCGTTTTGTACAAATGTTTGGTGGTGTTGTTTTAGGTGTTGGTGCTTTATCAAAAGAAGACCACGATCCATTCGAAGAAATTATAGAAAAAATAAAAGACGCAAAAGGTGTTGAATTAGATACTGATTTAGATGTTGAAGATTTAATTAAAATGGTAGCCGATTTTAAAGCTGCTTGTACTAAACAAACAGGTGAACCTTTTCCAGAAGATCCTTGGGAACAACTTTGGGGAAGTGTTACAGCTGTATTTGATAGCTGGATGAACCCAAGAGCTGCATACTACAGAAATATGCATGGTTACCCAGAAGAATGGGGAACTGCTGTAAACGTTCAAGCAATGGTTTATGGTAATATGGGTGATAACTCGGGAACAGGTGTTGCATTTACAAGAGATGCTGCAACTGGTGAAAATATTTTTAACGGTGAGTACTTAATTAATGCACAAGGTGAAGATGTTGTTGCAGGTGTTAGAACTCCTCAACAAATTACATTAGAAGGTTCAAAAAGATGGGCTGTTTTAGCTGGTGTTTCTGAAGAAGATAGAAAAACTAAATTTCCTTCATTAGAAGAATTAATGCCGGTTATTTATAAAGAATTAGATGAAACTCAAGACATCCTTGACAGACATTATAATGATATGCAAGATTTAGAGTTCACAATTCAAGATGGTAAACTTTGGATGCTACAAACTCGTAACGGTAAACGTACTGCTGCTGCAATGGTAAAAATTGCAATGGACTTACTAACTGATGGCAGGGTTGATGAGAAGAAAGCAATTATGATGC
>NZ_WTAR01000122.1 GCF_013139515.1 Lutibacter sp.
AGGAATTATGGAAATTATATTAAAACAAGACGTTGAAAACTTAGGTTTTAAAGATGATATTGTAGCTGTAAAGAATGGTTATGGACGTAATCATTTAATTCCTCAAGGGGTTGCAGTATTAGCAACTACTTCAGCAAGAAAAGTATTAGCAGAAACTTTAAAGCAACGTGCTTTTAAAGAGGAAAAACTAATAAAAGATGCTACTAAAATTGCAGATGCAATTAAAGAGTTAGAAATTAAAATTATTGCTAAAACAGGCGATGGTTCTAAATTATTTGGCTCAATAAACAATGGTAACGTTGCAGAAAATTTAGCTGCTGCAGGACATGAAATTGATAAAAAGTTCATTAAAGTTGAAGGTGGAAACATTAAAAGACTTGGTAAATATAATGCTACAATTAGATTGCACAGAGCTGTAATTGTAGAATTACCAATTGAAATAATTGCAGAACAAAGTAATTAACAACATATAGTTAATAAACTAGCTAAAAGCTCACTATAATAGTGAGCTTTTTTTGTTTATATTTGTTCTCAAATTAACAAATCTTAATTTAATATTAATTCAAAATGAAGAAACAATTACTATTTTCATTACTTATCGTTGTATTTTATGTTGTTACTGGTTTTTCTCAAGTTACAACTTCAAAAATTCAAGGTTTAGTAAGTGACGACACATCTGCAGGTTTGTATGGTGCAAATGTTGTTGCAAAGCACATACCAACAGGTACAGTTGCTGGAGCAATGACATTAGAAAGCGGAAGGTACACATTATCAAACTTACGTGTTGGTGGGCCTTACACAATTACAATTAGTTATGTTGGTTTTAGAACCATTGAATATACGGATGTATATTTAAATTTAGGTAGTGCATTAGATATTGATGTACAAATGGTTGCTGAAAGCGAACAATTAAATGAAGTTGTTATTACTGGTAGTAAAAGTGCTACTTTTAATAATAGTAGAACAGGTGCTGAAACAAGCGTTGGTAAAAGAGAATTAACAAAATTACCAACAATTTCAAGATCTGCTTCAGATTTTACACGTTTAGAGCCATCAGCTTCTGGAGGTTCTTTTGGAGGTAGAAATGATCAATTTAACAACTTTACGTTAGATGGTTCTATCTTTAACAACCCATTTGGATTAGATGCTGCTACACCTGGAGGTCAAACAGGAGCGCAACCAGTATCTTTAGATGCTATTGAGCAAATTTCTGTTGCAACCGCTCCTTATGATGTAACTATGTCTGGTTTTACAGGTGCCTCTGTAAACGCTGTTACTAAAAGTGGTACTAATAAAGTTACAGGAACTGTTTATGGATTTTTTAGAAATCAAGATTTAACTGGAGATAAAATTAAAGGTGAAAATATTTCTGTGCCAAAATTAGAGCAAACACAAATTGGTTTTAGTATTGGAGCTCCAATTATAAAAGATAAATTATTCCTTTTTGTAAACTATGAAGAAGATAGAAGATCTGATTTAGGCCAAAATTGGTTACCTAATAATGGAGATTCGAATACTGCAATTAATGAATCAAGAGTGTTAGAAACTGACTTGCAAGAAGTACAAGCTGCTTTAGCAGGAATTGGTTATGATACAGGTGCATATCAAGGGTTTACACACAATTCTAATAGTACAAAAGGTATTATAAAGTTAGACTGGAATATTAATGAAAATAACCGTATGTCTTTTGTTTATAATTTTTTAAATGCTTCAAGAGATTTACCTGCACATCCAACAGCGCTAGGATTTAGAGGTCCAAGCTCTCAGATGCTACAATTTGAAAATTCAGGATACCAAATCAATAACAAACTAAAATCAGTTTTAGTAGAATTAAACTCTACATTGGCTGATAATGTAACTAATAAATTACAAGTTGGATATACTCACTTTGATGATTTTAGATCTCCAAAATCTGCTCCAATGCCAGCTTTTAGAATTCAAGATGGAAGTGGAGCAAATTATATAGTTGCAGGTCACGAACCTTTTTCTATTAATAATAAATTAGATCAAAAAGTATTTCAGTTAACAAATAACTTAAATATTAGTAAAGGAAACCATAACTACACAATTGGGTTTTCATTTGAAAAATTTCAATTTGACAACTCATTTAACTTAGGAGCTTATGGCTTAGGTGATAGTAGAGGTTATGTAGGTGCTTTCTTTGGTGATTTTGCAGATATGGATGGATTCCGTAATGGAATTGCAAATGGCTTATTAGCTGACGCAATGACAAATGCTCAAAATATTTTTGACAACAATAATGCAAATGATTCTTGGGCTTTAGCTGAAACAAATGTTGGTCAATTAGCTGTTTATATGCAAGATGAATGGAATGTAAATGATAACTTTAAAGTTTCTTATGGTGTTCGTTTTGATAAGCCATTATTCTTTGATTCAAATAAAAAAGCACAAGATGTAATTGATTTTCCTGGTAATTTTTATGCGCCAGATGTGCCTTATATTGATCCTTCAACAGGAGAAACCGTATTTTTTGATTCAACAAAAATGCCAAACAATGATTTCTTAATTTCTCCAAGGTTTGGATTTAATTGGGATGCTAAAGGAGATAAAACACTACAAGTAAGAGGAGGAACAGGTTTATTTACTGGACGTTTTCCATTTGTATGGTTAGGAAACCAAATTGGAAATCCAAATGTATGGTTTTACCAAGTTGTTGATCCAGATTTTAAATTTCCACAAGTATGGAGAAATAGTTTAGGATTAGATTACAAATTAGAAAACGGTACAATTTTAACTACAGATTTATCTTACACAAAAGATATTAATGGTGCACACGTTCAAAACTGGGGATTAGGTTTACCAACTGGAAGTTTACAAGGTGTTGATAATAGACCTGTTTATACAAGTGCTGATTTAGGAAATAATGCATATGTATTTACAAATTCTGATAAAGGAAGAACTTTTAATGCTTCATTTAAAGCACAAAGAACTTTTGAAAATGGATTGTATGTAATGGGAGCTTATAACTACTTAAACTCTAAGGATGTTAACTCAATTGAAGCTGAAATTACAGGAGATGCTTTTGCATTCAACCCATCTTTAGGGAATGTAAATAATGCTCAGTTAGCATATTCAAAATATGGAGATACTCATAGATTTATTATGGTTACCTCTAAAACTTGGAAATATGAAGCTAATAACAAATGGGAAACTACAATTTCTACATTCTATGAATATGCTCAAGGAGGAAGATTTAATTATACCTATGCTGGTGATATTAATGGAGATGGTTCTAACTTAAATGATTTAATTTATATTCCTACAGCTACTGAAATTGGTTCAATGCAATTTTCAGGAGCTGGACAAGCTGAAGCTTTTGAACAATTTATTCAACAAGATGATTACTTAAGCGATAACAGAGGTGGATATGCTGAACGTTATGGTGCTTTAGCTCCTTGGAGAGGTAAATTGGATGTGAAGTTTATTCAAGAATTAAAATTATCAGATACAAATTCTTTACAGTTTACAATTGATATTTTAAATTTTGGAAATATGATTAATTCTAATTGGGGGTTGGTTCAACAACCAGATGCTGTTCAACCTATTGGTGTTTCAGTTGATGGAAATGGAATTCCTACATACACATTTAGTGAAAATTTAAAATCTACATATGTTTATGATTCTAGTTTGTTATCTAGATGGCAAGCACAATTTGGATTGCGTTATACATTTTAAATAATTTGAAAATTATTATATTAAACCGCCCAATCTGGGCGGTTTTTTTTATTACAATTAAAATGAAATACAGACAATTAACTAAAGAACAATTTTCGGAATTAAGTAATGAGTTTTCTAAATTTTTAGCTACACAGCAAATTGATGTAAATGAGTGGACTAAAATTAAAACAGAAAACCCTTCAATGGCAGAAGAAGAGTTAAATATATTTAGCGATGTAGTTTGGGAAGATGTATTAACAAAAACTAAATTTTTAGAACATATTTCTGATAATGATATTAATTTATTTAAATGTAACTCTAAAGAAATTATTAGAATTTATATTAAGTTAAATGATCAAAGTAGAAGCTTTTTAAAAACTGATGATTTTAGTTGGTTTTTAAAAAATCCGTTAGATGATAGTATAGACTATTTTAAAGCTTCAAAAAAATATGAGTCTGATAGAAATTTAGAGCTTTTTAAACTGATTGAAATGGGAAGTCATATTTCAAAAGGCGAACTATTTACTACAATTTTTCAATTAATAGTTTAACTACCATTGGAACTCCAACTGAAGCATTTTTAGCTATAATTTTTAAATTTGAATAATTATGTTCTTCAATTGAAGGTTTTGGATCTATAAAATAGATTGGTGTATTAGGCTTAATAAAGTTTATTAAGCTTGCTGCAGGATACACTTGCATTGAAGTACCAATAATTATTAAAATATCAGCCATTGCAGTTATTTCTATCGCTTTATCTAACAGAGGTACAGCTTCTCCAAACCAAACAATATGTGGCCTTAATTGATGATTTTCTTCACATACATCACCAATAACTAAGTTTTTTCTCCATTCATATATAAGTTGTTGATTTTTAGTGCTTCTTACTTTTAATAGTTCTCCGTGTAAATGAACTACATTAGTACTTCCTGCTCGTTCATGTAAATCATCTACATTTTGGGTAATAATTGTAATTTCATAGTTTTTTTCAAGTTGAACCAATAAATTATGAGCTTTATTAGGTTGAACATTTAATAATTGTGATCTTCGTTTGTTGTAAAAATCGAGTACTAAATTTTTGTTGCGTTCCCAACCAGTAGGTGAGGCAACCTCCATAATATCATGGCCTTCCCATAAACCATCAGCATCTCTAAAAGTTTTAATACCACTTTCAGCACTAATACCAGCCCCAGTAAGAACTACTATTTTTTTCATATCTGTAATTTATTCAAAAGTAAAATTTTATATTTGAACAAAGTTAATTTTGAATGGTAGATTATAAATTTATTGAATACTTAGAACAATTTGTTACTGATAAAAGAAGAAATTTATTTAGGAAAGTATTAGATGATAGAACACGACATTTTACAGTAGCTATTGAGGATATTTACCAACCGCATAATGCGAGTGCTGTGGTAAGGAGTTGCGAAATTTTTGGAATACAGGATGTTCATGTAATTCAAAATAAATACAAGTTTTATGCTTCAAACCAAGTAGCAAAAGGTGCACAAAAATGGTTGGATTTTAAACTATTTAAGGAGAAAGATACTAACAATACATTGGCTTGTATTGACGATTTACGCAAGAAAGGATATAAAATTATTGCAACAACACCACATAATGACTCTTGTGTTTTACAAGATTTTGACATTACACAAAAATCTGCTTTCTTTTTTGGAGTTGAGAAGGAGGGGCTTTCAAAAGATGTGATGGAAAATGCAGATGGTTATTTAAAAATCCCAATGGTTGGTTTTACAGAGAGTTTAAATATTTCTGTTGCTGCAGCCATTATATTGCAAGATATGAATGATAGACTTAAAAAATCTGAGGTGAATTGGGAATTAAGTGAATTAGAAAAAAATGAGTTATATCTAAATTGGCTTCAGAAATCTATTAAAAGTATCAAAAAAATTAAAGAATATTACTATTCAGAAATTGCTATTGAAAAGTAATATTTTTAATTATGGCAGTTGAATCGCAGTTTATTACAGTTAACGTAATATCTTTTAAATTCTTTTCGCCTGTAATTTTGTATTCATAAAAGCAAGAATCTAATTTAACTTTATTTCTAATATCTACATCTCCGTTTGTTAAAATTTGAGAAATTGCAGTGGTGTCAATTCTATTAGAGTTTAAAATTATTAAAGCTTCAGAAGAAAAAGCTCTATGTTTAATTCTAATATTTTTTAAAACTCTAGCGTTTGGGCCATAATCAAATGTGGTTTCTTTTTTTCCTAAAAAAAATGTAACTACAATAATACCAATGGTTAATCCGCCTAAAAAATAAGGTAAACGTTGTTTAAAAGTCATTTTACAAAAACAATAAGTTAATATCTCTAAATGGTAAATTAAACCAATCTGCTACAACTCTATTGGTTAAAATTCCGTGGTAAAAGTACATCCCTTTTTGTAAACTTTTGTCTAAACGGGCAGCATTTTCAAAACCACCTTCTTCAGCAATACTTAATAGATAAGGTGTAAATATATTACTTATTGATACTGAGGCAGTTCTAGAATATCTAGATGGTATATTTGGAACACAATAATGTATAACTCCGTGTTTTCTAAATGTAGGTTTTTTATGATTTGTTATTTCAGAAGTATCAAAACAACCGCCTCTATCTATACTTACATCAACAATTACAGATCCTTCTTTCATTTGTTCAACCATTTCTTCAGTAACAATTACTGGTGAACGAGATTTACCTCTTAAAGCTCCAATAGCAACATCACAGCGCATTAAAGCTTTTTGTAAAGTTTTAGGTTGTATGGTTGATGTGTAAATAGATCTTCCTAAATTACGTTGTAAGCATCTTAATTTTGTGATAGAATTATCAAATACTTTTACGTTTGCACCCAAACCAATGGCAGAGCGAGCTGCAAATTCACCAACAGTACCAGCGCCTAAAATAACAACTTCACTTGGTGGTACACCACTAATGTTTCCTAATAAGAGTCCATTTCCTTCATTATCATTACTCATAATTTCAGAAGCAATTAAAATAGAGGCGGTTCCAGCAATCTCACTTAGTGATTTTACAATAGAATAGATACCTTGTTCATCTCTAATATAATCGAAAGCTATAGCAGTTATGCGTTTACTGGCAAGTGCTTCAAAATATTTTTTGGTTTGAGTTTTTAATTGTAATGCTGAAAATAATGTGCTTTGCGGATTAATTAATTTAATCTCATCCAATGAAGGTGGTTCAACTTTTAAAATTATTTGACAACCAAAAGCTTCCTTTACATCGTATGAAATTTTAGCACCAGCTTCAGAGTATTCATTATCAGAAAAATTAGCTCCATTTCCTGCTCCAGTTTCAATTACAAATTTATGTCCTTGTGCTGTTAATGCGCCAACGGCATCGGGTGTTAAACAAACTCTTTTTTCTTGATAATGGGTTTCTTTGGGAATTCCAATAACAAGTTCGCCTCTTTGCTTTTTAATTTCTAAAGTTTCTTCTTGTGGAAGTAATTCGTGTTTGCTAAATGGTGAAGTAGCTTGTTTACTCATTATTAATAAGTTCTATAGTTCGTTGTTGATTGCTGTTTGTGGTAATTGTAATACTTACTGAGTTTAAAGGTAGTAAATTTTCAACTTTATTGGGCCATTCAATTAAACACCAATTATCACTATACAAATATTCTTCAATTCCCATATCCATAGCTTCTTCCTCATTATCAATTCTATAGAAGTCAAAGTGAAATATTGTATCGTTATTTTTTGTATGATATTCATTCACTAAAGAAAAAGTAGGAGAACTAACAGTATCTAAAACTTCTAATTGTTTTACAAGTTCTTTAATTAATGTTGTTTTTCCAACACCCATTTCTCCATAAAATAACAATACTTTGTGTTCAGCAAATTGTAGCACTTCCTTCGCAATTTCTGGTAATTGGTGTAGCGAGTAATTTTTAATCATACAAAATCAGTTATCAGTTATCAGTTATCAGTTATCAGTTAAATTTTCTGAGAACTGCTAGCGTAAACTATATTTATTATCATATTATTTCGGTACAAATATAGCACATGGAATTATCATTTCCTCTAAAGAAATGCCACCATGTTGATAGGTGTTTTTAAAGTACTTTACAAAATGGTTGAAATTATTTGGGTACGCAAAGAAGTAATCTTCCTTTGCGAAAATAAACGAACTATTTATTGAAATTGATGGTAATCCAATTTCTTTAGGATTTTTAACAGCATATACTTCCTTATCTTCATAAGAAAGGCTTCTTCCAGTCTTGTAACGTAAATTTGAACTTATGTTTTTATCACCAATTACTTTTGAAGGAACGTTAGCGTTTATGGTTCCGTGATCTGTAGTTATAATAAGTTTAAGTCCTAAATTTTGTGCTTTTTGAATCATTTCAAGCAAAGGAGAATTCATAAACCAACTATTAGATAAAGACCTGTAAGCCTTATCATCACTAGCTAATTCTTTAATAACTTCCATTTCAGTTTTTGCGTGTGAAAGCATATCAACAAAATTATAAACAATAACCGTTAAATCATTTTCTTTAATACCATTGAAATTATCAGCAAGTTGCTTACCAGATTTCAGATTGGTAATTTTATAATATTCAGCTTTTATATCAACTCTAAGACGTTTTAATTGTGCTTGTAAAAAATCTTCTTCATATAAATTTTTTCCACCTTCATCAGTATCATTTTTCCAATAATTTGGATGTTTTTGTTCCATTTCTAAAGGCATTAAGCCAGAGAAAATTGAATTACGCGCATATTGTGTAGCTGTAGGTAAAATACTGAAATAAGGAATTTCTTCTTCTTTTTTATAATATTTTGTAATTGTTTTCTCAAGAATATTGAATTGATCGTAGCGCAAATTATCTACAACCACCAGTAATGTTCCTTTTGATTTTTTTACTTCAGGAAGAATTACATTTTTAAATAAGGTATTTGATAAAATAGGTGCATCATTATTATTATTATTATTAGAATGAATCCAGTCTGAGTAATTTTTTTTAATAAATTTAAAAAACAGTGAATTAGCTTCCTGTTTTTGACTTTCAAGAATTTCAATCATACCAGAATCGCTAATGTTTTCAAGCTCTAATTCCCAATACACCAATTTTTGGTAAATTTCAATCCATTCTTCATATGAATTTACCATCGCCAAATCCATCGCTATTTTTCTAAATTCTTGTTGATAGTTTGATGTGGTTTTTTCAGAAACTAAACGAGAATGATCAAGATTCTTTTTTAAACTCAATAATATTTGATGTGGATTTACAGGTTTAATTAAATAATCAGCAATTTTATTACCAATGGCATCTTCCATAATATATTCTTCTTCACTCTTGGTAATCATCACAATAGGCAAGTTTGCTCGCTTACTTTTTATTTCAGTTAACGTTTCCAAACCACTTAAACCAGGCATATTTTCATCTAAAAACACAATATCATAATTATGTTCATCACACATGTCAATTGCATCTGCGCCATTATTACAAGTTGAAACGGTGTATCCTTTTTTCTCTAAAAAAAGAATGTGTGGTTTTAAAATATCTATTTCATCATCAACCCATAAAATGTTTATCTCACTCATATTGTTATCTTTGTTAAACTTATTAAAAAAATAATTGTTTTGACCGGAAAAAAAACGAACAAACTCAAAATACTAAACGATCCAATTTACGGTTTTATTACTATTCCAAACACTTTAATTTGTGATTTAATAGATCATCCTTATTTTCAGCGATTAAGACGTATTTCTCAAATGGGTTTATCTCATTTAGTGTATCCAGGAGCACATCATACACGTTTTCATCATGCTATTGGAAGTATGCATTTAATGCAAAAAGCTGTACGGAACCTAAAACTAAAAGGAGTTGAAATTTCAGATGAAGAAGCGAATGCACTTTGTATTGCTATTTTATTGCATGATATTGGTCACGGAGCATTTTCACATGCATTAGAGCAAAGTATTGTCACCGGAAT
>NZ_WTAR01000110.1 GCF_013139515.1 Lutibacter sp.
TAACCAGCTATAACCTTGGCTGCTCTTCCAGTAGGCGCTAGTAAAACAGCCTTTCTACCAGCTTTCCAAAGATTATTAACAACAGTACTTATTGTTGTTGTTTTTCCTGTTCCAGCGTACCCTTTAATTAAAAAAAGAGCTTCCTTATTGGTGTCAAAAATAAAATCAGACAATTTACCAAGTAATATATTTTGTGAGCTTGTAGGCTCAAAAGGAAACTTTTCAATAATCTCTTTATAAAATTCTGGTGCGGTTTTTGTCATATTATAAATAAAATTCAAATATACAAATTGATTTATGCCGAAAAATTTTTCTCATTAAAAAAAATTTGTAGATTTGCGTACACACAAAAAAACAAATACATAATGATAACATTTTTGATTATATTAGCTGGTATTGTAGTTACTGGTTTTTTAGCTTACGCTATTGTAAATTTTATCCCAAGGAAATTGCATTGGATAGTTTCAGTTATATTAATTGCTTTAGCAGCACTTTTAGTATATAACATCAATTTTGAAATTCAAAAGCCTGTACAGTTTAACAAAACTAAAAAAGTTAAATATGCTGCAGTAATTAAAAACTTAAAAATTCTTCGTGATGCAGAAATTGCTCACAAAAAAGTTACTGGTAAATATTCAGCAAGTGGTGAAGGATTAATTCAATTTATTGATACAGCTCAATTTGCATTAACACAAACAAGAAACGTTCCTAAAACAATCGATGTTGGTGGTGGTATTACTAAAGAAATTGAAGAAAGAGTTGTTGACACTATTGGATATGAAGATGTTAAAACACAATTTGCAGGGTTAGATTATAAAAATATGTTAACCATTCCTGGTACTGATCAACAATTTAAAATTGAAGTCGGTCAAATTGAAAAAATACAAGGCTTATTTGCACCAGTATTTGAAATAAAAGTTGATAAAGCTTTAATTTTAAAAGGTATGGATATGAACTTAATTAAACAAGAAAAAGAAGCAATTGGTGGTGAAGAGATTAGAGGTGAATATGTAAGAGTTGGTTCTTTAGGCGAAGTAAGTGAAGACGGAAACTGGCCTCCATTTTATGATAAAGCAGACAAAAAAGATAACGAATAACAACGTAGATTTTATAAATCTGCAAGAAAATCATTTATCCATCCAACTTAGTTTGGATGGATTTTCTTTTTGTATTTATAATAAAATACGTGAAGAAATAGGTGTATTTGCGGTATATGAATTTCAAAACACATCTAATTCACCATACAAACACTTAGAATTAGTTGAACAACTGTATCAACAAGAAATATTACTTCATATAAAATATGAATCTATTAGTGTTGTGCACTTAAATAATTTAGTTACCCAAGTACCACAACCCCTTTTTGATAAAAATCAACTAAAAAATTATCTAAACTATTCTATTAAAGTTCTTGAAAACGATTTTATTTGCTACGATGAAATACCTAATTCTGATATTGTAAATGTGTACATACCATTTGTTAATATTAATAATTTTTTAATAGATAAATACGGTTCTTTTAACTATAAGCACTCCTCTACAGTTCTTATTGAACAGCTAATTCATCAGCATAAAAATATAGATGATATAATTTGCTTTGTAAACGTTTCAAAAAATAATTTTGAAATTGTTGTGTTGAAAAATAAAAAATTGCAGTTATATAATTCATTTAATTTCGAAACAAAAGAAGATTTTGTGTATTACATACTTTTTACTGCTGAGCAATTAAATTTAAACCCAGAAGAGTTAAAAATGGTTCTTTTAGGCGAAATTAATGAAGAACTAGAATTGTACACCATACTTTACAAATATATTAGAAACATTGAATTTTATAAACCCGTGAATTCCTCTCCAATTCTTGAAAAGGAAATTTCACTTCACTCCCACTTCACACTTTTAAATCAACATTATAATTAAATGCGAATAATTTCAGGAAAATTTAAAAGTAAACGATTACAAGCACCAAAAAACTTACCTGTTAGACCAACTACTGATATGGCCAAGGAAGCGTTGTTTAATATCATTAATAATTCATATTACTTTAATGATATTAGTATATTAGATTTATTTTCTGGCACCGGAAATATATCTTATGAGTTTGCCTCAAGAGGTACAGAAAATATAACAGCTGTTGATGCTAACTTTGGATGTATAAAGTATATTAATTCTATTTCAAAAGAATTAGATTTAAATTTAAATACTATAAAAAGTGATGTTTTTAAATATTTAGAAAAAACAACTGCAAAATTTGATTTAATTTTTGCGGATCCTCCTTATGATTTTGAAACGGAGCGATTTGAAAAAATAGCAGATTTAGTTTTTGAAAAAAATGCATTAAATGAAGAAGGATTATTAATTATTGAACATTCTAAACTTACAGATTTATCAAACCATAAATACTTTAGTTATTCAAAAAAATACGGAGGGAATATGTTTAGCTTTTTCGAAAAAGAAGAAATAGCCTAAAATAACGATTCTATTAGTTGTTTTTCTGTAATTCCTTCAGCTTCAGCTTTGTAATTTTTAACAATTCTATGCTTTAAAATTGAATAAGCAACTGCTTGAACGTCTTCAATATCTGGTGAATATTTACCTTTAACAGCTGCGTTAGCCTTTGCTCCTAAAATTAAATTTTGCGATGCACGTGGCCCAGCTCCCCAATCAATATAATCATTAACTATTTGAGGTGAATTTTCAGAATTTGGGCGAGTTTTAGAAACTAATTTCACAGCGTATTCAACCACATTATCAGCTACAGGAATTCTTCTAACTAAATGCTGAAAATCATTGATTTCCTTCGCAGATAATAACGCATTAATTGTAGGTTTTTCATCATTGGTTGTACTTTTTACAACTGCAACTTCTTCTTCAAAACTAGGATATTCTAAATTTATGGAAAACATAAATCTATCTAATTGAGCTTCTGGTAAAGGATACGTCCCTTCTTGTTCAATTGGGTTTTGCGTAGCTAATACAAAAAACGGCTTTTCTAAATTGTAATGATGTCCTGCAACTGTAACCGTGCGTTCTTGCATAGCTTCAAGTAATGCTGCTTGTGTTTTTGGAGGTGTACGATTAATCTCATCAGCCAAAATTATATTGCTAAAAATTGGACCTTTTATAAATTTAAAATGACTTGTTTCATCTAAAATTTCACTTCCTAAAATATCTGAAGGCATTAAATCTGGCGTAAATTGAATTCGTTTAAAGTCTAACCCTAATACTTCAGCAATTGTGTGTACAATTAATGTTTTAGCCAAACCTGGTACTCCAATTAAAAGAGAATGTCCGCCACTTAAAATTGATAGTAAAATATGATCAACAGCTTCATTCTGACCAATAATAACTTTTCCAATTTCTTGTTTTAAAGCTTTGTGTTTTACAACCAACTCTTTTAATGCAGCAACATCAGACATATTAATCTTTTTTCCAGTTACTTTTAAACTCACATTTTTTAAATTCATTGTGAATTTTAATATAAGTGTCCTTTATTTTATCTTTTGCCCATTTATCAACTGTTTCTTCTTGCTTTTTTTGCAATGTTAACTTTTGAATTTTTTCATAATCTTGTGTGAAACTAGCTATGTGTGCTTCTTCTTTACTTTTTAGTAAAATTATTTTATGCATTTTTTCAGCTCCTCTAATTTCATCGTAAAAAACACTGGTAATTTCTCCTGCTTTTAAATTACTAACACGCCCGTATAAGGTTGGATCCATACGAGTTAAATTAAATTTAGTGTCGTTAGTTTGAGGATTTAAAATTAATCCTTGGTTGTTTTTTGTGTCTTTATCTTCAGAATATTTTGAAACAGCTTCTTCAAAAGTAATTTCTTTTGAAAGAATTTGCTCACGAATTTTTGCTAATTCAACGTTCGAAGCTTTTAATTCTTCATCGCTAATTTTTGGTTGAATTAATATATGACGAACATCGCGTTCTTGACCTTTAATTTTTTCAACCTGAATAACGTGGTAACCAAAACCTGATTCAAATGGTTCTGAAATTTCACCTTCATCTAAACTAAATGCAACTTCTTTAAACTCTTTAATAAAACCACTTTCACGTGTTATTGTATATTTTCCACCAGAACCTTCTCCACTACCTGAAACAGCTGGGTCATCTGAATTTATAATTGCTTTTAGTCTAAAGCTATACCCTTCTTCAATTTCTTTTTTTATTTCGTTTAACTTTTCAATTACACGATTCACTTCTTTTTCAGATGGTTTAACAATTTTTACTATTTGTGCTAATTCAATTTCAGCACTAAATTCTGGTAAACTATTCTCTTTTTCTAAGTTTTTAAAATAAGTTCTTACTTCTTCTGGTGTTACATCAACTTTTTCAGTTATACTAGCTCTTTCTAAACGAATTAAAATTTGTTCTTTTTGAATTTCAAATAATTCTTTTCTTAAGTCTTCCTCATCATTAAAACCGTACATCTCAACTACTTTTTCAATAGTTCCTAATTGTTGTGTAAAATAAGCAACATTACGTTCAACTTCACCATTAACTTCTGCATCAGAAGCAACAATACTATCTACAACAGCATGATGAGCAATTAATTTTTGCAACATTAATTCTTCAAGCATTTCGCAATCAGTAATATCAATTTTACCTTCAACACGTTGCTGCAATTCTTTTTTAAATTTATCAATGTCAGAATCTAAAACTATATTTTTTCCAACTACAACAGCTACACCATCAAGTTTAATTTTTTTAAAATTAGTAGTGCTTACATTTAAGCTGTCCTGTGCATTTATTCCTATAAAAAAAAGTAAAAATATTAATCCAATACTATTTTTTCTCATGTTAGTATATTTCAAATTGTTGTTTTTTATTTGCATCATCAATTAATGTTTCTTCAATATTCCTTATTAATAATAATTTACGCTGATGTAAAATCATCTGTTTTATTGTAGGTGTAATATAGCTTTCTGGAGCTATTTCATTTCTTTTTAACACCTGTTTTATAGCCACCAAATATAAGCTTAATGAATCTTCTTTTTGAATAAAACTTCCTTTTTTTAACAACTGTTTTTTATCATCAGCATTTAAAACTGGAATTTTAAGCATTAGGTCGCTATATTTCACCCAAATTGAATCGTTTAAATGGTGTGATTTCAAAAATAATTCTTTTGAATTTAAGCTGTCTAAGTCTTCTTTTTTTGTTGAATTAAATAATTTAATTAGTTCTTTTTTATTTAAAATTTCTTTATCAATTTTAATATATTTAAGCTTTACTAATTCTTCATTTAATTTAAAGTTTTGGCTGTTTTCCTTATAAAATTGTTCAATATCTTTTTTTGTGATTTCAGTATTTAAATATTGCTTAACAACAGCTTCTTTATATGAATTTATGAATAAATCTTTTCTGTATTTTATGACAAGTTCTTCAAATTCTTCTGTTTTATTTCCTAAATTAAGATGTGCTTTAGACAATAATAGTTGTTGCTTAATCCAATTGTTAATGTAGTTGTTTGCTATTAAAATACTATCTTGTTTTACAATGTTTTCAGTAAAAATATTTTTAAAATCTTCTTTATATAAATACGTATTATTAACACGCGCTACAGGATGTTTATTATCTTTTTTAATAGTAAAATAGTCGCAAGATTGTAAACTAATTATAGCTATTATGCATATGTATCTATATTTCATCTATAATTTAATTTTTTTTAAACTCTTTTTTTCAGAATTGTTAATTATAACCTCATATTTTTCATGAAGTTTGCTAGTGAACACTTCTTCTAAATAATTTTGATAATCTGAAATTACAGAACCTTTTATATTTTTAAAAGTTTTGGTATTATATTTTAACGCTTTATTTGTATTAAAATAATTTGAAAGTCTGGCACTGTCTTTTGCTTTTTCCCAAATTTGAGTTTCTAACAAATCAAATAATAATAAGCCTTCTTTAAATTCATTATACATATTTGCAAATTCACTATTTGTAGATTCTATATGTTCTTTAAAATAGGTGATTACTTCTTCTTCTTTAAAACGTTCAAGAGCACTAATAATATTTTTATATTTAGCTGATTTTAAATAATTTATAAATTTATCTTGAAAAATTTCTTTACCATTAATTAACAGTAATTTTTTATTGAAATTTTCAGGATTTGTTTTCCAGTTTTCAACATTAAATTGCTGGAGTGCTTCCTTACTAACTATAACATTATATTGCTTAAATAATTTATTTATAACCGATTCACCAATTAAATTTGAGCGTGTATCTTTATTTATTTCATTGGTTAATTTGGCTTTTAACTTTTCAAAACTCTCTACGGGATGTTTTTTAATTAATTTAATAATATGCCAACCAAATTGCGTTATAAATGGTTTTGAAATTTCATTTTCATTGTTAATAGAGAATGCATTTTTTGAAAACTCTGGCAACATTTGACCAGTACCAAATTTCCGAACTCTACCACCTTTAGAAGCACTTGCTTTGTCTTCAGAAACTTTTGTAGCTAAATCAAAAAAGTTTACATTTTTATCTATTAATAAATTATAAACTGAATCTATTTTTTTCTTATTAGTTAAGCTATCATTTTTAAACATAATATGAGCAACTTCAACCTCGCCTTTCGTTTCTTTTATGTCATTTACTTTTAAAATATGATATCCAAACTTTGTTTTAAAAGGCATAGAAACTTCTCCAATTTTAGTTGAATAAGCTACATCTTCAAACGGATAAACCATTTGTAATGCTGTAAAATAGCCTACGTTTCCACCATCTTTATCAACCGTTGTATCTTCTGAATATTTTTTTGCAATTGTTGTAAAGTCAGCACCTTCAATAACCAAATTTCTAGCTTTAATTAGTTTATTGTAAGCTTTTAGCGTGTCTTTTGGTGAAGCATTGGGCTCCAAAAAAACAAGAATATGACTTACATTTACTTCCTTTTTTAATCGTTCATAAGCCTCTTTCACTAAGTTTTCAGTAACTACATTATCTTTTAAATAAGGTTTAATAAGGTTTTCTTTATACTGTTTTAATTCTTTTTTAAACTTAGGCAGTGTATCAATTCTTAAAAATCTAGCTTCTTTTACTTTTAATTTATAATTGATAAAAAGTTTTAAATAACCATCAAAATTAGTTTTTGTAGTTGTATTTATTTGTAAGTTTTTTTTGTAAATTGTTAAAAATTCTTCTGAATAATAAGGTTCATTATTAATTGTAAACAATATATTTTTATTTTCTTGCGAAAAACTTTTAACACCAATAAAAAATACTATAATTAGTAAATACTTAAATTTCATAAATAATAATTTGCTTCAAAAATAAACAATGGTTTTATAAATCCAATTTTAAAACGCTGCAAGATATTTTTTATTTTAAAATTTCAATGTTAAAGGAATCACAAAGAAATAATGCCTTCTACTTTTTCAGCTTGCTTGTATTTTAAAATAATATCATCAGCTTTTTTCATAACTACAAGTACTGATAAACTTACATATTTTCCCGTTTTTGAAGATGTTTTTGTAATTACGGCTCCTGTAAAATCAAAAATATCTTCAACTTGTTTTACTGCAACTTCATTTGAAGGAACAATAAATTTAAAAAGATACTTTGCTGGAAAAACTGTATCTTTCTTTAATTTTTTCTTTAATTTTTTGTAAAATTGTTCTCTTTTGTCCATTTTTCACTTTAAAAAGGTTGGCAAATATACTCTCAAAAAAATTGTTAATATATAACTAACAAAATTACATGATTATTTTCAGTATAAATTCATGAATAAATTATTTTTGCAGTATGCAACAAAAAATAGTAATTACAGGAGGACCCGGTACAGGTAAATCTACCATAATTGACGAATTGATAAAAAGAAATCTTAGATGCATGACTGAAATTTCTAGAGAAGTTATTTTAAATGCACGTAGAAGTGGAACTGAGCAATTATTTTTAACAAAACCTTTACTGTTTAGTGATTTATTGTTAGAAGGTCGTATCAATCAATATATTGAAGCTGAAAAGTTTAATGATGAACTTGTATTTTTTGATAGAGGTATACCAGATGTTCATGCATACATGAATTATATAAGTATAGATTATCCTGCTAAATATATTAACACCAGTAACTTATACAAATATGATTACATTTTTTTAATGCCACCTTGGGAAGAAATTTATATTTCTGATAATGAACGTTATGAAAATTTTGAACAAGCTTTAGCAATACATAATCATTTAGAACGTACTTATAAAGAATTAAATTATACTATTATTGAAGTGCCAACAGGTACTATTGAAGATAGAACAGATTTTATTTTAAATTATATAAAATAGTGAATACACCTCTTGAAATATTAAAAAAGTATTGGGGTTATCCTAAATTTAGGAACCCGCAAGAGGAAATTATTGAAACTATTTTAGCTAAAAAAAATACAGTTGTATTGTTACCAACTGGTGGTGGAAAATCTTTATGTTATCAAGTACCTGCACTAATATCAGATGGAGTTTGTATTGTAATTTCACCACTTATTGCATTAATTCAAGACCAAGTAAATAGTTTGCAAAGCAAAAATATTAAAGCCATTGCATTAACTTCACAGTTAAATAAAGAAGAAACAATAACGGCATTTGACAATTTGCAATTTGGAAATGTTAAATTTTTATACCTTTCTCCTGAAAAATTACAGTCTGCGTTTATCCAAGAAAAAATTAAACAATTAAATGTTTCAATAGTTGCTATTGATGAAGCACATTGTATATCTGAATGGGGACACGATTTTAGACCTTCTTACCTACAATTAAACATTTTAAAAGAGTTACAGGCTAAAGCTACTTTTATAGCTCTAACAGCAACAGCTACACAAATAGTTTTAAATGATATTCAACAAAATTTAGAACTTGAAAAGGCCGTAGTTTATAAAGAATCGTTTCAACGCACTAATTTAAATTACCATGTAATAACTACCGAAAATATTTATGGGAAATTACTTCAAATTGTACGTAAAATTGATGAGTCTGTTATTATTTATACAAATAGCAGAAAACAAACAAAGGAAGTTTGTACATTTTTATTGAAAAATAATTTTAAAAGCAGTTATTACCACGGAGGATTATCTAACATTGAGAAAAACACTTCTTTTAATAATTGGATGAGCAATGATACACCAATAATGGTAGCTACAAATGCTTTTGGAATGGGTATTGACAAACCTGATGTTAGAACTGTAATTCACATAAACACACCTAATAGTTTAGAAAATTTTATTCAAGAAGCTGGACGAGCTGGTAGAGATGGAAAACAATCTTATTCAATAATTTTAACCAATAAATCTACTGTTTTTGAAACTACATCTAAATTTTCATTAAATGTTGCTTCAACAAAATTTGTTAAAACTGTTTACAATCATTTATGCCAATATTTTAACATTGCGCTAGGTGAATTACCAATACAATTATTTGATTTTTCATTGCAAGAATTTTGTTTTACATATAAACTAAAACTTTTACAAACATATAATGCTATAAAAACGCTTGAACGGGAAAATATCATTAATTTAGATGAGAACTACACTAAAAAATCTACTCTTAAATTTTTAATAAGCAGTACAAAAGTATTTGATTACATTAATAATCATCCTTCAAAAAAAGATTTAATACAATTAATACTAAGAAGTTACGGAGGTGTTTTTGATCACTACACCATTATTAATGAGTTTACACTTTCAAAAAAAGTAAACGCATCAAAAAAAGAAATTATTACACATTTAAATGATTTACATTCAAATGGAATTATAAATTATTCACATAAAAATACTACTTCAAAACTATCATTTCAAGTTGCTAGAGATCATAATTATACCATTAATAGTATTTCAAAGAGCATTGAACAGCAAAACAATTTGAAATTAGAAAAATTAAACGCTACCATATCATATATTCAAAACACTAAAACTTGTAGAAACATTCAGCTACTCTCCTATTTTAATGAAATTATTACTAAAAATTGTGGTACTTGTGATGTTTGTAAATCTAAAATTCAATCTAAAAATTCAGTTGAAACAGTTTTAAACCAAATTCTTCATTTATTAACTAAAAAGTCACTGTCTTCACAAGAAATAAGTACACATTTAAACTATTCTGAAACTGAAATATTAAATTCATTAAAAATATTATTAGAACAAAATAAAATAGCAATAACTTCGCAAAATAAATTTAAAAGAAACTTTTAATGAGAGATTTGAGAATTGTATTTATGGGAACGCCAGATTTTGCTGTTGCAATTTTAGATGCACTTGTAAAAGCAACATATAATGTAGTTGGTGTAATTACTGCTCCTGATAAACCTGCTGGAAGAGGACGAAAAATACAGGAATCTGCAGTTAAAAAGTATGCATTAGAAAACAATTTAACTATTTTACAACCTACTAATTTAAAAAGTGAAGATTTTATTAAAGAATTACAAAATTTAAATGTCAATTTACAAATAGTTGTAGCGTTTAGAATGTTACCAAAAGTAGTTTGGCAAATGCCTAAATATGGTACATTTAATTTACACGCATCATTATTACCAGACTACAGAGGTGCTGCGCCTATTAATTGGGCACTTATAAACGGTGAATCCAAAACGGGTGTAACTACGTTTTTTATTGATGAAAAAATTGACACAGGAAACATTATTTTGCAAGAAGAAGTTTCAATTAGTGATACTGAAATAGTTGGTGAATTGCATGATAAACTTATGCATTTAGGTAGTAAATTAGTTGTAAAAACTGTTGAACAAATACAACTAAATACAGTTAAAACAGTTAAGCAACATGAAATTAAAGAAAAACCTGCACCCAAAATATTTAGTAATACTTGCAAAATTAATTGGAATGATTCTTTAAACAACATATACAATTTAATAAGAGGTTTAAATCCATATCCAGCAGCTTGGACAACTTTAGTTAGTAATAATGAAGTGATAAAAGTTAAAATTTACAATATTCAAAAAGAGATTGAAAATCATCAATACAAACCAGGCACTTTAATAAATACTAAAAATGAAATTAAAGTTGCAGTAAATGGTGGCTATATAAAAATTGAAAGTTTACAACTATCTGGAAAAAGAAGAATGGATAGTAAAAGTTTGTTAAATGGCTATACATTTTTAGAAAATACAATAATGCAATAAACCTATATTTCATAGGGTTTATAGCTTTTTTTCAATGAATACCCTCATGGTTATTAACATTTAATATCATTTATTAACAAAAATGCTACTTTTTTTCACTAAAACTTGCACAAACCCTTATTCCGTATAACTTTGTTAAGCTATTATTAGCGAAATTATGTTTAACCAATTAATTTAAAATTCAAGTTATGAACAAATCAGATTTAATTGATGCAATGGCAGCTGATGCTGGTATCACAAAAGCAGCAGCAAAAGCAGCATTAGAATCATTAACAGACAATGTGACTAAAACTCTTAAAGGAGGTGGTAAAGTTGCATTAGTAGGATGGGGAACTTGGTCTATCTCAGATAGAGCAGCAAGAACTGGTAGAAACCCTCAAACTGGAAAAGCTATTCAAATTGCAGCTAAAAAAGTTGTTAAATTTAAAGCAGGTGCTGGATTAAGTGATGCTGTAAACTAAGTATATAGGAATTATTTCTTATTTAAAAACTCTCTAAATATTTAGAGAGTTTTTTTTATAACTAAATTTTGCTATATTTATTCATACAATTTTAATTTAATGACCAAACAAAATCCATCAAAAGGTAAACTTCTGGTTTCTGAACCGTCTATATTAAACGATAAATCATTTAATAGGTCGGTAATTTATTTGTCAGAGCACAATGAAGATGGAACAATTGGTTTTATTATAAATAAACCAACTGAATTTATTTTAAATGATTTAATTAAAGATATAAATTGCGATTTCAAAATTTACAATGGTGGCCCTGTAGAGCAAGAAAATTTATACTTTATTCATAAACTACCAAACTTAATTCCTAATAGTATTCAAATAGATAAAGGTATTTATTGGGGTGGCAATTTTGAAGTTTTGACAAATTTATTAAACAGTAATGCTATAAAACAAACTGATATTCGTTTCTTCTTAGGCTATTCTGGCTGGTCAGTTACACAATTAAAAGATGAACTAGAAGAATCTACTTGGATTGTGGTTGAAAATAACTACTCAAATATCCTAAATATACAAAGTGACGATATTTGGAAAAATCAATTATTAGATTTTGGTGGCGAATATCAAATTTGGGCAAATGCACCCAAAAATTTAAATCTAAACTAGTTTATTAAATTCTAGCGTCAACTCTTTTGAAACCTTAGTACTATAAACAGCTTTTTTGTAAGATGTAATTGGTTGAATACCAATAATAACATTTGAAATAAACACCTCGTCAGCTTTTTGTATATCAAATGGTGAAATCACTGACTCTTCAATTGTGTATGCATTCATTTCTGAAACTATTTCAATAATTTTTTTTCTTGCAATTCCTTTTACGCATCCGTCTATAATTGGAGGCGTTTTAATTATACTCCCTTTAACAATAAAAATATTTGCGTTAATTGCTTCAACAACATGTTTGTTTTCATTTATTAAAATACAATTATCAAAATTATTTTCTGAAGCATAAATACTTGCTAAAACATTGGTTAATTTATTGGTTGTTTTAATTGTTGATAACAAACCAGAGTATACATAATAATCTTTAAATAAATCTATTGTATACTGCTCTTTAACTACTGTATTTAATAAAGGTGAAACTTCAATTAAATAGTTAATTTGGTTAGTTAATGGCTTGTACAAACCACCATCTTGCCTATACACTGTAAATCGTGCTCTTGCGTTTTCTAAATTATTTTGTTGAACTGTTTTCAGTAATTCGCTTTTAAAAAAATCTAATGTAAAACTCATTGGAATTTCCATTCTAAGCATCCTCATTGAAGCCATTAATCTAAAATAGTGATCTTCAATAAAGTAAACAGTTAAATTTTTAACTTTTATAGTTTCAAATAAAGCATCACCATATTTAAAGACTCTATTATTAGCATTTAAAACTTCTGCCGATTTATCAAAAAACACTCCGTTTAAATTAATCATTTCTTGCATTTAGTTAACAAATTTACATAAAAAAACCTTGAATTTCTCCAAGGTTAATACTCGTTTAAGCTTATTCTTATTAAGCCCCAATAGTGTGTTTTAATTCTTCAATCTGATTTTCCCAAAACATTTTAGATTCTTCAACTTCATCTTCATCAGCAAAATCAGTAACAATTAATGAAACATCTTTCGTTATTTCATCAACTTCAATTCTAAATTCAAAAAAAGTTTTAGCATCTTCATCTTCCAACCATTTAAACTTTATTTTTTCATTAGGACGTTCTTGTAATACTTTAGCCTGTTCTTCAGATCCATCCCATATAAATGTATATAACTCTCCGCGTGAATTTACATTATCAGCAAACCATTCTGATAAACCAGACGGTGTGCCAAAATATTGGTACAACATATGAGGTGAAGCATGTATAGGGAATTCTATTTCAAATTTAATTTTTGTAGACATATTTTATAATTAAAAGCACAATATATATAATTTATCTTTTTAAAAAAAATTTAAATTCTTAAAAAATTGAAGAATATATTTGTTGCTATAACTATTTTATTTTTTATATTTGCAGCCTTAATAAATGGCGTGGTAGCTCAGTTGGTTAGAGCGTCGGATTCATAACCCGGAGGTCTGCAGTTCAATTCTGCATCACGCTACTAGATTTAAATTCAACAAAACGAACAGTTTAGCTTTCTAAACTGTTTTTTTTATGTCTAATTTAAACGAATACCTTACCTTTAAAGTCGAAAGTGCATACGATTGTGCATACGATTTAACTGTGAAAAAGAATTATTCAACCCCTAAAATGTATACCGCTAATGGCGATTTAAAAAAGCGCTGGTACGTATATTTTTCCTTCCGAGATCCTAAAACTGGAAAACTAAAACGAGTTACACCCTTTTATGGAGAAGTTCATAAATACAAAACTAAGGAAGATCGCTTATTTGTTTTATCAGCGTATAGAAAAAAGATTTTAGAATTATTAAAAAAAGGATACAATCCTTTTGATGATAACACTAAGTTATATCAAAAACATAAAGAGGAGCTAAACAAAAATACAGTTGTAACTAAAAATTATGAGCCTACAATTAATACTAAAGATGTAATTG
>NZ_WTAR01000069.1 GCF_013139515.1 Lutibacter sp.
TTAATCCGTAGTAAAATTCCAAATTTGGCCAATTGTTTGTCCACCTTCACCATCTTTTACTACTACTTTCCAGTAATAAGTTGTAGAAGCGGTTAAATTAGTAACATTTAGGCTTTCTGCCGCTTGATCTGCTGCTACTGATGCAAGTGGAGGTGTAACAATGTCTAAATACACATCAAAAGTTAATGTATCTTCAGTATCTACATCATCTGCTGTCCATTGTAAATTGGCTGCAGTTCCTGCAACTGGTGAGTTTAACTCTGGACTTATTAATACAGGTGTAAAAGGTAAATGATTTGAAACGCCATCTCCTTCTGTATAAAACTGATTGGTTGATGAATAGCTACTAGCTGCACTATTGTTATCTGTCGCTTTTGCTCTCCAATAATAAGCAACACCTCTATCTAATGTTAAAGATCTACTTGTTGAAGTTACAGGAACATTATGAACTATTTGAGTAAATTGTGCATTTGTTGAAACTTGTACAGTATATGTTATTGCATCTCCATCAGGATCCGTTGAAGCATTCCAATCAAAATTTAATACATTATCTATACATAATAAATTATTAGAAGGATATACCAATACGGGTGTAGTTGGCGCCTCATTTGTTGGTGGTGGAGGTGTTGGAGTATCGCCTCCTCCTCCGCCACAAGACCATATTGTAATACTTAAGGCTAATGTATATAGTAACTTTTTCATTTTATTATTGTTTTATTATTTTAAGTATTATTGGGTTTTCTAATTTTACTTTTGCAATATACAATCCTGTTGGTTGATTTTCAAGTGTTAATTGAACTTTCCCATAAAGTACCGGATATGTTCTTGTTGAAATTAATTGTGATTGTATAGAGTATAGTTCAATAACTACTTCTTTTTGTGAAACAGGTAAAGCAATATCAAATATCCCATTGGTTGGATTTGGATAAGCAACTATTCCATCTAACAACTCAATAGTTTTAGAGAACGTACCTTCACAAGATTTTGCTGTTTTAACTTCAACCAAATCACCATGTTTTACATCAACATTAAATACTGGAGAGCTCGTTTTAAAACTTTCTTCTCCGTTTACATAAATTGTATAAGGGGCAGTTCCTGCTTTAATTTCTATTTCAGCTTTATTAAAGTTAACAGTTGCATCAGCAACAACCACTTCTCCTTCAATAACCTCTACATCAAAACACTGTGTAAATGTTTGACCCGTAACCGAAATACATAAATTATATATTCCAGGTTCTAAAGTATCAACTTTAAAATCATCATTTTTGGTAAATGATTCAGAAGGAACTCCATCAATTGTAGTGGTATATGTGTAATCTTCTATTGCTGAAATTAATATTTGTCCGTTATCTTCATCTGGACACGTTTCACTAATAACTTCAACATTAAAATTATTTGAAACTAAAGCGAAACAACCTGTTGCATCTACAGTTGTTCCTGCAGGTGTTCCAGGACATAAATCATCTAGATTATCAACGCCGTCATTATCTGTATCTCCATTTGGTGTTGAATCACATACATCACCTACACCATCGCCATCAGTATCTGCTTGGTCATTGTTTACAGTATCAATACAGTTATCACAACCATCAGGAATTCCATCAGTATCAGTATCAATAGAATCATCGTTACCTGGACAAATATCACAACCATCAGGAACACCATCACCATCAGCATCTAATGCATCATCAAAACCTGGACAAATATCACAAACATCACCCACACCATCGCCATCAGCATCTGCTTGGTCATTGTTTACAGTATCAATACAGTTATCACAACCATCAGGAATACCATCACCATCAGTATCAATAGAATCATCGTTACCTGGACAAATATCACAACCATCAGGAACACCATCGCCATCAGTATCTACTGTATCATCAGAGCCTGGACAAATATCACAAACATCACCTACACCATCTCCATCAGTATCTGCTTGGTCAGGATTTGCTGTATCAGGGCAATTATCTAAACTATCAATAAAGCCATCACCATCAGTATCAATAGCAGCTAAGTCTTTTGTTGCATATAATCTATACTCACCAGGGTTTAATGTAATTGATTCTGAAGTATTTGTTACAATTTTTTCGGTTCCAGTATAAAACTCGTACCAAGTACCTGTTTGTGTAAATTGTGGAGCTATAGATTTATTTGTTACATCAAAATTTCCTATAATTACAACATCCATAGTTGCATCTCTTAAAACGATAGATTTTGTTAATCCTCCAACGTTTAATGTGTAATTATTTGTGTTAAATACAGGGTGTTCTTTTTTAAATTCAATAAGTTTAGCCCAAGTATCGTATATTTTTTTTCTGTTGGCATCATCAAAATACTCCCAGTGAATTGGTTTTCTATCAACTCTACCTGGGTCATCTATACTAACATCATAACCAAGTTCTCCAAATTGCCATATCATTTTAGGGCCAGGAATTGTAAAGAAAAATAGGCCTGCTAACTCTTGTCTTGATAAGGCAATGTTTAAATCTTTAACATCATGAGCAGGGTTTGTACTGTTTCCAAACGTTAGGTTTTTATACATTAAACGTTCTTCATCATGGCTTTCCATATAACCCACTAAATGTGGATTGTTCCAACCTCTATTTTGATAAGAAATTCCAGAAATATCTTCACTTCCTGACCATCCCATAGTATTTTCAGCATAGGCATGGTTCATATTCCCCCAAAGCATAATACCGTAATTAGCTAAAACAGTTTCCTCAGAATTATCAGAAAGATGTTCAAAAATAACATAAGGTTTATTAGTCGGGTTATTACTCCAAACGTGGTCTGCGTAATTTTTTAAAATATTAATTCTAGATTGATCATAAGTACTTGCCCAGTTATCTGTACCATAATATAGTGTATTTGAAAATCCTTTTGTAAAATCAAATCTAAATCCGTCTATTTTATATTCATTCATCCAATACGTTAGGACATCATTAAAGAATTCAACCGTATGTGGTGATTCATGATTAAAATCATATCCCCAATGTGCACTAGTATTATCTACTAAGTTGTGATCTTCATTATACCAGGGACTATCTGCAGCTGGTTTATTATCAATACTATTCCAATACATTTCAACCATTGGAGATTGACCAAAAGAGTGATTAAATACCACGTCAGCTAATACAGCAATACCTCTTTGATGGCAGGCATCAACAAATGTTTTAAAAGCATTTTTTGTGCCATAAGCCTTATCTAAAGCCATATATAAAGCAGGATTATATCCCCAGCTATCGGCTCCTTCAAACTCATTGATAGGCATTAATTCAATAGCATTTACACCTAAAGTTTCTAAATAATCTAAATGTGTTAATGCTTCAGTATAAGAATCTGAATCAACAAAATCTCTAATATGTAATTCGTAAATTATTAAATTGTCTTGGGCAGGTTTTATAAAATTATCTACATTCCAAGTGTATGTAGGTTCGTTAATTAAGAATGTTGAAACAAAACCAGTAGTTAAATCTGTAGGGTAGGCCATAAGATCAGGATAATTTCCAGGTTTTATCCATTGATCATTATTTGGATCCAATATTTTTTCAGAATAAGGGTCAGCAACTTTAATATCATAATCTATTAAATATTGGTAAGCAAATTCTGTATCAACATCTAAACCAGGTATGGTAAGCCAAAAATCGTCACCATCTTTAGACATTTGGTATGCGGCATTTAATGTCCAGTTATTAAAATCACCTAAAATAAGCACATCTGTTTTTAGTGGTGCTTTTAGTAAAAATGTAACTGAATTATCAGGATTTTTATTGATACCATATTTTAATCCTGTAGGCTGTGTAGCTGTTTGTGTAGCTGTTTTTACATAAACAGAAATAGTTGTTTCTTTAGTTTCACCACCAGCTGTTGCTAAGGCTTTTAAAGTTTGTGTTCCTGAAGTAGTTAAAGTATATGATGTAGAAATTGTAGTAGTACTTGTAGCCGTTTGTTGTGAAACGTTATTTACTTGAAGCTCTAAATCTGCAGTAATTGAAGATTCGGCTGTAATTGTAATTACATCGTTAAGATTGTATGCGCTTTGATTTGCCGGACTAGTAAATGTTACATTTAAACCAGCAGCATATATTGGTACATGAATATCAGCTGATTGTGGCGAACCTGCCGAGGCTCTAAAAACTAAATTTAATTCACTAATCGTTCCAGAAGGAACACTATAAAACATTGGAACATCGGGTGTTATTGTAAAACTATATAAATTTGGGTTTGAACCATCTCTTGTAAGTTGTGGTTGCGCAGTATTATCTCCCCAAGTTCCTATAACATTTTGCCATCTTTCACCATTTACAGTAACACCTGTATGTGCGTATACATCACCAGTGAACCCATCTAAACCTGTCCCTGTTGCATCAAATGTTATTGTTATCTCATCTGTTGAAGTTGGTATTGTTGGGCTTGTTGTTACTTGTGAAAAAGTAAGCAGAGGTAGTAATAAAAGTAATATGAGTAATTTTCTTTTCATGGGTATATTTATTAAAAACTAAATGCAATGAACCGGATTTTTTAATATTCCGGTTCACTACAAAAAGGTTATTTATTATAATGTAGGTTGTTTTTTAAAATACAACCTTTTCTATAATTGTATTAAATATTTAGAACTACACTATACGTATATGCTCTAGGATTACTTAAGTCTAAAGTTATTGTGTAATTTCCATCAATATCAACACCAATATTTTGACCATCAAATTCCATAGTTCCATCTGCATCATTGTCTCCAATGTTTAAAGGCCAATCATCATTAGCTCTAAATTTAAAACCATTGTCAGGCGCCGTTTGTGCTGTTAAATCTAGTGTTACAGACCAGGTTTGACTTCCAGAGTCATAAACCATATCTGTATCTGAATCCCAACCAGTTGGTGTTGCATTACCTATAACTCCCCAATTTGTTTCTTCAATTGAGTAGGTTAATGCATCAGTATCAGCTTTTACAAGGTAATAACCTGCTGTTGCTCCTATGTTTCCTTCACCATCTGCAGTTAAAACTTGAGTATAACTTCCGTTATCTCCTGAAGCATCACCCCAATCTAAATTACCCCATTCAAAAACTCCAGAACCATTAGGTGCAATAAATTTAAATTCACCATCTAACCAAACAAATCCTTCATAATCTGTTTGACCTAATACAGAAGCTTCTAATAAAGGAGCTGATCCAGGATCCCATCCTTGGTGATTACCAGGAACGGCAATATTTAGTGGAATTTGACTTACAACAATAGTTTTATCATTAGTGTTAAGTGTCATTGTATACGTACCAGGCGTACCAATAAATTGAAAATTATTATCATTATCTAATGCATCTTCAAAATTAGCATCAATTGTATATCCTTCACCAATATAATATGGGTAATTTAAGCCTGAACCCCATTCTCCTTCAACTGTAAAGAATCTAAAGGCATTATTAACAAACTCTGTAGTACCTTGAAAAACACCATCTTGAATTTGAGCTAATTCTATTGGAGAATCCCATCCCCATCCAGCAGCAGGTACTCCATCTCCTACCAAGTACATACTTGCAGGTGGTGGAATAAACTCAATTGTATAGGTAAATAAACTCATATTTATGCTAATTTTATATTTACCAGCATCTAAACCTGTAAAATTTTCTTCACCATCTTGAATTAAAAAACCTGGATTAGCAGGATCTTGTCCTAAATCTCCTTCCCAATCAATATTGGTTGGCAAAAATTTGAATTCATCTCCATCAACTAAATCAACTGTTGTTTCAAAAAGATTAAAATCTAATCGATCCATAGCTAGTGCAGTTGTTGGGTCCCATCCTGTAAGTGAACCAACTAAATATAATTCAGGAAATTCTATAAAGTATGGTGTTAGTAATATAGAAATTGTTTGTGAAAATTCACCATTGGCAGATATTCTAATATCAATACCAGCCTCTGTATCACCTACAATTCCTAAAACATCTTTAGCTAGAGTGTTTAGTTCAGCTACAGTTAAACTAATAGAAGTTGTTTCAGTTGTTCCAATTACAACTGGTTCAGCAAATTCTGTACCTAATAATGCAACTTCAATAGTATAAATAGCTCCTGTTCCTTCCAAATCTGTAGATGTCCAACTAACTGTTAGAGCAGGATTTGCTTCGTTCGTGTCTACTAGTGCAATTGATGAGCCATCAATTGGGCTATTAATTGCAATACCTCCTTGTGGAGCTAATATCTCAAAGTTTTCATTTTCATCACAAGAATTAAATCCAATGATGATAAATGAAAGCAATAATATTTTATATATATATTTCATGTTATTTCAATTTAGTTTTTTTTAATCGTTTTTAACTAGCGAATATGTATATTCTCTTGGGTTACTTAAATCTAAAGTTACCGTATAGTTTCCAGCAGAAGGTACTCCAATATTTTCACCACCTTCTTCCATTGTTCCATCCGCACCACTATCACCTAAATTTAAATCCCAACCATCATTTGCTCTGAATTTTATTCCATTATCAGGTGCATCTTGTTGAGTTAAATCAATTGTAAGCTTAAGTGTTCTGCTTTCAGCATCATAAATCATATCAGTATCAGAATCCCAACCCGTTGGAGTTGCATTTCCAATTACTCCCCAACTAATAGGTGTTGCAGAATAAGTTAAAGCTTCAGTATCAGCTTGTACAAAATGATAACCTGTACCAACTTCAACATTACCTTCTCCATCAGCAACTAAGACTCCAGTATTACTTCCGTCAACACCAGAAGCATCTCCCCAATCTAAATTACCCCAGAAGAAACCTCCAGTTTCATTAGGTGCAATAAATTTAAATTGACCATCTAACCAAACATAACCTTCATAATCAGTTTCTCCAAATGCTGAAGCTGCAAGAGTTTGCGCTGAAGCAGGATCCCAACCTTGGTGATTTCCAGGAACTGCTATTTTAGGTAAATCTGTTGTAAAAGGTGTAACAAAAATAATTACAGTCTCAGATATTTGTTCTTGACTTCCAGTAGTTCCAACTGATGATTTAAGTCTAATATCTAATTCTCCTTCTACAAAAGGAGATAGTCCAGCACTAACAGCAATACCATTTAATTCACCAATGTTAAAAGAAACATATCTGTTTATCGTTGAAGCAGCTACATATGGTTCTTCAAAATTAGTTCCAGTTGCTGCAACTTCTACTGTGTATGTTATTTCAGTAGGTGTACCGTAATTAGATGATGTCCAGTTTATTGTTAACGCAGGGTTTATTTGCGTTTCTTCAGGGTTTAATACTATTGTAGTACCCTGAGCAGGTTCAGTAATTACTCCACTACCTTGTGGAGCTAAGGTTAACTGTACTGTGTCTTCATTATCACAAGAGGCTATAGTAACCAAAATGATTGATAACAACAGTACTTTAAAAATATTTTTCATAATCTTATATAATTAAATGTTGATTAATATCCAGCGTTTTGAGTTAAATTTGGATTTGCTGCTAAACTTTCACTTGGTAGTGGGAAAACAGCCATGTGATTACCAATAGCAATACCATTAGCTCCATTTCCTTTCCAAGCCCAATTGTAATTTCCTCCTGTAAAAAGTCCAAAACGTATTAAATCTTGTCTTCTGTGAGATTCCCAATGTAGTTCTCTTGAACGTTCATCAATTAAGAAATCTAAAGTAAGGTCATTTGCAGAGATTTGATCAGCACTAACTCTATCTCTTAAATCATTTATATAACCTACTGCTTGTGATTCACTACCACCACCACCTCTTACGAAAGCTTCAGCGTACATTAGGTAAACATCTCCTAATCTAAATAGTGGAAAATCTGTATCTACAAATGTAGGATCAGCTCCTGCAGCTCCTGTTGAAGTTCTATTGGTAAATTTAGTAATAA
Organism: Lutibacter sp.; assembly: GCF_013139515.1. Classification (GTDB taxonomy): domain Bacteria; phylum Bacteroidota; class Bacteroidia; order Flavobacteriales; family Flavobacteriaceae; genus Lutibacter. Next base: position 7,853 of record NZ_WTAR01000069.1, read on the forward strand.
TATAACCTGAATCCCTATCAGCTACATCAACAATATCAATCTCACGACCTTCAGAAATTAAAGTATTTCTATCATCATTAGAAGTTGTATTATCATTTAAGAATTTTTCCGCAAATTGTTTACGAACTCTTAAAGCACCACCCCAACCTTGAGCTCCTAACTCTTCAGCGTTTGCTTCAATACTTCCAACTTCACCATTTATAATTGTAGTTGTTGGACCGTAGTTTTGAGTTACAACACCATCAGATATTAATGGGAATATAATTTCATTTAAACCAGCTTCATTAGAGTGGTTGTCAGCCATAAAGTTTAAACTCCAATCTGAAGCTAAACTAAATCCGCCACCAATAATTTTATCACATTGCGTAATACAGTCAGCATAACGATCTGTTCCAACATATACTTCAGCATTTAAATACATTTTGGCTAAAATCATCCAAGCAACAGCTTTGTCAGCTCTAGCGTATTCATTTGCTTTTGAAGCAACTAAATCTCCATCAATAGCTAATAATTCAGATTCAATGAATTCAAATAATTGAGCTCTCTCATATTGTGGCGCTTGATAAGTTCCAACTGGGTCAGCTTCTGTTACAAAAGCAGCTTTTCCAAATAAATCCATTAAGTGGTAGTAAGCTAAAGATCTTAACAATCTTGCTTCTGCTCTGTAAGCTGCAATTTCACTTCCAACAGCACTTGTATGTCCTCTTTCTTCTAATTTTTCAGGAGTAGATTCTCTTAAGAAATCATTTGCTAATGCTACAGAGAACATAATTCTACCATAAGCACCTCTAAAAAACACATTTGAAGGTGTCCAAATATTACGTTGAACTTCTTTTGGTCCAGGGTCATTTTCATAAGACCAAATTACCTCATCAGTTGGGAATTCTTGAAGATACCAAATCATACGTCCGTATTGACTTGTACCTGCATCAATTCCAGAAAGGTTTGAATCACCTGCTCCATTAGGTCCAGTAATTGATAAGTTTCCGTATACACCAGCTAATGCTTGTTTATAAGCAGTTGCGTCAGCGTAAAATTCCTCAGAAAGGAATTCATCATCATCTTTAGGGATTACATTTAAATCATCAGTACAAGCACTAAAGAAAAATATAATTCCTAATAGAAAATAAATTTTATTTAAATATTTTGTTATCATTTTCGTATAGTTTAAAATTTAATATTAGCACCTACTAAGAAAGTTCTAGGTCTTGGATAGATTGAATTATCGATTCCTCCAAAAACTTCAGGATCTAGACCACTATAATTTGTAATAGTAAATACATTTTGAACACCAGTCCATAAACGGATACTTGATGTTTCATGTTTGTTAAAACCGTTAATTGTATAACCTAATGTAACATTATCCATTTTTAAGAATGATGCATTCTCAATGTAAATATCAGATAAGATAACATCTGAAACAGTATTGAAATTAGTTTCTAATACTGAAACTGGAATATTTCCTAAAGCTGCATTGTTTTGCAATAAATCGTATTGTGCAAGTGCAGAGTTAACATTATTATACATATAATTTCCAATACTAGCTCTTAAGTTGAAAGAGAAATCAAAATCTTTATAATTTACGTTAGATTGGAAACCCATTGTAATATCTGAATCTCTTTTCTTATAAATGTAACGGTCACTATCGTTGATAATTCCATCTTGATTTAAATCTGCAAAAGCACCTTCAATTGGAGCTCCATCAACATCATATAATTGTTTGTATACATAATAAGAAAAAGGGGCAAAACCTTGACTGTGTAATTGGATAGTTCCTCCAGTTCCACCACCAATTCCACCAACACGTATGTCTTGATCTAATGCTAATTCATCTATTTCTGTTTTATTATAAGAAACATTGTAATTAACATCTAATCTTAAATCATCAGTATCAATAAGATCAGCTCCTATAGAAAATTCAACACCTTTAGATGTAAATTTTCCAATATTTTGGAAACCAGAATTACTAAAGTTAGACCCATCAGATATAGCAACATTCGCTAATAAATCTTTAGATTCTTTTAAATAAACCTCTAAAGAACCATTAATTTTACTATTAAAAAGGCCATAATCTAAACCAACATTATACGTTGTTGTTTCTTCCCATTTTAAATCTTCTATTTTAGTTTGAGGGAAAGCAGCAGTGATTGAAGTACCTCCAAATATATATTGTGCTACTGAAGAACCTAATACCGTTCTTCCTAAGAATGCATATGATGCAGGAATATCTTGTTGACCTGCAATACCCCAACCTAATCTTAATTTAAGATTAGAAATAGTATTTGAATCTTTCAAAAAATCTTCTTCACTAATTTTCCAAGCAATTGCTGCTGCTGGAAAGTTACCCCATCTATTTTCTTTGCTAAATCTTGAAGTACCATCTCTTCTGTATGATAAAGTAAGTAAATACTTGTCCATAAATGAAAGGTTAGTTCTTCCAAAGAAACCTATTAAAACAATATCTGGGTGTGTATTTACATCTGATTCTCTATCTGGGTCCATTAAATTACCAGTTCCAAAATCTTCACCTTCAAATTTTTGGTAAGAATAACCCGCAGTTACTTCAATATTTACATTTTCTAGTTCTTTATTATATGTTAAATAACCATCTAATAATGAATTTGTTCTTTCACTAGTATATTCAGATCTTGAACCTAAGAATGGACTTCCAACTGCAAGTCTGAAACCGTTGATGCTTTGATCAGAAACTTGGTCAAAACCTTCACCATCAGTTTTATCGTACCCAATATTAAGAACGGCTCTTAAATCTGGAAAAAAGTGTAATTTGTAGTCTAATTCAACATTTCCATAAAAATGTTGTGATTGCCCTCTGTTTTCTCTTTGGAGTAAACTGGCTAATGGGTTTCTATTTGCATTATCAGGTTCACCATTAGTATGATATTCAAAAAATCCACCAAATGGAGAATTTTCATCGTATACAGATTGTGTTGGGTCCATTCTTAAAGCAGAATATTCAACTCCAGCAGCAAATCGGTTAAACTCATAGCTTAAATTTGCATTCACATTTACTTTTAAATGATCATCAAAAAACTTAGGGTTTAATGATAATGAAGAAGAAACTCTTTCAAATTTAGAAGTTTCTCTTAAACCAGGTTGTTGTGTATGTCCAAAAGAGAAACGTGTAGGTATCTTATCAAATATTTGACCACTTAACGAAATAGATTGATCTACAGATATAGCTTCTTGATAAATTTCATCTTGCCAATTTGTATCTGAAGTTCCTAGCTGATCAACAAGATCAGGTCTGTGTTCTTCAATTTGTGCACGAAATTCAGCAGCAGAAAACACATCAACTTCATTCGCCAAGGTATTCATACCAACTTTTACATTGTACTCTGCCTTAAAAGAAGCTTTCCCTTTTTTTGTTGAAATGATAATTACACCATTAGAAGCTCTAGAACCATAAATTGCAGTTGAAGAAGCATCTTTCAAAATTGAAAAAGATTCAATGTCATTTGGATTTAAAGAAGCTAAAACACCTCTTGAACCGCCTCCTCCAGAATTTGAAATAGGCATACCGTCAATAACAATTAAAGGATCGTTTGAAGCCCCTAAAGAGGAACCACCACGAATTCTTATCGCAGAGCCACCACCTGGAGCACCATCAGAAACAATTGTAACACCAGCTACACGTCCTGATATAAGACTAGTAGGTGTAACATTACTTCCTTGGTTAAAATCCTTTTCAGTAATAGCAGCTACTGAACCAGTAGCATCTTTAATAGTTGTTGTACCATAACCAATAAGTACAATTTCGTCTAACGATTCTGTATCTTGTTCTAAAGCTACATTTATAGTAGAATTAGTACCTACAGTTACTTCCAGGGTAGCAAACCCAATATAAGAAAATACAAGAACATCACCCTGTTTTACGTTTTCTAGGGTGTAATTCCCATCGAAATCAGTTGAGGCTCCTTTTGTAGTTCCTTTTAAAATAATTCCAACTCCCGGTAATTCACCGCCGGTAGCTTTTTCTGTTACCTTACCAGTTACTGTTTGTTGCGCGAACAAACTAAGCGGTAAAAATATGATAACAGACAATAGAAAAAGTTTGAAATTTTTCATCTATTTTTAAGTTAATTAATAATTAAGTTTTTAAATAATTTTACTATTTTTAATACATTTCACGTTGTGAAGTTAAGGAGTTAACATTTATTTAACAA
>NZ_WTAR01000149.1 GCF_013139515.1 Lutibacter sp.
GAATTACAGCCAGCTTTGAACAACCTAAAATTACTTATCGAGAAACTATTCAACGTTCTGCAACCACAAGTTATAAACATAAAAAGCAATCTGGTGGTTCTGGTCAATTTGGTGAAGTACACATAAAAATTGAGCCTTATTATGAAGGCATGCCTGAGCCTGAAGGGTTTAATATTAGAAAAAAAGAAGAAGTTGAATTAGAGTGGGGTGGTAAATTAGTTTTTTATAATTGTATTGTTGGTGGTGTTATAGACACACGTTACTTACCTGCAGTTTTAAAAGGAATTTTAGAAGTAATGGAAGAAGGGCCGCTAACAAAATCTTATGCGCGAGACATTAGAGTTATGTTATTTGATGGAAAAATGCACGCAGTAGATTCAAACGATATTTCATTTAAAATAGCTGCAGCTCACGCTTTTAAAGAGGCTTTTTTAAATGCAAAACCTAAATTATTAGAACCTATTCATGAGCTTACTGTAAAAGTTCCTGAAGAATTAATGGGAAATGTAATGACCGATTTACAATCTAGAAGATCTATTATTTTAGGAATGGACAGCGATGGTAAATACCAAACAATTAGTGCAAAAACACCTTTAGCAGAAATGTATAAGTATTCAACAACTTTACGTTCAATTACACAAGGTAGAGGTAGTTTTAAAACTGATTTTTCAAGTTTTGAATTAGTTCCAAACAATGTTCAAGAAGAATTGATTAAACAAAAAGCTTAAACTTAAAAGCTCTTAATAAATTAAAGACTCGTCAAAAATTAATTAGACGAGTCTTTTTTTTGTCTTTAGTTAATTAAATATTTATATATATTAATTCAATAATTCATAAAGGTTTAGATGGTTGGTTTCAACTTGTAATCTTTAAAAAATTTAAAATATCAATTAACTAATTGCTAATTTAATAAAATTAAATTAAAATTTAAAGTATATTGATTGACATCTAACACATTACACAAATAAAACTTAATATTTAACACTTTTTATTAAATAATTAATAAAGTTATTTTTCGTAACAAATGTGTTTTATTGTCATTTAATTAATAAGTATATTTGCAAAATAATTTTTCACATATGAAACTTGTACTTATCACTATAGGGTTATTAGGCTTAGGAATTGCTGGATTGGCAATTAAACTTTGGGCAAAAAAAGATGGTAAATTTGCTGGAACTTGCGCTAGTCAAAACCCACATTTAAATAAAAATGGTGAGCCTTGTGGCTATTGCGGTAAAGCTGCCAATCAATGTGAGAATAGATAGTATTTACTTTTTTTAAATATCAAAATACAAAATAAATACGCTCTATATTTAGTTTTCTGTAAGACTATTTTTAGTTTTCATACAAATGTTTATCTTTATCAACATCTTATTTCAAAACTTAAATAGTGTCAAATAAAAATATTGATATTGCTGAATTAGTTGAAAAAGCTAAAAAAAAAGATCAAAAATCTTTTAATACATTGCTAAACACTTATTGGAGTGATGTGTATAGGTTTCAATTTTTGAAAACTAAAAATGAAGATGAAGCTGAAGATATTACCATAAAAACCTTCTCAAAAGCATTTGATAAAATTAACTTATATAACGATCGTTATAATTTTAAAACATGGCTAATTTCAATTTCAAAAAATATATTTTTAGATCATATACGAAAACAACGCACTGAAACTATTTCTATTCATAAATCTTCCTCTGAAGCTTATAAAATTTCTGACGAAACACCATCTGCTGAAGATCAGTTAATTACAGAACAAAACTTACTGCAATTAAGAAATTACATTAAACAATTAAAACCTCACTATAAAGAAATTATAAACCTCAGGTATTTTAGAGATATGAGCTATAAAGAAATGGCTGATGTTTTAGATGAACCTATGAGTACAATTAAAGTTAAATTACTGCGTGCTAAAAATTTATTGGCTGAAATTATAAAAAAAGCTCCAAAAGATTGATGTTCAACAATTTTAATTGGTTAAAAAAGTTAGGTCCAGGATTACTTTTTGCTGGTGCAGCAATTGGAGTTTCACATTTAGTACAATCTACAAGAGCTGGAGCAGATTTTGGTTTTGGTTTAGTTTGGGCATTAATTTTAATTCACATTGTAAAATATCCATTTTTTCAATTTGGACCTCGCTATGCAACTGCTACCGGAGAAAGCTTATTAGACGGCTATAAAAAATTAGGAAAAGGTGTTTTACTCACCTACTTTGTGTTAAACCTTGCAACTATGTTTACTATACAAGCTGCAGTTACCATTGTTACAGCAGGCTTAGCTGCAAATTTATTTGGTATTACTACAAACCCAATTATTTGGAGTGTTATTATAACTGTAATATGCCTAATACTGTTACTTATTGGTAAATACAAGCTACTTGATAATTTAATGAAAATTATTATTATCACACTAACAATTAGTACAATTATTGCTTTAACAATTGCTTTTTTCAACACAAACACACCTCAAACATTCACACAAATTTTACCAAAAGGAAGTATTGAAGTTGGTTTTCTAATCGCTTTTTTAGGTTGGATGCCAGCGCCACTAGATGTATCGGTTTGGCAATCCCTTTGGGCAATTGAGAAACAAAAAGATAAAGCAACTCAATTTAATACAAAACAAGCAATATTTGATTTTAACATTGGATTTATTGCGACTTTAATTTTGGGTGTTTGCTTTGTTGCTTTAGGTACTTTAGTAATGTTTAATTCTAAAGAAATATTTAGCGGAAGTGCCATTCTATTCTCGCAACAATTAATAACACTATACACCAAAAGCTTAGGTTCAGAAATGTATATTTTTATTGCTGCTGCAGCTTTTACAACTATGTTTAGCACAACAATAACTACACTTGATGCTTCACCTAGAGCAATGACAAAAACATTTGACTTACTTACCAATAAATCATATAAAAACATGTATTGGTTTTGGATTAGTTTTCTTGCCATAGGGACTATTGCAATATTAATTTTCTTTATGTCTGAAATGGGTGTTCTTATAAAAATTGCAACCATACTATCTTTTTTAACCGCTCCTTTTTATGCAATTATAAATTACATTTTAATCTCTGGGAAACACACACCTTCAAAATGGAGACCTTCAATACAATTAAAAATTCTTAGTTGGTTTGGAATATTATTTTTAATCGGTTTTAGCATTTGGTTTCTTTTAAGTTTATAATTTCTTCGTACTTTTGCAGTCAATTTTAGTAAAATGTCTGAACAAACAATCACAAATAAAATACAAAAACCAAAATGGTTGCGAGTAAAGCTTCCTGTTGGTAAAAAATATACTGAATTAAGAAACGTAGTTGACAAATACAAACTAAATACCATTTGCACTAGTGGAAGTTGCCCTAACATGGGGGAATGCTGGACAGAAGGTACTGCTACTTTTATGATTTTAGGTAATATTTGCACACGTTCTTGTGGATTTTGTGGTGTGAAAACTGGTAGACCAGAAACTGTAGATTGGGAAGAACCTGAGAAAGTAGCTCGCTCCATTCAATTAATGAATATTAAACATGCAGTTATCACTTCAGTAGATAGAGATGACATAAAAGATGGTGGCTCTATTATTTGGACTGAAACTATAAACGCAATTAGAAGAGCAAACCCAAATACAACCCTAGAAACACTTATTCCTGATTTTCAAGGAAATAAAACGAATATTGATAGATTATTAGCCGTTGCTCCTGAAGTTATTTCTCATAATTTGGAAACTGTAAGACGTTTAACTCGTGAAGTTAGAATACAAGCAAAATACGATCGTAGTTTGGAAGTTTTAAAATATATGAAAGACCAAGGGCAGCGCAGAACAAAATCTGGAATTATGCTTGGTTTAGGTGAAACTGAAGCTGAAGTAATTGAAACAATGCAAGATTTAGCCAATGCTAAAGTTGATATTTTAACTATTGGTCAATACTTACAACCAAGTAAAAAACACTTGCCTGTTATTGAATTTATTACACCTGAACAATTTATAAAATACAAAGAAATTGGATTAGAAATGGGCTTTAAATATGTTGAAAGTGGTGCATTGGTACGTTCGTCATATAAAGCACAGCGACATTTAGTGTAATTTTCTTGTTTTAACTTTTAATTAACGTCGTCTCAATTTTTTGGCACAAGAATTGCATTATTCTTTTTATGAAGCATAGAACTTGCAGAACTTTGTTTTCATTCTATAAATTTTGAGTTAGTTAATAAAAAAAAGCAGCCAATTGGCTGCTTTTTTTTATTTATACATTTTAGTTCTTAATTCTTTAATTTTTGGGTCTCCTAGATACTCATCAAATGTTGTATATCTATCAATAACACCTTTTGGTGTAATTTCAATAATTCTATTAGCAACAGTATGTGCAAACTCGTGATCGTGAGTTGTAAAAAGCACCGTTCCTTTAAAATTACTTAATGAGTTGTTAAATGCTTGAATAGACTCTAAATCTAAGTGGTTAGTTGGCTCATCTAATAGTAATACATTCGCTCTTATCATCATCATTCTTGACAACATGCATCGTACCTTTTCACCCCCCGAAAGCACATTGCATTTTTTTAAGGCTTCTTCACCACTAAAAATCATTTTCCCCAAAAAACCTCTTAAAAATACTTCTTCTCTTTCTTCCTCAGTTTTTGCATATTGACGTAACCAATCAACTAAATTCAAACTTGCATCAGTAAAAAAGCTTGAATTATCTAGGGGTAAATAAGACTGAATTGTGGTCACTCCCCATTGGAATTTTCCACTATCTTGTTTTAAATT
>NZ_WTAR01000035.1 GCF_013139515.1 Lutibacter sp.
TTCTACATAATCACCATCTTCAACTAGCCAAGTTGCAATTTCTACTTCTGTAATAGATTCTCCCGGAGAGGGAACTTTCATTTCTAAAATCATCTTATTATTTTTTTGATCTTTTTTATTTTAAATCTTTCCGAAGAGAAAAGAAATAAGTCTTTTTTATTAGTTAGTGTCAAATACTTTATCAATAACACGTTGGTGCCTTCTTTTAAATCTTGCAGTTGAACCAGCAGCCGGAACTGCGTAAAAAGGTTGTGATGCAACTTCTAAGTTTACCAATCTAAAGCGTTGCAGCATAAAGCTCCAAGCTCCCATATTTTCAGGCTCTTCTTGCGCCCAAACATAATTTTTCACGTTTGGATATTTGTCAATTATTTGTTGTAATTTATCTAAATGCAGCGGGAATAATTGCTCAATTCTCACTAAAGCAACATCATTTTTATCTAAATTAGAGCGTTCGGCTAATAAATCGTAGTAAAATTTACCTGTACAAAATACTAATTTGGTAGCATTTTTAGGATTTATTGTATCATCAATTACTTCATTAAAATTCCCTTCAGAAAACTCTTCTATTGATGAAGTTGCTAACGGATTACGTAATAAACTTTTTGGTGTAAATACAATTAATGGTTTTCTAAAATCACGCTTCATTTGACGACGTAATAAGTGATAGAAATTTGCAGGAGTTGTACAATCTGCAACAATCATATTGTCTATGGCGCATAATTGTAAAAAACGCTCCATACGTGCAGAAGAGTGTTCAGAACCTTGTCCTTCATAACCGTGAGGAAGCAAAACAACAATACCGTTTTGTAATTTCCATTTATCTTCCGCAGCCGATAAATATTGGTCGAAAATAATTTGAGCACCGTTGCTAAAATCTCCAAATTGAGCTTCCCAAATAGTTAGCGTATTAGGATTTGCCATGGCGTATCCGTAGTCAAAACCAAGCACACCGTATTCAGACAATAAGGAATTGTAGATGTGCATTTTTCCTTGTTCATCGTCTAAAGTGTTTAATAAATTGATTCGTTCTTCTGAAATTTCATCACGTAAAATTGCATGACGATGGCTAAAAGTACCACGTTCCACATCTTGTCCAGAAATACGAACATCAAAACCTTCTTGTAATAAACTTCCGTAGGCTAAAGTTTCACCCATTCCCCAGTCTATTTTATTGGTTTCAAAAACCATGTTGTTTCTATCACGTAGAATTCGTTCAGCTTTACGTAAAAATTTAACGCCTTCTGGTACCGTTGAAACAATTGTTGCTATATTTTTTAATTTAGTTGTTGGGTAAGTTGTATCAGCAGTAATTAGCATTGCATCTAAATCTCTTCTAGTGAAACCTTCCCAGGTGTCTTGCATAAATTCTCGAACTTTAGAAGTTTTAACTTTTTTTGAATGTTGATATTCTTCTTCTAATAAGTTTTTAAATTCGGCAATAGATTCATTTAAGTATGTTGTATCAATTACACCTTCGGCAATTAACTTTTCAGCATAAATATCTCTAGGATTTGAATGTTTTGAAATTGTTTTATACAATTTAGGTTGTGTAAAACGAGGTTCATCACCTTCATTATGACCGTATTTTCTGTAACCCAATAAATCTATAAAAATATCGCGTTTAAATTTCATTCTAAAATCTAACGCCATTTCAATAGCGTGCACTACAGCTTCAACATCATCTGCATTTACGTGTAAAACTGGCGATAAAGTTACTTTGGCAACATCAGTACAATACGTACTTGAACGTGCGTCTAAATAATTTGTAGTAAAACCAATTTGGTTGTTTACAACAATATGAATAGTTCCTCCAGTTGTATAACCGTTTAATTTACTCATTTGAGTAACTTCATATACCAAACCTTGACCAGCAATTGCTGCATCTCCATGAACAATTATTGGAAGTAATTTTGAGTTGTCACCGTTGTATGTTTTGTCAATTTTAGCACGTGCAATTCCTTCAACAATAGGCCCAACAGTTTCTAAATGTGAAGGGTTTGGAACTAAATTCATTTTTAATTCCTTATTATTTTTTAAGGTTTTAGTGGTGGTTAAACCTAAATGATATTTTACATCACCATCAAAATCTTTTTCTTCAAAATCTTTCCCCTCAAATTCGCTAAATAAATCACGTACAGGTTTTCTAAAAATATTAGTTAATGTATTTAAACGACCTCTATGCGCCATTCCTAACACAAATTCATCTACATCATAAATTTCAGCAGCATTTCTAATTACTGCGCTAATTGCAGGAATTAACGTTTCACCACCTTCTAAAGAAAATCTTTTTTGACCAACATATTTGGTTTGTAAAAAGTTTTCAAAAGTTACAGCTTGTGTTAATTTTTTTAGAATATATTTTTTAGAATCAGCCGGATAATTAGGGTGATTAGAATTTCTGTTTAATTGTTTTTGAAGCCATTTAATTTCTTCTGGGTTTCGAATATACATATATTCAACACCAATAGAATCACAATAAATAGTCTCTAAATGTTTTATAATTTCACGTAGTGAAGCTTTACCCGTTCCAATAATATCTCCAGCGTCAAAAACAGTATCTAAATCATTTTTAGACAATCCGAAGTTTTCAATATCAAGCGAAGGTGTGTACTGTCGGCGCTCTCTAACAGGGTTTGTTCTAGTGAATAAATGCCCTCTTGTTCTATACCCGTTAATTAAGTCGAGAACTTTAAATTCTTTAAGCACATTTTCAGGTACTTCAAATTCAGTATTTTCATCAGTAAGTGAATATTTTTCATTGGCAAAATCGTAGCCTTGAAAAAAACTTTTCCAACTGGGTTCTAAAGTATCAGGATTTATTAAATACTGGTCATATAAATCGGCAATATAACCTGTATGCACAGTATTTAAAAATGAAAATTTATCCATATTTATTGTTAATAGTCTTTGATTTGTTTAGTAGCGGCTAAATTACAATTTTTACTAAAACCACCATTTTTATTATAACTAAATTGTAATTATTGTATTTTTAATAAGAATAGTTGGATTATAGTAGATATGTAGTTTTTTTACTGCTTCTTTTGACGTAAATAATAAAAACTCAATAAAAATACATCTATTTTTTTTAGTTTTTAAACTTTAGTTTTCAGAGACTTACTAGAAATGTTGAAAAAAAATCAAAAAAGAGTGCTTTTTTTTTGAAAAAATCTTGCAGAAAGTTTAAAACCTTGTATATTTGCACTCGCAAAAGAGAATAAATTCCTCCTTAGCTCAGTTGGTTAGAGCATCTGACTGTTAATCAGAGGGTCCTTGGTTCGAGTCCAAGAGGGGGAGCTACTCTAAAATAGAGAAAAAGATCTACAATAATATTGTAGGTCTTTTTTGTTTTAGTAAATTTGCTACCCTTTCAGTTTTTTTACACTGATTTTTACGGGATTAAAATTAATTAAATATTAATTTTATGAAAGCTAGAAATGTTCTTTTTAGCTTTAACACTATTAAATATCACCAACATTATTTATAATAAAGTTTCATGCATATTAAATTTTTTATCTTCTTTTTTTTAATTTCATCAACTATCCTTGGTCAGGAAATAGGAAGTGTTAAAAATGGCAATCATTCAATAAAACTTTATAAATCTAATAACTTATTCTCTTTTGTTTATTCAGATGTAAATTCTAAAGCATTTTACACTGAAAAATCTTTCAATTTCCCTAACATAGATACTATGTACGCTATTGTTATGGATGGTTTTAATCATCATAAGGATCATCAAGTTATTGTTCAAACTAACGTTGATACTATTGTTAAGTTTGAATTTAAGAAGGTTAACGGAAAAAAAATGTTAATGATTAGACAGAACAGTTTAGTAAGTAAAATTGTGGGAAGAAGTACTTTTTTTACGGAAGATGAAATTGTAAAACTTTTTGAAAACATCTAAAAAACAGATTAAACATTAAACTTATTGACGTAATTAATTTAATTAGTGCTTAGAATTATAATTTATTTCAATTTATAAAAGTTTAAAAGCTCTTATTTTATAAGGCCAAACAAGGAAAAAATTTATTTTCTCTTTAATGATATTTATCATACATTTTAATGATATTTCACTCTAAATTTACAGAACTTATTCATTGCTTATCTATAAGTAATGAGTTTTTGATTTTTTTAGTTAGTAGTAAAAAAGGGAGCCATAAAAAGCTCTCTTTTTTAATTTAGGCTTCATAGTTCAAGGGATAGAATAAAAGTTTCCTAAACTTTAGATATAGGTTCGAATCCTATTGAAGTCACATAAATAGATTTAATTTTTTTAATAAAATTGTGAATATAATTCATTATATTTGAGAATGTTAAAGATTTTAGATTGTTTTCATTTCCTTAAATGATAGTTATGAATATATCAAAAGAAATAATTGAAAGCACCACCAAATGCGAAAAGGACTTTGCTTGTTTAAAAAGTGAGGAAAATATTTGTTGTAAGGTTGAGAGTTGTATTAATGAAAAAATTCATTTTGTACAAAATGTCTCCAAATCATATTGTGCATATAAAATGTCTTTTGGTAATTCATTTATATGTAATTGCCCAACTAGGAAAGAAATTTTCAATAAATATTCTATCTAAAAAACCACTTTTTAAAAAGATACTCTAAAAGTTATATTTGGAGTTATTCCAATAGAGGTGTTGTTAACTTCATCAATTAAATCTTCTGAATTTACCTTGTAGTACGTGTTTAAAATATTTTCAGTATTAAATATGTTTAATATGGAAATACCTGCCATTCCATTTATTTTTCTGTTCAATTTAAACTTGTAAGTTGATGAAAAATCAGCTCTAAAATAATCAGATAATCGTTCACTGTTTGGTGTATTATAATTAATAGAACTTCCTAAACTGTTAGTTGTAACAGCATTATTATTTATGGGTGTTGTGTTTGGTTTTCCTGTTCTCCAATTCAAACCTAAAGCAATATCAAATTTTTTATAAGTATATGTATTCCCAAATGAAATACTGTGCCTAATATCTAAGTTGTTTGGGAAAATACTGGGTGTTAACTCATTAAATTCATATTCATTTTTATTGTACGTATAACTTAGCCATGTACTAAAAGATTCAGTTTTTTTATTCACTAAAAATTCAACTCCTTTAACTGTATAATTTCCGGATGTTTTTATAAATTGATTTTGGTTTTGAAATCCTTGATTAGCCGTTGTAATACCATTTACCGTTTTGTAAAAACCTTCTAAATCAATAAAAAAATTATTTTTTTTGTAGTTAATACCAATTGAAGCTTGCTTACTTTTTATAATTGGAATAGAACTATTATTAGCCAATGTCCATCTTCTTTTTCCAACGCCTAAAAAATCTTCTTGTAAATCAATAATTTGAGTTGCATTTTGACTTTTAAATTCACCAGCAATTTTTACTGATATGTTTGAGTTTATTTTATGCAATGCATTTATTCTGGGTTCAACAATAAACGTTTTAAATTTTTCAACATAATTAAGTCTAACACCAGTATTTATAAAAGTTTTAGCATTGTTTGAAGTGAAATTTGCATTGCTATAAAACGAATGATTTCTTATCACATTTTTAATGGTTCTAATAAACAAAGGTAAGTTTACATCTTCTTTATTTGTAATACCTAATTCGTAAAAGTGATAGCCATTTAATAGTTCAATATTTTTATGAATTTGATAATAACTATTTAATTTTAAGCCAGTTTCTAACACTTCATTTACTTGTATTAAACGTTGCTCATTTAATAACGAAAAGTTTTCAGCATGTACATTGTACTTTGTGTAATACGTTTGAAAAAAGGTTTTAAATTTTGAATTCCACATATTAGTTACTTGCAGTCCAACAGCAACGTTACTTTGTTCTAATTCACTTGTTTTAGATTCCGAAATTTCAGCAGATTGAATAGCTTCTTTAAAGTGAAAATTATTTGCAACATTTAAATAGCTAACCCTAAATTTATGATTTTTGTTGAAATCATATAATAGTTTAAAGCTAAAGTCTGAAAAATCAAACGTTGAATTTGTTTCAATATTTTCAGTTAAAGTTGTTGAAGTAATTTTGGAGTCTTGAAACGTTTTTTTATAATATTGATCAAAAGTTGGCGTATCAATAAAATCGGTAACTGAGCGTCTTCCTGAAAATTGAAATCCAACTTTTTTTGAAATTGGTACTTGTGCATACGCATCAACATTTAATAAGTTGAAGCCACCACCACCTTTAATTTCTTCTGAAATTTCATTAATTGTTTCAATATTTATAGTTCCAGAAACTGCATCATTAAACTGTGAGTTGCTACCATTTTTTATAAGTGTAACTTTATCTGTTAAATAAGGGTTGAAGGCAGATATTAACCCAAAAAAATGACCAGAATGATACATTCTTATTCCATCCCAAAGTAATAAATTTTGATCGTTAGGTCCACCTCTAATGTTAATGTTAGAAATGGTTTCATTAACACTACTAATACCAGGAATTGCTTGTATTTTTTGTAAAATATCAGGTTCAATTAACCCAGGTAAAATCCCAGAATTTAAAACGTCAATACTAATAGAATTATCTGTTTTTATAGTAATACCAGTTGTTAAATAATTGGTTAAAATAACTTCTTCTAGCTTTTCAATTTTTTGAGAAAGTGAAATGGTTAAACAATTATCATCTAGTAAAAAATCTGTAGAGTTCAAGTAGATAGTTGGATACGAAATATGACTTATTTCTATAACTTGGTTTTCGTTAGTTTTATTAATATTAAAATAACCTGTGGAGTTAGAAATAGTATTTATAGCCGTGTTAAACACTTTAATATGTGCGTTTTCAACACTTTTTTTTGTGTTAATATCAATTAAATAGCCACAAATAGAATAATTATTTATTTCTTTATTAATTAATATGTTGTTTGATGTTAAAAAAGTAAAAATTAGCGGGGTATTATTTTTTAAATACTGTATGGTTTCCTTTAACGTGAAGCTATTGTTATAAGGTATAATATTAATTCTTGAAACTATTTTATTGGCAAACGTAAAATTAACTTTATACTGTTTTTTAGCTGCTGATAGTATTTCAGAAAGGGGTTTTAGTTCTTTATTTAAATTTTGAGAATAATTTAAAACAGAATAAAGAAAACAAATTAAGATTAAAAAAGGTTTCAGTTTTTTTACAACCATTACTACTACTACTACTACTACTACTACTACTACTACTGTAAACTCACTTGATTATCACTAAATATAGTAAATTTTAAATTAAGCGGTATGCTAATTGCCTGCAATGCTAATTCTAAATTTGTATGTGTGAAATTTCCAGTAAAAATCGTGTTTTCATGGTTGGCATCATATTTAATAGTCACATTAAATTGTCTTTCTAACTCTTTTACAACAAATTTATAAGGCATACTTTTAAAACTGCTGTTATTTTTAATCCATGAAGGATTAATTTCTACATGTTCATTTGTAAATTCAGTATTAGAATTTAGCATTTTAAAACGACTGCCAGCAGGTATTTTAATAACCTCATTATTATAAGTTACACTTACCAGGCCTTCATAACAATTTACTTCAAAAAAGGTGTCTCTAACAGCTACGTTAAATTGAGTTCCTAAAACTTGAACGGTACCTAAATTAGTTTGCACAGTAAATTTTGATCCTTTTTCAACTCTAAAATAAGCTTCACCTTTTAAATTTAATTCTCTTTTATTTTTCCAATTTTCAGGGTTGAATTTTATTTCAGATTCAGCATTTAAATTTACGTTGGAATGGTCAGGTAATTCAAAAGTTGTTTTTTCAGCTAAATTGGTAGTGTACGTTGTGTTATTGTCTGATATAAAATAATAGGACGCAAAAAGTAACGTTAAAACCGCTGCAATTTTATAAAACTGACGGATAAATTGGAGCTTTCTAACTTTAGGTTTTTTCTGAGTGGTTTTTAATTTAGTGAATGCTTCTTCAGCGTTATATTCAGGTGCTTCAAACCTATTAGAGACTGCAATTATTTTTTTGTACGAGCGCAACTCATCTTTGCTTATGTGTTTCAAAAGCTCTTCTTCATGTATCTCTCCGTTAAGCCATTTGGCCAAAAAATAATTTTGTTTCATATAGTTATAACAAATCAAGTTAGGTTTACCCTACTTTAAATTAAATATTTTCAATTTCTTTTCTAAGGCTTACCAATGCGTTGTGAATTCTTTTTTCTACAGCTTTAACAGAAATGTTTAAAATTTCAGCTATTTCCCTATATTTTTTTCCATCAATTCTATTCATTAAAAAAGCGGTTCGTTGTGCTTCAGTTAAGTTAGCAATTGCTTTTTGTAATTTTGCATCAAATTCTTTTTCTTCCAATAAAAATTCAGGAGATTCATTGGTAACATCTTTAGGTAAGGTGCTTTTAAAGTTTAAAACTACCTTACTTTTAGAAAATTCATTTAAAAATAAATTATTGGCAATAGTAAATAAAAACGATTTTGCTTTTCCTGGAATTACTTTACTACAATTACTCCAAAATTTTAAAAATGAATCTTGAACAAGATCACTAGCCATATCAAAATTCCCACATTTATAGTATATAAAATTATGTAGCAATTTAGAATGGTTTAGAAAAAAATCACTAAAAATTTTCTCATCACAATATCCGGGATTGTCTTTATCCATGAATTTTAAGTAGATTTATTCTGTAAATATAATTTTTTTTTAAGAATGAAGTAGGGTATACTTAAATGAAACGGTTATATTTATAAACCCCATAAAATTAAAATCATGAAATCTAAAATTACATTATTATTATTAGTAAGCTTATTTTTAACAGTATTTATTTCTTGTCAAGAAGAAATAGCAGAGGTTATTCAGCCTTCAGAAAGTGAAGCTATTCAAGCAGATTCAGCTGTAGCAGTTTTAGTGCAAAAAACCGCAACAAAAGACGGTTCAAAAGATAATATTATTGACAATGCAAGCTGTTTAAGTGTTCAACTTCCGGTAACGGTTCAAGTTAATGGACTAGAAATTAATATTGATTCAGAAGAAGATTATGAAGTTATTGAAGCAATTTTTGATGAATTTGATGATGATATTGATAACCTAGATATTATATTTCCAATTGTAATAATTTTAAGTGATTTTACTGAAATTACAATTGCTAGTTTTAATGAATTAGAGAATTTTATTAGCGAATGTGAAGATGAGAATGAACTTGATGATGATATTGAATGTATTGATTTTGTATACCCAATAACAATATCAGTTTTTGATTCAGAAAGCCAATTAGCTGAAACCATCACAATTTCTAACGATGAAGAATTTTATAATTTTATTGATGAAATTGAAGATAACCACGTAGCTCAAATAAATTTTCCAATAACGGTAGAACTTTATGATGGAACTCAACAAACCATTAATAATATGGATGAATTAGAAACTGCAATTGATGCAGCTGATGGAATGTGTGATGAAGATGATGATAATGATTATGATGATGATGATTGCCTTAATTGTACAGATGAGCAAATAACAAATTTATTAACCACATGTAGTTGGACAGTTGATAAAATAATAATTGATGACATTGAAAACACAGAACAATATACAGACTTTACGTTTACATTTTTAGAAAACGGAACTGTGTTTGCTTTAGCAAACGGAAATGAAATTGTTGGAACTTGGGTAATTGACACTACAGAGAATGGAACTGTACTAGTGAAATTAAATTTTGAAAATTTACCAGATTTCTCTTTTGACTGGGAGCTGTATGAAATTGAAGATGATAATGAAATAGATTTAAGAACTGGTAAAAATAGGCTTGAATTTGAAAAAACTTGTGATGAAGGTACAAATGAACTAGTAGATACTTTAAAAGAAGGTTCATGGGTTGTTGCCAATTATTATAACGAAGGAGAAGATTACACAGGTAATTACAATGATTTTTTATTAGATTTTAAAACAGAATTTATAGTAACAGCTACCAAAGGCGACGATATAGTTAATGGAACATGGACTGTTGTTAATGACAGTGGAACATTAAAATTAGAATTAGATTTTGGAGAAGTCATTCCTTTTGATGAATTTAATGAAGATTGGTTAGTAGTTGACATAACAACAATTAGAGTTGAAGTTAATAATCTAGATGATTCAGGCGCTGAAGAAAGCAATTTAGTTTTTGAGCGTATGTAAGCACAATAACATAGTTAAATTAACAAAAAAAGCCACTTATTTAAGTGGCTTTTTTTGTTTTAAAACCTTTTTTATTAAAAAATATTAACATTCATACTATTCAATTTTATAGAGGAATCAATAAATTAATTATATTTACATTTGTAACTAGTATTTTTTATTGATTTAGAACAAGTTTTAGTTAACCAATCTAAATTGTAAATCAATAAAATATACTAATTATAAACACTACAGTTGTAATAAAAATGATGTAACCCCTTAAAATCATTTTTAATTACAATTTTCATTTTTTAAATTTTAGGGGTTGTTTAATTATAAACTTTTATAAAAAACTTATAAATGAAAAGAAAAAATGAAAAGAAAACGAATATTAAATAAGGCTTAGAAGTGAAAGAAAATAAAGAAAACGATAATTTTAAACTTTCAGAGTTATTATTAAATGAAGTAAATTTAATAGTTGTTTCATGTGATAAACAAGGAAATGTAACTTACATATCACCAGCCACTGAAACCATTATTGGCCATAAAACAGTAAGTCTTTTAGGAGATAAATGGTGGGATTTAACATTTTTATCGAAAGAAGAAGGTGCATTATTTAAAGGGGGAGTTTGTGAATTAGCATCAGGTAAAACAATAATTAATAAGAAACCCTATGAACGAAAATTAAAATGTGAAGATGGTAGTTCTAAGTGGATTGAATGGAGAGATTCTTTAACGGCTAATAACACGTTTGTATCTGTAGGAGTAGATGTTGATGATTGGAAAAAAACAGAAGAGAAGAAAATACAATCTGATACTGTTTTAAAATTTATGGATTCTATGGTGCTAGTAAGCAACAAGGAAGGTGACTTAATTTTTGCATCTCCTTCAGTTGAAAAAATGCTTGGATATTCTATAGAAGAAGTTATTGGAGACAAATGGTGGGATGTAACCTTTGAGGATGAGTACGAATCCGTAAGAATAAAAAACGCCATTACAAAATTCGTTTTCTTCAACGAAAAGGGATATACAGATATTTCAAAAAGAAAAATTAAAACCAAAAGTGGAGATTATAAATGGATTGAGTGGCAAGTTTCAAAAGGTGAAAACGATACATATATATCTGTAGGAAGAGATATAACCAGCAGAATTTTAACAGATATTGAATTAACAAAAGCAAAAGAATCTGCAGAAGAATCATTAAAAGTTAAAAATGAGTTTTTGGCAAATATGAGCCATGAAATTAGAACGCCGCTTAATGCTGTAATTGGTTTTACAGATTTGTTGTTAGAAACGCAATTAACTTCAGAACAGAAATTGCATTTGGAAACCATGAGAAATTCAGGAGAAATTTTACTTTCCTTAATTAATAATGTGCTTGACCTTTCTAAACTAGAATCTAATAAATTTGAAATAGAAGAAATATCATTTGATTTACATAAAAATCTTGACGAAGTTGTTAGGTTAATGAAAATTAAAGCAAGTGAGAAAAAAATTGAATTAAAACTTAATATAGATTCCAACACACCAAAAGAAGTAATTGGAGACCCAAATAGGCTTGGCCAAATATTATTAAACTTAATAGGAAATGCAGTAAAATTTACAAATGAAGGATTTGTTGAAGTTTCGGTTAAAGAAATTGAAGACACAACAACAACTTCAAATATAATGTTTGAAATTAAAGATACCGGTATTGGAATAGTTTCAAACAAAATAAACACAGTATTTGGTGCATTTACACAAGCAAAAAGTGATACTTCAAGAATTTACGGGGGTACAGGTCTTGGTTTAACTATTGTTAAAAAGTTAGTACACTTATTGAATGGAAAAATTAAAGTTGAAAGTAAATTTGGAGAAGGAAGTGTATTTACAATAACAATACCTTTTAAAAATTCAGATAAAATTAACAAAAAAGAAGTTGAAGAAGAAGTATCATTAGATAAACCACTGGGGTTAGATATTTTGTTAGTTGATGATAATAAAACAAATCAATTATTAGGGAAAACTAGATTAGAAAGATGGGATTGTAAAGTAGACATAGCAAATAATGGTATTGAAGGTGTTAAAAAAACACAACAAAAATTATACGATGTAATTTTAATGGACATTCAAATGCCAATTATGGATGGTTATGAAGCAACTAAAATAATTAAAAACGATATTTCTAGTCAAGTTTCAAAAATACCAATTATTGCAATGACGGCTTATACATCTAAAACAGATATTAAAAGAGCAATTGATGCAGGTATGGATGATTATATTTTTAAACCATTTAAACCATCTGAAATATATAAATTACTAAAAAAATACGGAGGAATTGTTCAAAAATCTCTAGTAGAAGAAAAAGAAATTAATACAGTACTTCAGGAAAGTCGAAATTATATAGACCTTAAATTCTTAAGAGAAGAAACACTTAATGAAAGTTCATTATTAATTCTACTTATTAATTCATTTATGAAAGATATTGATGAATTTTTAGAAGTAGTAGAACAAGGTTATAAAGATGAAAATTGGAAATTACTATATGAAGCAACACATAAAATAAAACCAAGCATTAGAATGTTTGGAATTTCAAAAATAGAATCTAACATGCATTTGTTATCTAGCAAGTTAAAAGAAGAGAAACAATTAGAAGGTATAAATGACCATATCAATTCATGTAATGAAGTATTTGAACTTGTTAAAAAAGAATTAATAACCGAATTAAAATCATTGGAAAATGAATAAAAAAAAGATTGTTTTAGCAGAAGATAATTCTACACTTTCTTTATTATTAAAATTTAGATTAGAAAAAGAAGGCTATGAACTTTTAATGGCTGTAGATGGTAAACAAGCAATTGAATTAATTGAAGAGCATAATCCAGATTTAATTTTAACCGATATAATGATGCCTTACATTAGTGGTTTAGAGGTGATTAGTCATGTTAGAAACAAATTAGATTTGAAAGTGCCCATTATTGTATTTTCAGCAGCGGGTCAAGAAGAAATGGTGTTAAAAGCATTTAATTTAGGCGCAAATGATTTTATGGGAAAACCATTTAGCCCAAATGAACTGGTAATTCGTGTAAAAAGGTTACTAAACTAAAAAACCTTATAAAATCAAAAAATGAATAAGTTTCAATACTTTTTAGAATATTATAACGGAGAACCTCTTATAATTCAACTTGTTTGGATGGTAAGTTGTTTTTTGTTTTTAACAGTCATAATTTTAATAATTTATCTCAAATTTTTAAGGGTTCGTTTAAGAGAAAATGAAAAAATAACTGAAAAATACACAAAGGATTACGAGTTGTTATTAATAACTTATTTATATGCTGAAACTGATGAGAATGGTGTAAGTTTAGAAAGACAATCGGTAATTAATGAGTTAGAAAAAGGAATAGAAAATACTTTTAAAAGAAAAATTATAGTAGCAACATTTTTAAAGCTTGGGAATGAAATTACTGGTGAAATGGCTGAGTCTATACATCACCTTTATTCGCAAACTAAACTAAAAAAATACGCTTTATCAAAATTAAAAAACAGGAATTGGTACATTATTGCAAGAGGAATTAGAGAACTTACATTATTTCATGTAAAAGATGCTCATGACCAAGTTGTAAAGCATGTGAATCATTCTCGAAGAGAAGTACGTAAAGAAGTACAATTGTATTTGGTAAATTTATTTCATTTTGAAGGACTTAATTTTTTAGATGATTTACAAACTCCATTATCTGAATGGGATCAAATTCAGCTATTAGAAGAATTGCAAAAAATGGAAGATCAGCAAATTCCTGACATTTCATTATGGCTAAAGTCAACTAACAAATATGTGGTGATTTTCGCTTTAAAATTGGCTGAAATTTACAACCAGTTTGGAATGAAAGATGTACTCATAGAGTTAATATCTCATAAAGATAAAAAAGTAAGATTAGAGTTAATTCCCGTACTAAGTCATTTGCATGTTATTGAAGCCAAAGAAATTTTCAAAAATAATTTTAACGAAAGTAGTAAAGACGAGCAAATAGAGTTTTTTAAACTACTTGAAAATTTAATTGAACCAAGCGATGAGCCTTTCATTATTGAGCATATTTATAATGAAAATTTTGAAGTTAAATACTCAGCTTTAAAATTATTAAAAGTTTTAAATACAACTAAATTTGAAAATTTAGAGCTAACACCTCCCGAATCAGATTTTGTTAAAATAGTTGAATTCATAAAAAACTATTAGGAATGGATACAAGTACCATAAATATCATATTGCTTATTTTTCATTATTTATTCTTTATTTATACAGTATCTGTAATAATTTCATATATAGTTTTGGCATTCTTTTCAATTGTTGAAACACTTGAATATCAGAAAAAAAACAGATTTGTAAATTATAAAGAAATATTATCTTCAAGTATTTCTCCATCAATCTCAATTATTGCACCAGCGTATAATGAAAGTTTAAATATTATTGAAAACGTACGATCATTATTATCTAACCATTACGCAAATTATGATGTTATTATTGTTAATGATGGAAGTAAAGACGATAGTTTAGAAAAATTAATTAAATCTTATAGTTTAGTTAAAGTAGATTATCTAGTTAATGAGCAAATACCTACAAAACCTTTAAGAGAAGGAATTTTTAAATCTACAAACCCTGCGTTTGAGAAACTTATTGTTGTTGATAAGGAAAACGGAGGAAAGTCAGATGCTTTAAATATGGGACTAAATTTAAGCGAAAGTCAATACACAGCTTGTATAGATGTAGATTGCTTATTGCTAGAAGATGCGCTTCAAAAAATGATTAAACCATTTTTAGAATTAACAGAAGTACAAGTAATTGCAACAGGAGGAGTTATTAGAATTGCAAACGCATGTACAATTAAAGATGGAAAATTGTTAGATGTAGATATGCCAAAATCTATGCTTGAAAGAGCACAGATTTTAGAATATATTCGTTCTTTTTTATTAGGAAGAATGGCTTGGAGTAGGTTAAACGGTTTGCTAGTAATTTCTGGTGCGTTTGGAATGTTTGATAAAAAAATAGCAATTGAAATTGGAGGTTACGATACAAATACCGTAGGTGAAGACATGGAAATTATTGTACGTATGAGACGGCATATGGAGGAAGAGAAAAGGAAATATAAAGTAGCTTATATACCTGATCCATTATGTTGGACTGAAGCACCTGACAATTATAAAATATTTACTTCTCAAAGAAATAGGTGGACAAGAGGTACTATTGAAGTGCTGAGAAAACATAGAAAAATTGCTCTTAACCCTAAATATAAATCACTTGGGCTTGTAAGTTTTCCTTTCTGGTTTATCTTTGAAAGAATGGCTCCAATAATTGAGGTAGTTGGAATCATTTATTTTTGTGTATTAATGTACCTTAAAGCTTTAAGATGGGATTATGCGTTTGTGTTTTTTATATCGGCTTACTTATTTACGGTAGTTTTTTCTTTAGTTGCAATACTTTCAGAAGAACAAACATATCATCAATATAAAAAGAAAGGAACAGGTATTAAACTAATAATTACAAGTTTAATTGAGCCGTTTATTTTTCACCCTTTTGTATTGTATGCTGCAATTAGAGGGAATTTTGATTACATTTTTAATAAAAAGAAAAAATGGGGTGTAATGACAAGAAAAGGCTTGTCAAAGAAAGAAGCAGTATAATAGTTGAATAAAAAACAGTTTATATGATGAAATTTAAATTACTAAAAAAAGATATTTATAAGTATATCTACTTAACCATTGCATTAATTTTTGCATTTTGGTTTATAAGTATTTTTGAGCTTTATATGACTATTTCAAACGGTATAAAAGTACCAGAACTTGGAACAGCTGTAGCTTATAAATTTTTTAATGATTTTTGGACAGCCTTCATTATTGCTTTAGTATTATTTCCAATGTATTTACTTTTTGCTTTTCTATTTAAAAAAACAGGAAAAGTAATTTTTATAATGCTATTAACTTTAATTGTAATTTCTCAATTTTCATTAGTAAAATATAGTTTAACAACGTTGTTAAACTTGGGAGCTGACATTTTAGGATATTCTTATGATGATATGTACATTACAGTAACAGCTTCAGAAGAAATGTCGTTTGTGTATTTCTTGCCTTTTATAAGTATTATTTTGTTGTTTTTTATCATAAATTATATTTTCAGAAAGTACATTTCTCATAAAATATCATTAGGAATATTGATTTCTTTAGCATTAATTTTTGGAAGTTTTAAAATATTATTGGCTGATGCTTCAAATAAAGCTTATCAAAACAAACTCTATTTTTTAGCTTCAGATGTTTATAAATTCCAAAAGGAGAAAAATGAAATAAGTAATTTAAATTTATTTAATAGAAACGATTATCCTTATTTAAAATCATTTGAAGAAACAAAAGACGTTTTAGCACCATTTTTTAATATTGAAGAAAAAAAACCGAATATAGTAATACTAATTGTTGAAGGTTTAGGAAGTGAATTTGTAGGTGATAAAACACATAGAGGATTTACACCTTACTTAGATTCATTAATATCAAAATCGTTGTATTGGGAAAATTTTGTAAGTACTACAGGTAGAACTTTTGGTGTTGTTCCATCGTTATTAGGATCGTTACCTTTTGGAGAAACAGGCTTTTTAGAACTACCAAAAACACCTTCACATATTTCATTAATAAGTGTGTTAAAAGCAAATGGTTATACAACATCATTTTATTCAGGTGATCAATCTAGTTTTGACAAGAAAATTAATTTCTTAGAGTACAATGATGTTGATTATGTTATTGACGAAAGTAAATTTGGATCGGAATATGTGAAAACTGAAGGTAATTCAGGCGGGTTTTCTTGGGGATATCCTGATGCTGAAATATTTAAAAAAACACTAGCATCATTAGATGGTAAAAGCTTACCAAGACTAGATGTTATAATGACACTTACCAATCACGAACCTTTTACTTTTCCTTCAAAAGAAGAATTTGAAATAAAAGTTGATAGTATTCTAAATTCAACTCAAAGATTTGATATTTCAAAAGAAGATATTTTAGCAAATAAAGATATTTATACAAGTTTGTATTATACAGATAATTCTATAAAAGACTTTATGAATGCTTTTGCAGAAAGAGAAGAATACAACAATACTATATTTATAATTACGGGTGATCATAGGTTAATACCAATTACACAAAAAGACAAGTTGTGCAGATTTCATGTGCCATTGTACATTTATAGTCCAATGTTAAAAAAGCCTGAAAAATTCAAATCAATTTCGTCACATTGGGATGTTGCACCTAGTTTACTATCTTTTTTAATGAATAATTACAAATTCAACAAATTAGAAGAAACAACTTGGATGAGTCAAGGGCTTGATACCGCTAGAAATTTTAGAAACATACATCAAATTCCTTTAATGAGATATAAAGGAAGTATTAACGATTTTATTTATAAAGATTACTTACTTTCTGATGGTGAATTGTATAAAATAAATGAAAATTTTGGTACTTTTAAAATTACCGATGAAAATTTATTAAAAACTGTTTCAGATTCGCTAAAAGAGTTTAAAAAAGTAAACGCATACATTACACAAAGAAATAAATTATTCCCAGATTCGTTAAATATTTATATAAAACCAAGTGTTGAATTTTCAGAAGAACAATTGAAAAAAATTAAAGATTTAGCTGAAGGTTTAAATTTTGATGAAACCTTTAATATTGCAAGAAGTAATGCTTTTGATAGTAAATATGAGAATGCAAGATTGTTGTGTGATTATATTTTAAATGAACTACCTAATCACGCAGATGCACGTACATTAAAAGGAAGAACATTAGCTTGGGATGGAAAATATGTTGAAGCTGAAGCAGAATTTTTAAGTGTGGTAAAACGTTCACCATACTATGATGATAGTTATATAGCATTGTTAGATTTATATTGGTGGTCAGATCAAGATGAAAAATCAATAGCTTTGGTTGATAAGGCAATTGAATATGAAATTGAAAACTCTGAAATTAGTTTTAAACTAGCAAAAGCTTATAAAAGAATGAATAATTTGGAATTATCAACCAAATTAATGGATAGTATATTAGTTATATATCCTGATAATGAAGATTATAAAACCTTTAAACAATCCCTAGAATGATACTCTCAAAATCAGTTTTCAACTATTTTTCTGTATTGCTATTTTTATCAACTTTTCAAATTTCTGCACAGCAAAAAGTTTTTACAGGAAGTCCAGATAAAGCATTTAAAGTTGCACGTGAATTAGCGTTTAACA
Organism: Lutibacter sp.; assembly: GCF_013139515.1. Taxonomy (GTDB): domain Bacteria; phylum Bacteroidota; class Bacteroidia; order Flavobacteriales; family Flavobacteriaceae; genus Lutibacter. The sequence continues at coordinate 18,354 of NZ_WTAR01000035.1, forward strand.
AACAACGAAAACAAGCGCAAGATTCCCTATTATTTATTTTAACAAAATATCCAGATTATTTAGATATTCGTTCTTTTTTAGCAAGTACCTATTCTTGGGATGGAGCTTATAAAAAGGCACGAAAAGAATTCTCATACGTTTTAGAAAAAAACCCGAAAAGAAAAACTGATTGGGTTGCAGCTATTAATAACGAGCTTTGGGGAGAAACACCATTTAATGCTTTAAAATTGGCAAATACGGCATTAGAACATTATCCAAAAGATGAAGATTTATTGTATTTAAAAGCAAAAGCAGAAGAGAATTCTAACAACCCTGAAGATGCATTGCAAACGTTAAAAAGCATTTTAGAAAATAATCCAGAAAATAAAAAAGCAAAAAATTATAAGGAAAGTTTAATTCACTCGTTAAGCTTTAATACAATTGGAATTACTTCATCGGTAGATTTATATGATAAGAATGAACGTGATCCTATGCAATATTATACATTAAAATATAGCAGACAAACAAAGTTAGGAAGTATTACAGCAAAGGTTAATTTTAATAGGAGATTTCAAAAAAATGGTGTACAATATGAAGTAGATATGTACCCAAAAATAACCAAAGGTTTATACGCTTATGTAAGTGCTGGTTTTTCTAATACAGATTTGTTTCCAAGTGTAAGATATGGAGCTGAATTATATAAATCATTACCAAAAAGTTTTGAAGCATCTTTTGGGTTTAGAGGTTTAAAATACACGAAGACTACAATTATTTATACGGGTTCAATTGGTTGGTACACAGGTAATAGTTATTGGTCGTTTAGAACGTATATTACACCTGGAGATGCAGGTTCTAGTAAATCAGGGACACTTAACTATAGGAAATATAGAAGTGATGCAGATAACTATTTTAGTATTGCTGCAGGTATAGGTTTTTCTCCTGAAATTGACCCATTTCCATTAAATAATAATGAAGAAGCTATTTTCGATTTAAAGTCTCAGAAATTTAATATGGGCTATTACTTTACATCTTCTAATAAACAACATGCTTGGGGTACTAAGTTTAGTTTAGCTCATCAAGAAAAGAGTTTTTCATTTGGTGATTATTATTTAATTTATTCAATAGGAATTTCTTACAATGTTAAATTTAAATAATTTATATCTCATTAAAATTGTAGTGTAACAATTGACAAATAATAATTATATTGCTACTATTAAAACAAAAATTTATGTTAGAGTTAGCTGGTATAATAATTTTAGGAATAATTGCTCAATGGTTTGCTTGGAAACTAAAAATTCCAGCCATTTTACCATTAATTTTAATTGGTTTATTTGTTGGGCCTTTATCAACATATATTTCTGAAGATGGCACCAAATGGATTGAACCTGTTTGGAATGGTGTTGAAGGATTATTTCCAGGTGAAAAACTATTCAGTTTTGTTTCATTATCTATTAGTATTATTTTATTTGAAGGTGGTTTAACATTAAAAAAGGATGAAATTTTAAATGTAGGCCCTTCAATTGTTAAGCTAATTACGTTAGGTTCGGCGGTTACTTTTTTTGGTGCAGGAATTGCAACACATTTTATTTTTGATTTATCTTGGGCAATTTCATTCTTGTTTTCAGCTTTAATAATTGTAACAGGGCCAACTGTAATTGGGCCTATTTTAAGAAACATACCATTAAAAAAAGATGTTTCTGCTGTTTTAAAATGGGAAGGGATTTTAATTGATCCAATTGGTGCATTAGTAGCCGTTTTAGTCTTTGAATTTATAAGTGTTGAAGGCGGATATGAATATACTAAAGATGCTTTAATTGAATTTGGAAAAATAGTAATTATTGGACTTTCAATTGGTTTTACTTCAGCTTATGCTTTATTTTACGCGTTAAAGTTTAAGCTTATTCCACACTATTTATTAAACGTAATAACCTTAGCAAGTGTTTTAGCTGTATTTGTATTGTCCGATTTATTTGCGCACGAATCAGGCTTATTAGCAGTTGTAGTTATGGGAATGGTGCTTGGAAACTTAAAAGTAGCTGAACTAAAGGAAATATTATATTTTAAAGAATCATTAAGTGTACTCTTAATTTCTATTTTATTTATTTTACTAGCAGCAAATATGAATGTTGAAGATATGATGTTGTTGTATAGATGGGAAACATTGGTATTATTTGCTATTGTAATTTTTGTACTTCGCCCAATAGGTGTTTTTTTAAGCACAAGTAATTCTGGTTTAAAATTCAACGAAAAATTGTTTATTAGTTGGGTTGGGCCTAGAGGGATTGTCGCCGCTGGTATAGCTTCGTTATTTGGTTTAAAATTAATTATGTTAGAGGTGCCAGGAGCTAAATATATTACACCACTAGTATTTATGATTGTACTTGGAACGGTATTATTAAATGCAACAACTGCACGTATTTTTGCTAAAGTAGCAGGTGTATTTTTAAAATCTTCTGATGGAATTATATTAGTTGGTGCTTCAAATTTTTCACGATTAATTGGAACTTATTTAAAGAAAAATAATAGGAGAGTTGTTTTAATTGATAGTAATGTAAATAATATAAATAAAGCTAAATCTTTAGGCCTTGAAGCAATTGAAGGAGATGTTTATACAGATGAATTATTGGAAGATGTTGAACTAAGTGATATTGGTTTTTTATTAGCTTTAACAGGAAGTGCCGCTGTAAACGAATATACTATAGAAAAATACCATCACATATTTGGTGAACATGGTTCTTTCAGAATAATTTCTACTGATGAATTGAAAGAAGGCAATACAAAACCTTCAAAAAATTTATTTACACATAAAGACGATTTTATTAATTTAAGTGAAGTTGTTCGGGATTTTCCATTAGTAAATGAAGTAACTGTAAATTCTAGCGAACATTACTATAAACTATTAAAAGATATAAATGATGAATTACATGCAATTCCTATGTTTTTAAAAGACAATCAAGGTATAATTCATATTATTTCTTCATTAGAAGAATCGTTCAAAATTGAAAAAGAAAACACATTAATTTATATTGGTAAAACAATTATCTAATACGAACTTTAACTTTTAGAAAATCTTTTCAAGTTTGACATAAAAAAGAGTAGCTAAACAAATTGTTTAGCTACTCTTTTTATATAAGTGAAATATTTTATTTTTCGCCTTTCCAGTAATGTGGATTTGCACCTTCCGAAACTTGATTCCAATAATCTTGTGTTACTTTATGCCCGTCAAAAGTTTTTAATTTACGTTCAAAAACCCAAATGGTTGGGTTAAAAACCATATCTGTAGTTGCAACTGTATATAGTTGAGGATCTTCCTCAGTTTTTCTTTTTTCTTCACTTATTATAATTTCAAAACCATTGTGTTCTAACAATTTTTTAAGAAAGTCTTTACGGTTTTCATCAATCTTCTTTTCTATAAAAGTAACTCTAGTATCTTCTATACTTCCAAATGTGTGTTTTCCTGCTAGTGCCATAATCTCTTAATTATAAATGCTACTTAGTTCGTAAATATATTCATATAATGGGCTGTATAAACCTAATACTACAATACCAATCACCGTAATTATCAAGCCTAAACGCATATATAATTTATTCTTAAAAAACGGAATTGGATTTTCACCTTTTCTTAAAAACATAGCTCTAACAACTAATAAATAGTAATATAAAGAAATAGTTACATTTACAACTGCTAAAAATACTAGTAAGTAATAACCTTCACTTGCAGCTGCTGTAAATAAGAAAAACTTACCAAAGAAACCAGCAACTGGTGGAATACCAGCTAATGAGAATAATGCTAAAAGCATTACCAAACTTAATTTAGGATTTGTTCTATACAAGCCTTCATAATCAGTCATTTTTTCTTTTCCTGTTTTTGAAGAAATAGCTTGTACAACACCAAAAGCAGCTAAATTAGAGAAAATGTAAATCATTACAAAATAAACAACTGTGGCAGTTCCTAATTGTGTCCCAGAAATTAAACCAAGTAATATAAACCCTGCTTGTGCAATAGATGAAAATGCTAAAAAGCGTTTCATATTTTGTTGACGTATTGCAAATAAGTTACCAATAAACATAGTAGCAATTGCAATTACATACACCATATTTTCCCAAACGTGCATTAATGGTTTAAAAATGGTAAACAATAAAATCATTAAAATAAATACTGCAGCTCCTTTTGAAATCACTGATAAATAGGAAGCAACACTAATTGGCGCACCTTCATAAACATCTGCAGTCCAGAAATGAAACGGTACTAATGAAATTTTAAATGATAAGCCTGAGAAAAATAAAATAAAGCCTAAAATTGTTAAGTTACTTGCTGAAATAGTTCCAATAATATCGTGAAAAAATATAGAGCCAGATGTAGCGTATAATAATGATATTCCAAATAAAGAAATACCAGAAGCTAAACCTGCTGATAATATTAACTTAATACCAGACTCGCTTGAAATTCTTTTTGAAGTTTCATAAGCGGCTAATGCTGCAACTGGTAATGTTGATAATTCTAACCCAATGTAAAACATTAAAAAGTCTCCTGAAGAAATCATAAAATACATTCCTAATAATGAGGAAAATAATAAGATGAAAAATTCAGTTCCTTTATCTTGCGCTACTATTTTTTCTTGTATCCAATCTGCGGATTGAAGAAGTAATATAAATACACCAATATTCAACACATTTTTAAAGAAGTGAATTAAATTATTCGTTTGAAATGACCCACCAAAAATACTGCATTCATTTATTGCAAAAAATCCTACAGCGGTGTGAATACCAAAGAAAAATATAGCCAAATGTACAATGCTACTTTTTTTGTTTTTAGGTATAAATATTTCAGCTATTAGTAACAATAATATAATTGCTAATAATATAATTTCTTGTCTCATTAATAAAAAACTACTAAAATCCATTTAGCTATCTATTTTAATTTTATAATACTCCTTTAATAAAAGGTTCTAAACTCGCCATAATCATATCGCTTAACCAAAGCGGCGCGACACCCATTGCAACAATAGGAATTAATAATAATAGAATACCTGTTTTTTCAAACCACGTTGCTTTAGGTAAATCTTTAAATTCTTCATTTGCTAATGGTCCCATCATAATTTTTCCAACCAGTCTAAGAATATAAACTGCTGTTACAACTATTGATGAAACTGCTAAAATTGTTAATACTCTATGAAACGTATCCGGGTTTTCAAAAGCACCTACAAAAATATTCATCTCAGCAACAAAACCACTAAAACCAGGTAACCCTAAATAAGCCAAACCAGTAATTACATAAATGGCTCCAATAAAAGGTAAAATTTTCATTAACCCACCTAGTTTATTAATATCTCTGGTTTTCGTTCTTCCATAAATCATCCCAATTAAGGCGAAAAACATTGCTGTTAATAATCCGTGTGACAAAGACTGAATGATAGCTCCATTCCAAGCTATTTTATTTAGTGTTAATAAAGCAAACAATACTAAACCAAGGTGACTAACAGAAGCATATGCATTTATATATTTTAAATCTGTTTGTCTAATTGCTCCAAAAGCTCCATAAACTACTCCAATTGCAGCTAAAATAATAAAGAACCAAGACCAATGAACAGCTCCTTCAGGTAATAAGAACATTGCAATTCTAAATACTCCATAACCTCCTAATTTCATTAATACACCGGCGTGTAACATTGATACAGCTGTTGGTGCTGATGCGTGACCATCAGGTGACCAAGTGTGAAAAGGAAATAAAGCTCCAAGTACAGCAAAACCAACAAAGGTTAAAGGGAAAAATAATTTTTGTGCTTCAATAGGTATATTTACTTGAGAGATTTCTAAAATATTGAAAGTTAAAGCGCCTCCATCAGCATTTGAATTGAAATAAATTCCTAAGACTCCAACTAATAAAACTGCTGAAGCTCCCATTAACATTAAAGTTAATTTCATTGCAGAATATTCTTTTGGACCACTTCCCCAAATACCAATTAATAAGTACATTGGAATTACTGCAATTTCATAAAAAACAAACATGGTAAATAAATCAATTGAAATAAAGAACCCATAAACTCCAGTTGCTAATATTAAAAGTGATATAAAAAATTCTTTAGGTAAATCAGGCATTTTCCAAGAAATGAAAACACCAGCCAAAACAACTATTGAAGTTAGTAATAGTAGTGCAACAGAAATACCATCTACACCTAAAGCATAATGAATGTTAAATTGTTCAAACCAAACAACATCTTTCATAAAAACCATAATACTATCATTAATTGCTCTTTCTTTAAAATAAGCAAATACTAAGTTGATAGCCATTCCAAGTTGAACCATACTTCCAACCATTGAAACTAGTCGTGCCTGTTTTAAACCTTTTGTAAAAACTAAGGCTAAAATTGTTAGTACAGGTACAACGACAAAGAGAGATAAAATATCCATATTAATTTGTTAGTTTGTCCATAAATAAATAAACACCATTGCTAAAACTACGACTCCGGCTATAAGCCCAAATGCATAATCTTGAACCTTACCAGACTGCATTCCTTTTATTTTATTAGAAATTACAACTGTTTTATTCCCAATACCTTCCATAGTTGCATCAACAATTTTTTTGTCGAACCATGCAATTGGTGCTGCTATTAAATTAAATATTATTTTTTTTGTCACAAATAAATAAACTTCATCAATATAAAATTTATCATAAGTCCATTTGTAAAATACTCCAAATGCGTTTGAAAATTTATCAGCTAAATTGTTTTCTTTTTTGTAGAATACAAAAGCAAGTATAATTCCTGTTAAACCAACTGCAGTTGCAACTAATGCCAAAGGAATATTTAAATGAGCTTCGAAACCAACTCTATCTGCAGATACATATTCGCTAAAATGAATTAATCCACCAACAACAGTAATTAAAGCTAATACCATTAACGGAAATGTCATTGATGTTGGAGATTCATGTGGCGCATGTTTGTATTTAGTATCTTTCCCCCAGAAAATTCCGAAGTACAATCTAAACATATAAAATGCAGTTAAACCAGCTACAAACACACCAATAATATATAATAACATGTTATGTTCAAATGCTGCAACTAAAATTTCATCTTTACTCCAAAATCCTGACAGTGGAAATACACCAGCAATTGCTAAAGCTGCAATTAAAAATGTAATATTCGTAATAGGCATATACTTTCGTAAGCCACCCATATCTTTTAAATAATTACTATGTACTGCGCGTATAACTGAACCTGCACCTAAGAATAATAACGCTTTAAACATAGCGTGAGTAAATAAGTGGAACATAGAAGCCATATAACCAACACCTTCGTGACCATCATACCCAGAAACTCCTAAAGACATCATCATATATCCAATTTGTGACATTGTTGAAAATGCCAACACTCGTTTTATATCCGTTTGTGTTATTGCAATTATTGCAGCAAATAACGATGAAAATCCTCCAACGTAAGCAACAATGTTTAAGGCAAATCCACCTTCAACAAAATAAAACATTGGAAAGAGTCGTGCTACTAAATATACACCTGCAACAACCATTGTTGCTGCGTGAATTAAAGCAGAAACAGGTGTTGGACCTTCCATAGCGTCAGGTAACCAAATATGTAATGGGAACATTGCAGATTTACCGGCGCCACCCATAAACATAAGTAGTAATGCCCAAGTAATTACAGATAATCCCATAAATGAATTAGAAGCCCAATTTAAAGCCAATTCTCCAGTTTCAGGATTTACAGCATTTAATGTTTCAAAATCAAATGTTCCGGTATAATAACCCATTATTAAAATTCCTATTAAGAAACCTAAATCAGCAAAACGAGTTACAATAAATGCTTTTTTTGCTGCAGATACTGCTGAAGGTTTTGTATAATAATATCCAATTAACAAGAAAGATGATACACCAACTAATTCCCAAAAAATATAAATTTGGAAAAGGTTTGTTGCTAAAACTAATCCAAACATTGAGAATGAGAATAGCGATAAGTAAGCAAAAAATCGTGTAAAACCATCATCGCCTTTCATATAGCCTATACTATAAATATGAACCATTAATGATACTATTGAAACAACAATAAGCATCATTATTGATATTGGGTCAATTAGTACACCCATATCTATATGCAATGTGTCGGTAAAGTTCATCCAAGTTGTTTTTTGAACAATTGCTTGGTAAACTCCATTTACCTTACCGTGTACAAAAAAGTATTGGTAAGCAGTATAAAATGATAGTAAAGTAGAGGTTGATAAACCTGCAACTCCAATTATTCCAGAAACAGCTGGTTTAATTTTTTGACGAAAAATTCCTAAGAGTAAAAATACTGCTAGCGGAATTAACGGAATTAATATTGTATAAGTTACATCCATATTTTCTAAATATTAATACTTCATAATTTCAGTGTCCTTAACTTCTACAGAGCTAATTTGTCTGTAAAGGTTAATTATTATTGCTATTGCTAGTGCAGTTTCAGCAGCAGCTACAGCGATAATAA
>NZ_WTAR01000132.1 GCF_013139515.1 Lutibacter sp.
GAAGAGCAATCAAATGAATATATAGATGAATTAGAGTTTTTAACAATAACTGCTGGAGGTAAAGCAGTAAAACGATTTACACAAAAGTTAGAAACTCCTAATCCAAAAACATTTATTGGCGCAGGAAAATTAAACGATGTTAAAGCGTATATGGATACTCATAACATTGAAACAGCCATATTTGATGATGAACTTTCTTCCTCCCAATTAAGAAATATAGAAAAAGTATTAGATTGTAAAGTACTTGACAGAACAAATTTAATTTTAGATATTTTTGCTCGAAGAGCTCAAACAAGTTACGCGCGTACCCAAGTTGAATTAGCGCAATGCCAATATTTATTACCTCGTTTAACAAGACTTTGGACGCATTTAGAACGACAAAAAGGGGGAATTGGAATGCGTGGACCTGGTGAAACTGAAATTGAAACAGACAGACGTATAATTAGAGATAAAATAACACTACTTAAAAAGAAGTTGAAAATTATTGACAAGCAAATGGCTGTGCAACGTAAAAACCGTGGAAAAATGGTACGTGTTGCATTGGTTGGTTATACAAATGTTGGTAAATCTACTTTAATGAATGTGGTGAGTAAGAGTAATGTTTTTGCCGAAAACAAACTATTTGCAACCTTAGATACCACTGTTAGAAAAGTAGTAATTAAAAATATTCCTTTTTTGTTAACTGATACTGTTGGGTTTATTAGAAAATTACCAACTCAATTGGTAGAATCATTTAAATCTACTTTAGATGAGGTTCGTGAAGCAGATTTACTGTTGCACGTAGTTGATATTTCACACGCTAGTTTTGAAGATCATATTGCCTCAGTAAATAAAATTTTAGACGAAATAAAAAGTGCTGATAAACCAACTATTATGGTTTTTAATAAAATTGATGCGTACCAACATCAAACTATTGATGAAGATGATTTAGTTACTGAAAAAACAAAAGAGCATTATACATTGGCTGAATGGGAAAAAACGTGGATGAATAAGTTAGAAAATAACTGTTTGTTTATTTCTGCATTAAATAAAGAAAACTTAGAAGAATTTAGAGCAAAAGTTTTTGAAGAAGTAAAGAAAATTCACATTACTCGTTTTCCTTATAATGACTTTTTATATGAAGAATATGTGGAAGAAAACTAAGTTAGTTTTCTTCTTCTTTATTTCTTTCGTCAATAAGAAGCCCCATTTTTTTAGCTCTTATTTCCCAATTTTTACGTGCTAAGTGCTGCAAATCATCAACTTTATCACTTTCGTCCATAATTTCCAATCCTAGTAAGGTTTCAATAACATCTTCCATAGTAACTAAACCGCTTGTTGTACCATATTCATCAACAACTAATGCTACATGTTCTCGTTTTGCAATAAATTTTTCAAACAAATCAGGAATTGGCAAATTTCTATTTGTGACTAATATTTCACGTTTTAATTCTAAAAGATTTTTCTCTCCATTTCCTTTAATAATTTCTTCTAAAAGTTCACTTTTAATTACAAAACCCGTAATATTATCTGAATTTTCTTTGAAAATAGGGATTCTTGAAAATTGAAGTTTAGGATGTTTTTTGTAAAAAGATTGTATTGTTTCATCTTCAGAAGCAGTTAACATAACTGTTTTTGGAGTCATAATATCTTTAGCTTGTACATCTTTAAACGTAAGTAGGTTTTTAATAATTGCACTTTCGTTTTTTTCAAAAACACCTTCTTCTTGAGCAATATCTGTCATTGCATGAAAATCTTCCCTACTTAAAACCGAACCATGAACACCTTTTCCACCAATTAATTTTGTAGTTAATTGTAGCAACCACAAAATACCAGTCCATTTTAATGGGAAAATTAATAAAACCAATGCTTTTGAAGTTAAATTAGCAAGTTGTTTCCAGTAAGTTGCTCCAATTGTTTTAGGTATTATTTCTGAAACCACTAAAATTAAAACAGTCATAATTGCTGAAACTATACCAACTATATTTATACCAAGTATATCCACTTTAAAATCTAAAGTTTCTGCTTGTACACCAACCATAATTGCACCAACTGTATGTGCAATGGTATTAATTGTTAAAATAGCTATTAAAGGTTTATCAACATCGTTTTTTAAACGCTCAAGCGTATTTGCAAATAATTTACCTTCCTGTTTTTTAATGGTAATATAAGTTGGAGTAATACTTAACAAAACTGCCTCAAGTATAGAGCACAAGAATGAAAAGAAAATTGAAAGTGAAGCGTATAATAAAAGTAATGACATTGTTTATGATAGCATTTAATTACAAAAATAAGTAATAATTTTCAGTTTCATAAAAAAAGAATTAATTGTAATTCCTATAATTTAAAATAAGCATATAAATTACCGTTATTATTTTTTTGGCATAGATTTTGAAATCTTATAATATATAACCAAAAAAGAAATGATTATGAGGACTTTAAAATTACTTTTTGCAACCATGCTTATTGGAATATTTGTAACGTCGTGTAGCGTTGTAATAGATGATGTTAACGATTCATATTATGTAAATCTTGAAGATGTAGTGACAAATTATGATTTATGGTATGTAGATTATCATAATACAATAGGAACAGGTGAAGTACCATTTTTATCAAAAGCATTTACACTTTCTTTTATTAGCGGAAAATTATATGTAAATAATAATTTAGTTGGTATTGGAGCTACAGGAAATGGTTATGGTATTCAAATTGGATATTATGATACTTACAACGGAATACTTGAAATTGACCATAATTTTGATGGATATTACGATTTTGATGTTGTTCAATTAGCAAGTAACCGATTAAAATTAATAGATAATTATAATGACGTTAGTTATTATTTAGATGGATATCAAAAATATAATTTTGATTATGACCAAATATTTTATGATAACATTGAGTATTTTTTACAAGAATATAACGCTTGGGAAAAAACATTTATAAGTGCAACAGGTGATTTAAATGAATTTGATAATGAAAACTTTTTAAGCTTTACACCCGAAAACATTACAACATTTTATTCGTCACAAGACGAAGTTGGCACAACTATTGCACATGTATATTGGGATTATGTAGGTGATTATAATGTTGCAAATGTGCAAGGATATGACAATCTTAAAATTTTAACATTAGATTATGATTTTGGAGACAATGAAGAGTTTGAATTAACCGTTATAAATGATGGAAAGATTAGTTTATACCATATAAGTTCAGGTACAACTTATGAATTTACCGGTAGAGAATATATTCAATATTTAAAACCAAATTCTTTAAAAGAAACTGTAAGGAATGAAGGAAGAAAACGTACTAAAGTAATAAGAGAAACTAAAATAAGAAGAAATTTAAAATAAAGTTTGGTTAGTTGATTTTTGATTGGTTATTTAAAAATAACCAATTAGGTCAAACCGCTCCTTGGTCGGAGCGGTTTTTTTGTACCTTTATCTCAGATAAAAATAATACAAATGAATCAAAAAACAGCTTTTATTACAGGAGCAACTTCAGGAATAGGAAAAGCAACCGCACAACTATTTGCACAAAACAACATAAGATTAATACTTTGCGGTAGACGTAAAGAGCGTTTAATCCAGTTAGAAAAAGAGTTAGAAAATTTAACCGATGTTACCACATTACAATTTGATGTAAGTAATAAAAACGAAGTATTTAATGCAATTGAAAGCCTTCCGAAGGAATTTCAACAAATAGATATTTTAATAAACAATGCAGGTAATGCACACGGTTTTACAACACTTCAAAATGGTAGTATAGACGATTGGGATGCTATGTTAGATATTAATGTAAAAGGATTGCTATATGTATCTAAAGCAATACTTCCAAAAATGATTGCTAACAATAGTGGTTTTATTGTAAATATAGGCTCAATAGCAGCCAAAGATGTTTATTTGAATGGTAATGTGTATTGCGCATCAAAGCACGCGGTAGACGCTTTAAACAAAGCTATGCGAATAGATTTAAACGAATACAATATTAGAGTATCAGCAATTCATCCGGGAGCTGTTGAAACTGAGTTTTCTGAAGTTCGTTTTAAAGGAGATGTAACTAAAGCAAAAAACGTGTACAAAGGTTTTAAAGCATTACAAGCTGAAGATATTGCAGATATTATACATTTTGTGATTACAAGACCTTATCACGTTAATATTGAAGATTTAGTTGTATATCCAACAGCGCAGGCCACACCAACAATTTTAAACCGAGAATAATATTTTGAAATGATTAACAAACGTTTATTAATAAAAAATTTATTAGCTCATAATGATGAGAATAGCTTTTATGATAAAAAGCGAAAAATCACATTAAATTCTACTGAAGGAAAAGCTAAATTTTTAAAACACGTTTGTGCATTGTCAAACTCTAACCCAAACAATAATTCATACATAGTAATTGGCGTTGAAGATGAATCTAATATAATTGAAGGTGTTGATTTTTTTGATGACAGTAAAATTCAAAATCTTGTAAATTCATATTTTAAAAACCCACCAAAAATTCAGTATGAAAATATTCCTTTTCCAAGGTTGCCACGTCACAAAGTAGTTGGTTTAGTTACCATTCACCCAAATAACAAGGTTACTTTTTTAAACAAAGCTATTTGGAAATATGTTACAGGGCGTATTTTTTTTAGAAGAGGAAGTAACTCAATGTCTACTCTGGGAAAATTTGAATTAAAAAACACCAATCAAGCAATTGTTGAAGCAATTGAAATAAATGCTAGCAATAATATTGAATTAACATTAGATGGTGTTTTTAATTTTTTTGACAGACATAAAAAAGAATATCAACCAACATATAAGGTTTTTAATGAACAGTTTGTGTTGTGTTGGGCTGGGAAAAAGAAAAAAGTAGGTACTAAAATATTTTATTCTAGAGTAGATATTGAGTTGGTAAATGAACAAGTACGGCTTTTTTATTCAGCTTTAGATGAAGTAAAAATAGAGCACAATCATAGCTCATTTATAATTACTGAATATGTGTTTTTAAGAATTAAAGACGAGTTTGATTATTACCCGTTAGAAAAAACAGTAATTCATTTTAAAAATAATGGAAAACATGATATTGTGAGCGAATTATTATTTCAACTTCCGAAATTTGATAAAGCTGTGCTAAATGATATTTTCAACAATTGTAACACCATAGTTCAAAAATTAAAAAAGAAGTTACCACTTACTAATGTTGAGTTAGAAGATTTACAAGAATTGCCTACTAATTATTTAATTTGTGCTTTAAATAATCTTAAAGAAGCGACCAAAAAATTAAATGAAATACGTAGTTTATTACGAAACTTAGAAGATAAATCAGCTTATATAAAATACAAAGAAGCGGTTAGGGTATTACGAAAAATTAAAAGTTAAACTTAATTGTTATTACTTCAATCTTAACCTAATTGAAGTAATAACAATATTTAAATTAATGTTTTAACTCCGTTTTATTTGGTAATTCTTTATAACCCATATTATAGAAAGTAAATCCAAAAATATCAGCATACTGTTCAATGGTTTTTGAAACAGGTGTTCCTGCTCCATGACCAGCATTTGTTTCAATTCTAATTAAGGTTGGGTTATTTCCGGTTTGTTTAGATTGTAATTCAGCAGCAAATTTAAAAGAGTGCGCAGGCACAACTCTATCATCATGGTCGCCAGTAGTTACTAAAGTTGCAGGATATTCAACATTTTTTTTAATAGAATGTACCGGAGAATAACTCATTAAATATTCAAACATTTCTTTTGAATCTTCAGAAGTTCCATAGTCATATGCCCAACCAGCACCAGCAGTAAATGTATGGTAACGTAACATATCCATAACGCCAACGGCAGGTAATGCAACTTTCATTAAATCTGGTCGCTGCGCCATAGTTGCGCCAACTAATAAACCTCCATTAGAACCTCCTCTAATTGCTAAATAGTCAGATGATGTGTACTTGTTTTCAATTAAATATTCGGCAGCAGCAATAAAGTCATCAAATACATTTTGTTTTTTCATTTTAATACCTGCATTATGCCAAGCTTTTCCATACTCACCGCCACCACGTAGGTTAGGAACTGCATAAATACCACCTTGTTCCATCCAAACAGCATTTACAATATTAAAAGAAGGAGTTAAACTAATATTAAACCCTCCGTAACCATATAAAATAGTAGGATTTCCCCCATTTAATTCAGTTCCTTTTTTATAAGAAATTAGCATTGGAATTTTTGTTCCGTCTTTAGATGTATAAAAAACTTGCTTAGATTCAAAATCATTAGATTCAAAATCAATTGTTGGCTTTTTATACAATTCTGAATCTCCTGACATTGTTTTAAATGAATATATTGAACCTGGTGTAATATAATTTGAGAATGAATAATAAATAGTTTCAGCATCTTTTTTTCCACCAAAGCCACCAGCTGTACCAACACCAGGAAGTTCAATATCTCTAACTAATTTCCCATTATAATCGTATTGTTTTACTTGAGAAACTGCATCAACCATATATTTTGCAAAAATAAAACCATTTGCTTTTGAAGGTGATAATACATTGTTGGTTTCAGGAATTACATCAACCCAGTTTTTTGAATCTACATTTTTAACATTTGTTGAAACAATACGTTTGTTTGGAGCATCTAAATTTGTAACTATTAATAATTTTCCACCTTTATGATCTAATACAGAAGTATCATAATCAAAACCTAAAATAATTGGTTTTATTGGATTATTTGGATTCGATAAATCTTTGAAATATAATTCATTACCTGATGTTGAAATTGAAGCTTTAATAACTAAATATTTACCATCTTCTGTAACAGAACCATTTACGTAACGCCTTTTCTTGTTTTCACCAAATAGAATTTTATCTTCTTTTTGTTTTGTTCCTAATTTATGATAAAACAATCTGTGCTGATCTGTTTTAGCAGAAAGTTCACTTCCTTTAGGTTTTTCATAACTTGAATAAAATAGACCTTCATTACCTTTCCATGACATTCCACTAAATTTAACATCAATAATAGTGTCTTCTTTAACTTCTTTGGAAACAGCATCCATGATTATAATTTTTCTCCAGTCTGATCCACCTTCAGAAATTGCGTAAGCAACAACACTTCCATCTTTTGAAAAAGATAAACCACCTAATGAAGTTGTTCCATCTTCAGAAAAAGTATTTGGGTCTAAAAACACTTCCGGTTCTTCATTTTCTTTATGTCTATAAATTACATATTGATTTTGTAAACCGTTGTTTTTATAAAAATAAGTGTAACCTCCTTCTTTAAAAGGCGAGCCTATTTTCTCATAATTCCATAATTTTTCAAGACGATTTTTCAACTCTTCTCTATATGGTATTTTTGATAAATAATTGAATGTAACGTCATTTTGTTTTTCAACCCATTCACCAGTTTCTTCAGACATATCATCTTCTAACCAACGATATGGATCTTTCACTTTAGTACCAAAATAATCTGTAACAGTATCAACTTGTTTTGTTGTAGGATAGTTCAATTTTTCTTCATTTTTTTTGAATTCTGAATTTTTACAAGAAACTATAAAAATCCCAATCATTATTATAACTATAATTTTTCTCATTATTTATTGTTTTTACTTAACAAATTTAATTAAAAAAGACATACTTTAATTTAGTATGCCTTTTTAATTTATAAGAATATATTTATTAAAAATTAGAACAGTATTTTAAATTTACTCCAATTATCATAAATTAATATAACGTTTATAATGGTTACTATAGCAGCTGGTCCAATACCTGCTGGAGCTAAAAATAAGTGGAATAAAACCATGTTAGTTGAAATAGGTGCTAACAACACTAAAGAAAGAGGTACCCATTTTTTAATAAGTAATAACAACCCTACAAAAACCTCAGTAGCGCCTACTAGTTTTAACATGTAACCTGAAGCCATCATTGCCATCATTAATTTTCCGGCAGGCTCAGGCATTTCCATATGCGGCATAAAATCTAAAAATTTGTTAGCGCCAAACACAACTAGAATTAACCCTAATAAAATACGTAAAGCCATCGTTAATTTTGAATTCATAATAAAAAAGTTTAGTTTATAATTAGTTTAATGAGACGTTAAATTACGCATTTATTTACACATGTAACCGAAGTTACTTTAACTTTGTAAGTTTTTATGTCACTTTGTCGTCAAATAAGGTGGCATTAAAATTGCTTTAAATATTAAAATAAATATTAAGAAAATGACAGAATTGTTAACTAAAGAAACTTTTTTAGAAAAGGTTTTTAATTTCGAAAAAAATAAAGAATGGAAGTTTGAAGGTGATTTACCTTGTATTATTGATTTTTATGCAGATTGGTGTGGACCATGTAAAGCGGTAGCACCAGTTTTAGAAGAATTAAGTGATGATTACGAAGGGAAAATTAACATTTATAAAGTTGATACAGAAGCTGAACAAGAATTAGCAGCGGCTTTTGGTATTAGAAGTATTCCCTCTATGTTATTTGTTCCTAAAGAAGGTGAACCTCAAATGGCACAAGGAGCACTTCCAAAACACCAACTAGAGCAAATTATTGGAGACGTTTTAAAAGCAACAAAATAATCCCAATAAACCCCTATAAAAAAAGCCGCATATTGTGCGGCTTTCTATTTTATAATTGTATAGTTTTAAACTAAATTATTTTCAATTAAATATTCACCAATTTGAATCGTATTAGTGGCAGCACCTTTACGTAAATTATCAGCTACAATCCACATATTTAATGTGTTTGGTTGCGATTCATCTCTACGAATTCGTCCAACAAAAACTTCATCTTTATTATGCGCATATATTGGCATTGGATAGGTATTTGTATCAAGATTGTCCTGAACAATAACACCAGGAGTTTGGCTTAGTAATTTACGAACATCACCCAAATCAAAATCATTTTCAAACTGAATATTTACAGCTTCAGAATGTCCACCAGCAGTTGGTATACGAACCGCAGTTGCAGTTACAGAAAAAGATTCATCACCTAAAATTTTCTTAGGCTCTTTTACTAATTTCATTTCTTCTTTGGTATATCCATTATCTAAAAACACATCACATTGCGGAATTGCATTTCTATTTATTGGATAATGATAAGCCATTTCACCTTTTATTCCTTTTGTTTCGTTTTCTAATTGTTCTACAGCTTTAACACCAGTTCCAGAAACAGATTGGTACGTAGAAATTACCACACGTTTCATTTGATATTTACTATGCAATGGCGCTAATGCCATTACTAATTGAATAGTTGAACAGTTTGGGTTTGCAATAATTTTATCTTCTTTAGTTAAAACGTTTCCATTAATTTCAGGAACTATTAACTTCTTTGAAGGGTCCATTCTCCAAGCCGAAGAATTATCAATAACAGTTGTACCTGCTTCAGCAAATTTAGGCGCCCAAATTTCAGAAGTAGTTCCGCCAGCAGAAAACAATGCAATATTTGGTTTTGCATCAACAGCATCTTGTAATCCAATAATAGTATAATCTGTTCCTTTATAGGAGATTTTTTTCCCAGCTGATCTTTCTGAAGCTACCAAAATTAATTCAGTAAACGGAAAATTTCGCTCTTCCAAAACCTTTAACATTACACTTCCCACCATTCCGGTTGCACCTACAACAGCTACTTTCATCTTTAATAATTTTATTAAGTTTAATTTTTAAGCAAATTTCACAAAAAAATACAATAGCAAGCACTAAATATTTAAAAATTAACACATAAATATTTTTTTGTTAAAATTTAAATGTAAAAGTAATATATTATTGAAATACCAATAGTTATAAGAAAACATGTAATTTTGCAAAAAATCAAAAAAGAATGACTACTACAGGGAAAATAGAATTAATGGCACCTGCCGGAAATTTTGAATCTATGCAAGCTGCGTTAGATAACGGAGCAGATTCAATTTATTTTGGTGTTGAGCAATTAAATATGCGAGCCAGAGCATCTATCAATTTTACGTTAGATGATTTACAAGAAATTTCCGAAAGATGTAAAGCGAAGAATGTAAGAACCTATCTTACGCTAAATACTATAATTTACGATCACGATTTAACAATAGTTAAAACCTTAATTCAAAAAGCAAAAGAAGCTGATATTACAGCCGTTATAGCTATGGACCAGGCAGTTATTGCCTCGGCAAGAGCAGTTGGAATGGAAGTTCATATTTCAACCCAAATAAACATTACTAATATAGAAACCGTTAAGTTTTACGCAATGTTTGCTGATACGATGGTGTTAAGTAGAGAGTTGAGTTTGCGTCAGGTAAAAAAAATTACAGAACAAATTGTTAAAGAAAATATTTGTGGACCTTCAGGGAATTTAGTAGAGGTTGAAATTTTTGGTCACGGAGCTTTATGTATGGCTGTTTCGGGTAAATGTTATATGAGTTTACATTCAGCTAATTCATCGGCTAATAGAGGTGCTTGCAAGCAAAATTGTCGAAAAAAATATACAGTTATAGATCAGGATACTGGTTTTGAAATGGAGTTAGATAACGAGTATATTATGTCTCCAAAAGATTTATGTACTATTGATTTTTTGGATCAAATTGAAGATGCAGGTATTAAAGTTTTAAAGATTGAAGGAAGAGGAAGAGCTCCAGAATATGTTGCCAATGTAATTAAATGTTACCGAGACGCTATTGATAGTATTGAAACAGGAACTTACAATAAAGAAAAAGTAATTTCTTGGATGTTAGAATTGGAAAAAGTATACAATCGTGGTTTTTGGAGCGGTTATTACTTAGGTCAAAAATTAGGTGAATGGAGCAAAGGCTCTGGAAGTCATGCAACACAAAAGAAAGTGTATGTAGGAAAAGGGATGCATTTCTTTCCAAAAGCAAATATTGGAGAGTTTAAAATTGAAGCCTACGATATTGCAATTGGCGATACTATTTTAATAACTGGTCCAACAACTGGTGCACAGGAAATGGAAGTGAAAGAAATGTTTGTGAATGATGTTAAAGGAACGAAAGGACAAAAAGGAGATTCAGTTACCATTCCATTAGAATTTAGAATTAGACCTTCAGACAAATTGTATAAAATTGTTGAAAACAAAGTTGAAGCTTAAATGGTAATTATAACTTTGCAAAGAGCTAAATGTATTGGTTGTAATTACTGTGTTGAATTAGCGCCCGCTCAGTTTCAAATGTCTAAAAAGGACGGTAAATCTGTATTACTACATTCCAAGGAAAAAAAAGGCTTTTTTACGATTAAATCACCCGATGAAACAATTTTTGATTCAAGTGTAAAGGCGAAAGAAGCTTGCCCAGTAAAAATTATTGATGTAAAACAAACGTAAAAACCATTTTTTAACGTTTTACAGTAAGTAATTTTAATTTATCTTTACAAATTAGTGAAGATTGAAAATTGAATTGTCAATTTTCGTAATTTAAATAAATTTAGAAATATATGAGCTGTAATAGTTGCTCTTCAGATATAAATAGTGTTCCAAAAGGTTGTAAAAGTAACGGAAGCTGTAACACAGGTGACTGTGAAAAACTTTCAGTATTTGACTGGTTGGGAAACATGTCATTACCAACAGGACAAAAACCAATTGATGTAGTTGAAATTCGTTTTAAAAATGGACGTAAACACTTCTACAGAAATGTAGATAATTTATCAATTTCAATAGGTGATATTGTTGCAGTTGAAGGGAATCCAGGACACGATGTTGGTACTGTTTCACTTACAGGTGAATTAATAAAAGTACAACTGAAAAGGAAAGGTGTTAAAATTGATAGTGAAGAAATTAAAAAAATATACCGAAAAGCTACTCAAAAAGATATAGATATTTGGACTGCCGCTCGTAATAAAGAATACGATACACAATACCGAGGTAGAGAAATATTGGGCAGATTAGGGTTAAAAATGAAGTTGTCTGATGTTGAATATCAAGGAGATGGAAACAAAGCTACATTTTATTATACAGCTGATGAACGTGTTGATTTTAGACAATTGATTAGAGATTTAGCAGGAGCTTTTAGTATACGAGTTGAAATGAAACAAGTTGGTTTACGCCAAGAAGCTGCAAGACTTGGTGGTGTTGGTTCTTGTGGTAGAGAATTGTGTTGCTCAACATGGTTAACAGATTTACGAAACGTAAATACTTCAGCAGCTCGTTACCAACAATTATCTTTAAATCCACAAAAATTAGCAGGACAATGCGGTAAATTAAAATGCTGTTTAAATTATGAATTAGACACGTATTTAGATGCTTTAAATGGTTTTCCAAGACATGATGTAGTTTTAAAAACCGAAAAAGGAGATGCAACCTTTATAAAAATGGATATTTTTAAAGGGTTACTTTGGTATACTTACAAAGAAAATAGAGTTAAATGGTTTAAACTTACGTTAGAACAAGTAAAAGAAATTATTGATTTAAATAAAAAGAATGAAGTAGCACATTCTTTAGAAGAATATGAAGCTGATGTTATTGAAGTTGCTAAAGTTGAATTTGAAAATGTTGTTGGCCAAGATAGTTTAACAAGGTTTGATCTTCCTAAGAGGAAAAAGAAAAGAAATAACCGAAACAAATCAAAGAAAAACCAACACCAACAAAAAAAACAAAATCATCCAAAAAGAAAACCAACTCAAGCAACCGGTCAAAAAAATCAGCAAAAGAAAAACCCGAATCAAAAGGCACAACAAAACAATCCAAACCAGCCTAATAAACAAACACCGGGAAAAAACGCCAATAGAAATAAAAAAAGAAGACCACCAAGAAAAAGTGAAAACAACAATAAAAATACATAAATACCTACTTACATTTATAAGTGCATTGCTGTTGTTTTCGTGCAATTCAAATATGGTTTTTGATGAATATAAATCAATTGAAAACCACCAATGGAATGCTGAAAATAAAATTAACTTTATTGTTAGTGTTTCTGATACTATTTCAACAACAAATGTGTTTATAAATATAAGAAACAATAAAAACTACGAGTTTAGCTCGTTATTTTTAATTGCTGAAATGGAATTCCCGAACGGCTATAAAGTTGTAGATACATTAGAATACGAAATGGCTGATGTTTATGGTAATTGGTTAGGTGCAGGTTTTACAGATATTAAAGAAAACAAACTCTTTTATAAAGAAAACGTAGTTTTTTCTAAAAAAGGAGATTATAAATTTAATATTCAACAAGCCACTAGAAGTGTTTATGATATTGAAGGAAAAAACACTTTAAAAGGTATAACGGATGTAGGTTTAAGAATAGAAAAAGTTAAAGAATGAAAAAAAAAGCAACGATTAATAATCAATTTTCAAAATACATAAAATGGTTTTGGATTGCTATTTTAGGAGGAACATCAACAATAATTTTAGTATTTTTATTGGCTTCTTGGGGTGTTTTTGGAACATTACCTTCATTTGAAGAGTTAGAAAATCCGGAAAAGAATTTAGCTTCCGAAGTAATTTCAATTGATGGAAAAACTTTAGGAAAATATGCGTTTGAAAATCGTACACCAGTTAAATATAAAGATCTTCCAGAAAACTTAATAAAAGCATTAGTAGCAACTGAAGATGAACGTTTTTATGAGCATTCAGGTATCGATTTTAAAGCTACGTTACGTGCTGTTGTTAAATTAGGAAAAGATGGTGGTGGAAGTACTATAACACAACAATTAGCAAAATTGTTATTTACAGGAGAAGGTTCAAAAAACTTACCTGAAAGAATACTTCAAAAGTTTAAAGAATATGTAATTGCAGTTCGATTAGAACGTCAATACACCAAGCAAGAAATTTTAACAATGTACTTAAACAAGTACGATTTTTTAAACTTGGCTGTTGGAATTCGCTCAGCTTCAAGAATTTATTTTGGTAAAGAACCAATTGATTTAACAGTTTCAGAATCGGCAATGTTGATAGGAATGTTAAAAAATGCATCTTACTTTAATCCACTTAGAAGGCCTGTAAAAGTTAAAAATAGACGAAATGTTGTATTAGGCCAAATGTATAAAAATGAATTTATTACAAGTGCTGAGAAAGACACATTGCAACAAAAAGAATTAGATTTAGATATAAATAAAGAAGGTCATAGCGATGGTTCTGCAACCTATTTTAGAGAATATTTAAGAGATTTCATGAAAAAATGGATTAAAAAGAATCCAAAACCTGATGGTACAGCTTATAATTTACATCGTGATGGACTTAAAATTTATGTAACTATTGATTCTCGTATGCAAAATTATGCTGAAGAGGCAATGAAAGAGCATATGTCTAATTTACAACGTATATTTTTTAAAGAACAAAAAAGAAATAGAACAGCACCGTTTTACGATTTAGATAAAAAACTAATTGCTGGTACTATGACACAGGCCATGAAACGCTCTAATCGTTGGAGACGAATGAAAAAAAATGGAGCTTCTGAAAAAGAAATTAGAGCTTCGTTTAAAGAAAAAACGAAAATGAAAATCTTTTCTTGGAAAGGAGATATTGATACTATATTATCACCATACGATTCTATAAAATATTACAAACACATTTTAAGATCAGGTTTATTATCTGTTGAACCACAAACAGGCCACGTGAAAGCTTGGGTTGGTGGAATTAACTATAAACACTTTCAATTTGATGCTGTAAAACAACAAAAACGTCAAGTAGGTTCTACATTTAAACCATTTGTGTATGCAACAGCAATCAATCAATTAAATTTATCTCCTTGTGATAAATTTCCAAATACACCGTATACAATTCCGAAGGAAAAATACGGAATGCCTGAAGATTGGACTCCAAAAAATTCTGGTGAGAAATATGGTGGCGAGTTAACATTAAAACAAGCTTTGGCAGGTTCAGTAAATGTAATTACTGCTAAATTAATTGATATGGTAAACCCAAAAAATGTGGTGAGTTTAGCAAAAAGAGCAGGTATTAAAAGTAAAATTCTAGCAGTACCTGCAATTGCATTAGGGTCGGTAGATTTATCGTTATATGAAATGGTTGGTGCTTACGCAACTTTTGCTAACAAAGGATTGCAAGTTGAACCAATGATGTTGTTAAAAATTGAAGACAAAAACGGAACGGTCTTAGAGCAATTTATACCAAACTCAAAAGAAGTTTTAAGTGAAGAATCGGCTTACGTAGTTATCAATTTATTAGAAGGTGTTACAGATGCAGGTTCAGGAGTTCGTTTAAGAACTCAATGGGGAACTTACCCAGATAATGTTGCAACGGGTTATCCATATAAATTCACAAACCCAATTGCTGGAAAAACAGGAACTACTCAAAATCAATCAGATGGTTGGTTTATGGGAATTGTACCAAATTTAGCAACAGGAGTTTGGGTAGGTGCTGAAGATAGAGCAGTTCACTTTGAAGGAATAACTTTCGGTCAAGGAGCTTCAATGGCATTGCCAATTTGGGCATTGTATTATCAAAAACTGTATGCAGATTCAACGTTAACAATCAGTCAGGAAGAATTTGAAAAACCTGAAAATTTAAGTATAAAAATTGATTGTGAAGGCGAAACAACAGAAGAAGACGAAACTATTGATGATATTATAGAAGAAGACCCAGAATTTTAATTTTAAAAATGAGTGTAAAACCTTTTTGGAAACCTTCAAAGGAAATTATTGAACAAAGCAACATTTACAAAATGATGCAAGAACATAGTTTTAATAATTATGATGATTTTTGGAAATGGTCAGTTACAAATAAAGAAGATTTTTGGGAAGCTACAGCACAAAATTTAGGAATTAAATTAGCTAAACAATACACTTCAATTTTAGATATTTCAAAAGGAGTTGAAAATTCACAGTGGTTAAAAGATGCTAAATTAAATATAGTAGATTCTTGTTTTCAAAATAGTGATGAATCTATTGCAATAATTTTTCAAGAAGAAGAAAAACAACTTCAAAAAGTAACTCAAAAAGAACTTTTAAGACTTGTAAATAAAATAGCAAATGGCTTAGTTGATTTAGGCTTAAAACAAGGCGATAAAATAGCCATTAATATGCCAATGACTGTTGAAGCAGTCGCTATTTATTTAGCCGGAATAAAAGCAGGAATGCCAATAGTTACCATTGCAGATAGTTTTACACCAAACGAAATTGCAGTGCGTTTAAAAATTACTGAACCAAAAATAATTTTTACGCAAGATGTGTTGCAAAGAGCAGGAAAAGAATTGCCTTTATTTTCTAAAGTTGTTGAAGCAAAAGCACCAAAAGCAGTAGTTTTAAAAGTTTCAGAAGAAAATATTCCTTTAAGAAAAGATGATGTCTTTTGGAGTGTATTTTTAAGTTCAAATACGAGTTTTGAAACTGTAATTCAAAATCCGGAAGCTATAATTACTATTTTATTTTCATCAGGAACAACAGGAGAACCAAAAGCAATTCCTTGGACGCATACCACGCCAATAAAAGGAGCGAGTGATGGTTATTATCATCAAGATATTCATAAAAATGATGTGGTTTGTTGGCCAACAAATTTAGGTTGGATGATGGGTCCTTGGCTAGTTTTTTCAGCACTTATCAATAAAGCAACTATGGCATTGTATTACGGCGCTCCAATGGGTGAAGGTTTTGGAGAATTTGTACAAAATTCAAAAATCACCATGTTGGGTGTAATTCCCAGTTTTGTGAAACATTGGAAAGCATCTAGTTGTATGGAAAATTACAATTGGAATAGTATAAAATGTTTTAGTTCAACAGGTGAAGTTTCAAATCCTTCAGAGATGGAATATTTAATGCAATTAGCTAATAATAAACCTGTTATTGAATATTGCGGAGGTACTGAAATAGGCGGAGGTTATGTTACTAGTACGGTAGTTCAACCAAATATAACAAGTGAATTTTCAACGCAAGCATTAGGCGGTGAGTTTGTTTTATTAGATGAAAACAACAACAAATCAACAAAAGGAGAGTTATTTATAATACCTCCAATTATGGGATTATCGAATACACTTTTGAATAGAAATCATTTTGAGGTGTATTATAAAGATACTCCAACATATAAAGGACAATTATTACGACGGCACGGAGATGAATTAGAGCAATTAGAAAATGGTTATTACAAAGCGCAAGGAAGAGTTGATGATGCCATGAATTTGGGCGGAATTAAAGTAAGTTCAGTTCAAATTGAAGCTATTATTAACAAGCTTCAATTTGTAAAAGAAAGTGCAGCAATAGCAGTTTCACCAAAAGATGGTGGACCAAGTTTATTGGTAATTTATTATGTTGAAATTACTTCAAACGTATTAGATGAAGAACGCTTAAATGAAGCAAAAATTTCAATTAGAAAACAACTAAATCCGTTATTTAAAGTCACTGATTTAGTGAAAATTAATAGCTTACCAAGAACAGCTTCAAACAAAGTAATGAGAAGAAAATTAAGAGATTTATACGAAGAAAACAGATGAAAATAGTATCGTACAACGTAAACGGAATTAGAGCCGCTTTAAAAAAAGGATTTATAGATTGGCTACAAGCAATAAATCCAGATGTGGTTTGTATTCAAGAAACAAAAGCACATAAAGAACAGTTAGATTTAAATGTGTTTGAAGAAGCGGGTTATCCGTTTCATTATTGGTTTTCGGCACAAAAAAAAGGGTATAGCAGCGTTGCAATTTTATGTAAAACCGAACCTAAACATATAGAGTATGGCACAGGAATTGAGACTATGGATTTTGAAGGTAGAAACCTTCGTGTAGATTTTGAAGATTTTTCGGTAATGAGTTTGTATTTACCTTCAGGAACTAATGATGCAAGGTTGAATTTTAAATTGAATTATATGGCTGAATTTCAGCAATATGTAAACGATTTAAAGCAAGAAACACCAAATATTATTATTTGTGGAGATTATAATATTTGCCACAATGAAATAGATATTCACAATCCAAAAATGAAAGGCGTTTCAGGATTTTTACCCATTGAACGTGAGTGGTTAGGCGGTTTTATTGATAGTGGTTTTATTGATTCTTTTCGTTATTTAAATAAAGAACCACATCATTATTCGTGGTGGAGTTATAGAGCAAATGCCAGAAATAATAATAAAGGTTGGCGAATAGATTATAATATGGTTAGTGAACCTATGAAAGACAGGATTAAAAGAGCTTATATTTTACCTGAAGCCAAACACTCAGATCACTGTCCGATAGTTGTTGAAATTGATTAATTAAAAAATAATAAAAATGGTTAAAAAAGTAATACTTCTTTTCGTTGTAGTAGGCACATTAAATTCGTGTGTATCTAAAAAAATATATGAAGAATTAGACGATAAATATACTAATTTACGTTCTTCAAATTCGGCGTTAATTAGAGAAAAAGACGATTTATTAGCGTCAAAAAAAGCAGTTGATGCGAAATTAGAAAATCTTAAAAGTGAATTTTCAGAACTATCAACTTCAAAAGAAATTTTAGATACTGAGTTTGCTTCGCTTCAACATAAATACAAAAATTTAGATGAATCGTATAAAGTACTTTCAACACAAAGTTTAAAAAAATTAGCTGAACAAGCAGCAAAAAATCAAGAATTATTAGCGCAACTTGAAGAAAAAGAAAAAACACTAGCTGCTGAAAGTATTCGATTAGAAAAACTTCAGAAAGAATTAAGTCAACGTTCAGCTCAAATTAATGAACTTCAAAGTTTAATTGACGCTAAAGAAGCTCAAATGCAACAACTAAAAAATGCAATTTCAAACGCATTGCATAATTTTGAAGGTAAAGGTTTAACAGTGGTTCATAAAAACGGGAAAATTTATGTTTCTATGGAAAACAAGTTATTGTTTAACTCAGGAAGTTGGGCTGTTGGCGCTGAAGGTAAAAAAGCCGTAGAGCAATTAGCAAGTGTGTTATCTGAAAATACTGATATTAATGTGTTAATTGAAGGACACACAGATAACGACCCTTATGCAAGTGCAGTATTGTTAGATAACTGGGATTTATCAGTTAAAAGAGCAACTGCTATTGTTAGAATTTTAAAAGGAAAAGATGTAAATCCAACTCAAATAACTGCGGCAGGAAGGGGAGAATTTTCTCCTGTTGATACGAATAAAACAACTGCTGGAAAAGCGAAAAACAGAAGAATTGAAATTATTTTAGCTCCTAATTTCGATGAAATTTCAAAACTTTTAAATGAATAAATTAATTTATATAACCCTTTTTTTAATTACTGGTGTTGGTTTTTCACAAACCGAAACCGATACATTAAAACTTAAAAAAATTGAAGACACAAAAGAATTGTTTTCAAATAGTGATACGTTGTTTTTAAAAAAATCAGATTCATTAACCTTAAAAATTCATAAAGAAGCTACTTTAATTGATAGTTTATGGTTGAATGAATTGATAAATTCACCATTGTATGACACCATTCAATATGTATTAAAAGATAATGAAATTTTAATTACTGAATTAGAAGAACTACCAACCGAATTATTAAAAGAACGCTTGAAAGTTTTAAACAGTAAAACACCTTTCAATATTGAATACAATAAAAGTTTAGAGCAAATAATTAGAACCTATTTAAAACGAAGAAAATCGTCGTTTTCAGGCTTAATGGAGAAGGCTCGTTATTATTTTCCTATGTTTGAGGAACAATTAGATAAATATGATATTCCTTTGGAAATGAAATATTTAGCTATTGTAGAATCGGCTTTAAAACCAAGAGCACGTTCACGAGTTGGAGCAACAGGTTTGTGGCAATTTATGTATCAAACAGGAAAGCAGTTCGATTTAGATGTTAGCTCGTATGTAGATGAACGTTCTGATCCTTATAGAGCAACAGAAGCAGCGTGTAAATACTTATCTAGTTTATATAAAATTTTTGGTGATTGGGATTTAGCTTTAGCGGCATACAATTCAGGGCCTGGGAATGTAAATAAAGCAATAAGACGCTCAGGCGGAAGTAAAAATTATTGGAATATTCGTCATAATTTACCACGTGAAACAGCTGGTTATGTTCCAGCTTTTTATGCAACATTGTACATTTTTGAATATGCAAATGAACATAATATTAAAGCAAAAGAAAGTGCATTAATATATTTTGAAACAGATACTGTTCAGGTAAAAAGGCAATTAACTTTTGAGCAAATTTATGAAACACTAAACGTTGATATTGAAGTGCTTCAGTTTTTAAATCCACAATATAAATTAGATATCATTCCGTATATAAAAGGAAAAAATTATACACTTGCTTTACCAGTTAAAGATGTTGGTAATTTTATAAGTAACGAGCAGTATATTTACGCATATGCAAGTGCTGAAGAAGCGAAACGTGAAAAACCGTTACCAAAGTATTTTGAAATGAATGACAGAATACGTTACCGAGTTAAAAGCGGTGATTTTTTAGGAAAAATTGCCGAAAAATATGGTGTTTCGGTTTCCAAAATTAAAAAGTGGAACAATATGCGGAGTACACGTTTACGTATAGGGCAGCGTTTAACAATTTATCCTAGAAAGTTAGGTAGTACAATTGCATCAAAACCTATTAAAATTACATCAAAAAAAACACTACCAAAAGGCGAGTTTAGTATGTACACTGTAAAATCAGGTGATTCATTGTGGTTAATTGCACAAAAGTATGCAAACGTTTCTGTACAAAATATTAAAGATTGGAACAATATTTGGAGTGTTAAAAGCTTAAAACCAGGAACAAAATTAAAAATATTTAAAATTAACTCATGAAAAAACTAGGAATCCTTTTAGTAATAGTTTCTTTTTTAATTTCTTGCGAATCAGGAAAAAACCAAAGAATACTTAGCGAAGCAAATGGTAGAATTAACAGTTTGCTTATTGTTATGAAAAATAGTGAATGGCAAGGAGAAATAGGTGATGAATTACGTAATTTTATAGCAGAACCTGTTTTAGGATTACCTCAACCCGAAGCACAGTTTGAAGTTTCTCAAGTGCCGTTACAAAACTTTGGAAGTATGTTTAAAATGAGTAGAAACATTTTAAAAGTAAGTATTGCTAGTGAAAATTCATTTACAGTTGCAACAGATGTTTATGCAGGTCCGCAAAAAATAATTACCATAACAGGAACATCTAAAGAAGAACTTATTGAAGAAATTAAAAAAAACAGTTCCAAAATTATTTCCGAATTTAAAAGTTCAGATTTAAGAGCTGTTAGAAGAAAAATTTTAAAAAAATATTGGAAACCATCAACTATTGAAACTTTTAATAAGCAAGGATATTCATTAAAAATTCCTCGTAATTATAATAAAGTTGAAGATAATGGCGACTTTGTTTGGTATCGTTATCATTTATTTGGAGGAAATAGCATGGAGGTAATTTGTTACACAGTTCCAATTACTTCAGAAGATGATGAAAATGGAAATACAATAGTTGCAATTAGAAATGCAATGGGCGAAAAACACATACCAGGTGAAGTTGAAGGTTCACATATGATTACAGAAGAAGCATACACACCTCATATTTTTGAAGTTGAATTAGATGGTAAAAAAGCCTTTGAAACTCGTGGGAAATGGGAAGTAAAAGGTGTGTTTATGGCTGGTCCTTTTTTAAGCTACACTGTTGTTGATAAAGTAAATAATAGATTAGTGGTTGTTGAAGGTTTAACATACGCACCATCAATTAACAAACGAGATTATATGTTTGAATTAGAAGCTATTTTAAAAACTCTGAAAATTAATTAAGGCATTTAGCTTATTTAAAAGTTATTTATGAAATTTAATAAAGAGTATTTTTTAGTTATAATTATAGGAGTTATTTTTAGTTGTAATAAGAATAATACTGAAGATGATATAGAAGAACAAACAATTCCAAATACAATTGAAATCATTATAAACGACATGAAATTACCTCATGAAGGTTTTCCTCATGGAGTTCCAACAACATATGATTGGGCAACAAATCCACGTTTAGGTTGGGGTAATAACCCACCAAGTGATTGGTTTGCTATGATTCCTTAGGGACAAGTTTATGCAGACCAAAATCCAGTTACAGCAAGCAATACTAGAATTCAAATTAAAAATATTCAAGCTTGGTATTTAAGTAAAAGTGACAACCAGTGGAAAAATTGGGAACAAACTTCAAATATAACCGGCGCCTTTTTTGTTGAAGATTTTCAAGATAATATCAACCAACCAGTAAGTATTAGAAGTGAAGACACTGGAGGAATTAGCGTTAAGTTAATAGAAGGTTTTAATTTTCATTTTTGGTCTAATGAAAATAGAGTAACTATTAACCCTATTGACATTAACGGGATTTGGATTTCATTAGAAGGCAGATTAATTTTAGATAATTTAAACGGAGTAGATGATAGAGATAAAGCTAATTTTTTATGTAATACAGGTGGTGATTATTGGAAAAATTTAACTGTTGAATGGGATAATTTTGAATCAAGTGATGATATTGGTATAGGCAGATTTAAATATTTAAGCACTTAGTGGAAAACTTTTAATATGCACTCCCTAACAGAAGAACAATTGAGAGAAAACCCTCCACCTTTTTAAAATTATAATCTCACAATAACATATCCTCTATTCGTTTTTCTATAATGTTTACCATTCCACTTATAATAGCGGTGCCCTTTAATAGAAACAACTTTGTGAGTTTTAGGTAGTTTTTTTACCACTACAACTTTTGCAGGTGTAGCTCTAACTGTAGTAACACAAGAAGTAGCAGAAAAAGAAAATAGAACAACTAAGAAAAAATAAAAGAGTCTCATAACTAGTAATTTAGGTTTAGTTATAAGACTCTTTAGCTTTATAAAGGTTTAATGTTACTTTTCCATTTTTGCCCAACTATCGCGTAAAGGCACCGTTCTGTTAAAAACTAAATTAGTTTCAGTAGTATCTTTATCTACACAAAAATATCCTAAACGTTGAAACTGAAATCTATCTAAAACCTTCGCAGTTTTTAAGCTAGGTTCAACAAAAGCATTGATAATAGTTAAAGAATCTGGATTTATAAACTCTTTAAAATCTGTTTCTTTATGTCCATCAGGTGCTTCATCAGTAAATAAACGATCGTACACTCTAACTTCCGACTGTATTGCGTGTTTTACAGAAACCCAATGCAACGTACCTTTTACTTTACGTTTACTAGCTTCTGAGCCACTTCCACTTAAAGAATCTTCATCATAGGTACAGTGAATTTCAGTAATGGCACCATTTTCATTTTTTATACAACTCTCAGCTTTAATAATGTAAGCGTTTTTTAAACGTACTTCTTTTCCTAACTTTAAACGAAAGAATTTTTTATTGGCTTCTTCTCTAAAATCTTCTTTTTCAATATATATTTCACGAGAAAAAGGAACGGGTCTACTACCAAAACCTTCTGCATAATCGTTGTAATTGGCATCTAAAAGCTCCTCTTTTCCTTCAGGATAATTGGTGATTATCACTTTTACAGGATCTAAAACAGCTAGAACTCTTGGTGCGGTTTTGTTTAAATCGTCTTTAATACAATGTTCTAATAACGCAACGTCAGTCACATTATCACGTTTAGAAATACCCGCAGTATTACTAAAATTCTTAATAGATTCAGCAGTGTAACCTCTTCTTCGTAAACCTGAAATTGTTGGCATACGCGGGTCGTCCCAACCATTTACAACACCTTCTTCAACCAATTGCAGTAATTTACGTTTACTCATTACGGTATAACTTAAATTTCTACGTGCAAATTCCCGTTGTTTTGGACGTAATGTAGAGGCATCATAAACTTGTTCAACATACCAATCGTATAAATCTCTATGACTTTTAAATTCTAAGGTGCAAATAGAGTGCGAAACTTGTTCAAGGTAATCACTTTCACCGTGAGTCCAATCGTACATTGGGTAAATACACCAATCGTTACCAGTTCTATGATGCGTTTTTTTAAGAATACGATACATAATTGGATCGCGCATATGCATATTTACGTGTTTCATATCAATTTTTGCACGCAATACATGAGAGCCTTCATCAAACTCACCGTTTTTCATTTTTAAGAAAAGTTCTAAGTTTTCTTCAACGCTTCTATCTCTATTTGGACTATTAGTTCCCACTTCAGTTGGCGTACCTTTTTGCTTCGCCATTTCTTCTGAAGATTGATTATCTACATACGCTTTTCCTTCTTTAATCAATTCCAATGTCCAATCATATAATTGCTGAAAATAGTTAGAAGAATACAATTCTTTATCCCATTTAAAGCCTAACCACTCAACATCGTGTTTAATAGCATCAACATATTCTTGCTCTTCTTTTGCTGGGTTTGTGTCATCAAAACGTAAATTAACAGGCGCGTTGTATCTTAACCCTAACCCAAAATTTAAACAAATTGATGCTGCATGACCAATGTGTAAATATCCATTTGGTTCAGGCGGAAATCTAAAACGCAGTTTTTCCTGTGGCAAACCGTTTGTTAAATCTTCTTCAATAATTTGCTCTAAAAAATTAAGCGACTTTTTTTCTTCATCCATAATACAAAACTAATAAGTTGCAAAATTATCGATTTTTTTTGGCAATACAACTACAAAATTTTCAACAAGGTTTTTAAAGTAGTAATCTTTCAACTTTGAGTTATAAAATTAAGTGTAATTTGGGCGTTCCCTTTCAGGTCGGGCTTTCACTACTCGCTTTTTTTAGTTGCAAAAAAGCAACAAAAATAGATCTCAAACAAACCGTTCTATCCCTAACGCGTAATTTTTGTTTAAATGTTAAATTGTGTAATTAATATATTTTTATTTTTCAATGCTCAGTATCAATTCTAAATTCTAAATTTGTAATTCGCAATTCACACTTAAAATGGGAACAATAAAAATAAAAAATATTCGAATTTATGCTTATCACGGATGCTTAGTTGAAGAAGGAAAAATTGGCTCAGATTATCGTGTAGATTTGGAGATAAAAGCAGATTTATCTAAATCAGCAATAAGTGATAATTTAACTGATACGGTTGATTATGTGCACTTAAATAAAATTGTAAAACAAGAAATGGCTATTCGTTCTCAATTATTAGAAGAAGTTGCTAAAAGAATCTTAGACAAAATTTTAGTAGAAATTCCTATGGTTAAAAAAGTAGATATTGCTGTGTCAAAATTAAACCCACCAATTGGCGGAAATGTGGCAATGGTTACTATTGAAATGAGTAAAAAAAGATAGTTTTAGAATACGAGTTTTAATAAACCAAAATAAAAACTCAGTTTAAATTCTTCCTTTTTCATTTTATAATTACACCATTAAAACTTTAAAACAATAATTTAAAAAATACTTGCGAACAAATTAAAAATACGTAAATTTGCAATCCAAATAAGGCGTCGTGGCCGAGTGGCTAGGCTGGGCTCTGCAAAAGCTCCTACAGCGGTTCGAATCCGCTCGATGCCTCAACAAAAACCTAAGCATTCCGCTTAGGTTTTTTGCTTTTCTTTAACATTTTCTTAAGTATAAATTCATGTATCTTTGTGCATATTTGCCAACGTATGAAGATTTACCCTATTGAAACCGGAAACTTTAAGCTAGATGGTGGCGCTATGTTTGGTGTAGTTCCTAAAGTTTTGTGGCAGCGCACAAACCCTGCAGATAGCAATAATTTAATTGATATGAGTTTAAGAACCATGCTTATTGAAGATGGTAACAGGCTTATTTTAATTGATACAGGCGTAGGAAATAAACAATCCGATAAGTTTTTTAGTC
>NZ_WTAR01000112.1 GCF_013139515.1 Lutibacter sp.
TAGATTTGTAATGGTAGAAGCTGGTCAATTAACTCGTTTCCTTTATTAAAAAGTAATTTATGAAAAAAAATAATCAAACAAACAGACACGTTTATTGGAACCCTTACTTTGGAGGATTTCTACTTGGGATATTAATCTTATTTACTTTCTATATAACAGGTAGAGGATTAGGCGCAAGTGGAGCAATGAAAAGTGGTGTAGTAACTATTGTCGATGCCGTTGCTCCTAGTCATGCAGAAAGCAGTGCTTATTATAGTAAATTTATAAATGAAGATAAATCTCCTATGAACACTTGGCTTGTTTTTGAAGCTTTAGGTGTATTAATTGGTGCATTTCTTTCTGGTGGTTTAACTGGAAGAATAGGTTGGAGAACACAACATTCTCCAAAAATTACACCAAAAAGAAGATTGATATTTGCATTAGGTGGTGGGATTTTATTTGGCTTAGGAGCTCAAATAGCTAGAGGATGTACAAGTGGTGCTGCATTAAGTGGTATGGCTGTATTGTCTACAGGTGGTTTTATAACAATGTTAGCCATTTTTGGTTCAGCATTCGCATTTGCTTACTTCTTTAGAAAAAATTGGATTTAATTAATTAAAAAAATAAAAATATATGGGACCATTAATTCCTAACGGTATAATTCCACATGAATGGGATAGTATAATTGCCATTTTAATTGGTATTGTTTTCGGATTTGTTTTAGAAGCTTCTGGATTTTCATCTTCTAGAAAACTTGCCGGAGTATTTTACGGCTATGACTTTGCAGTATTAAAAGTATTTTTTACCGCAGCTTTAGTCGCACTAATAGGTATGTATTACATGGATTACCTAGGCTATGTTGATGTTACTCAAATGTATGTTCACCCTACATATTTATGGGGAGCAATAATTGGAGGTGTAATAATGGGGCTAGGTTTTGTAACTGGTGGTTTTTGCCCAGGTACAAGTTTATGCGCCGTTGCAATTGGTAAAATAGATGCTATTGTTTATGTTATTGGAATTATGATTGGAGTTTTTATATTCTCTGAATTATTTTTCTTATTTCAGCCGCTTTATGAAGGCTCATTTTTAGGTAATATTACCTTAGTTGATTCTCTAGGCATCAATCCTTATTGGTTCATATTTATATTTACCATTATTGCAATTATTTCTTTTGTGATATCTGATATCATTCGTAAAAGAAACAAAAAAATATTTTACTAATTTAAAAACACAACAATGGTTAAAAAAAAGGTAGCAAAAGTTTTAGCTTTTAGATATATGGCTCTTGCTGGTATACTAGTTATACTTGCCGGTGGACTCGTTTTATTACCAAAGTACGAAAAGCATGAAGGTATAAAACCAGAACAATTATTGAGTAACGTAATAAGCCCAGAGAGATATATTACAACAGATTATTTAGCTGATAAGTTAGTAAATCAAGACCCTTCATACTTATTAATTGATGTTAGAGATGAGGAAAGTTATAATACATATACACTTCCAAATGCTATTAATATCCCTCTAGCAAAACTATTAGATGAAGATTCTGAAATGTATCTAAATCAAGATCAATTCAATATCGTTTTATTTTCTAACGATAATTTTCATGCAGATCAAGCTTGGATTTTATGCAACAGATTAGACTATAAAAATCTACATGTTTTAAAAGGCGGTGTAAATATGTGGTACAATACAATTATCAACCCTTTGAAGCCTACTGAAGATATGCCTGCAATAGCATTTGAATTATTTACTTTCAGAAAAGCTGCAAGCATGTATTTTGGTGTAGCTTATCCAGAGCAATTTAAGGCTAAAAAAGTAAAAAAAGTGATTCCAAAAAAGGTAATTACAGTTAAAAAGAAAAAGAAAGCACCGGCTGAAGGTGGTTGTTAATTATAAACACTTTATAAAAAACACTTTATGAAAGAATTAGAAAAAACCAAGAGGATTTCAATAGCTTCAACGCTTTTTATATTAATTGTATTTATTGCCGTTTTAACATATGAAAGACCAAAGCATCTGTACAAGGTTAACAGTATAGCTACACTTGAAAAATTAACAACTGCAGATTACTTTATTTCATTAACCGACATAAATAATCCAGACTTTGTTTTAATTGATGTTAGAAGTCAATTCGAATTTGAAAAAGGGCATTTAGAAAACGCTATAAATGTATATACTGCTGAAATTTTAAATGAAGCCAATAGTGAGCTATTTAAAGAAATAAAAGAAAAAGGTAAAACTGCTATTTTATATGGTACAAATCCAAATGAAGTAAATGCTCCTTTTATGCTTTTATATAAGTTAGGTTATAACAATGTAAAAATACTAACTATTGAAAACAGCTACATAGAAAATAAATTAATTTCAAAAGATATTGCAATTGAAAAATCTGTTGCAAACATACAAGCCTTTATTGATGAATCCGTTAAAAAAGCATCTAAAGTATCAAAACAAAAAGTGGTAGTAAAAAAACCACGTAAAAAAACGGTTGTTGTAAAGAAGAAAAAGAAAGCACCTGCAGAAGGTGGTTGTTAGTTTAGTTTTTGATTTCTAAGAAGCTGTTTTTTTATTAAAACAGCTTTTTTTTTGAATTAAAACAGCAACAAATGTTACTATATTTGAACAATTTATAAGACAAATGTCACATAAATACATGTGACAAATTATTAATTTTGTAGTAACAATATTATTAAATTAAATAACATCATGAAAAAAATAACATCATATTTAGCAGTACTATTTATAGCAATTTCTTTACTAAATGGCTTCAATAGTAACGCACAGCAAAACATAGAAAAACCTTTATCTGAATTTGAATTAGTAGTAAAATATTTAGAATCAAATGGTGATTTCACAAATACAAAAGCTCCTGCCTTAATTTTAGCCAATGAAATTAAAGAGAATCTTAAAAACGACAAATATTTGGTCCTTGATATTAGAAGTGAGAGTTGGTTTGAATACGGTCATATTAAAAATGCTAAAAATGTGAAAGCTTCAGAATTGTTAAACTATTTTGAAAACGAAATAAACCCTGAAAATTTTGATAAAATATCTATCGTTTGTTATTCTGGACAATCAGCTGCATATTATACAAGTTTATTAAGAATCGCAGGGTATAATAATGTGTTTAACTTAAAATGGGGAATGAGTTCTTGGGCTGAAGAATTTGCAACAAATATTTGGTTGAAAAATTCAAAAAATACATATGCTGACAAATTAGAGTTATCCCCTAATTTAATGCCAATAAAAGGTGAATTACCAACTTTAAAAACAGGAAAACAAACTGCTAAGGAAATATTAAACGTGCGCTTAAAAGAGGTTTTTACAAAACCTTATAAAGAATATTACGTGAAAGCTGATACCGTATTTAAAAACACTAATAACTATTTTATAGTTAACTATGTAAACGTAGATAAATACAACTTAGGTCATATTAAAGGATCTATAAGATATCAACCAAAATCTTCACTTTCCTCATTAGAAAATTTATATACATTACCTATTAACAAAAAAGTACTTGTAAGCTGTATGACAGGGCAATCTTCCGCATATATAGTTGCCTACTTAAATGTACTTGGTTATGATGTTGCCAACTTAGCTTATGGAGCTAATAGTTATATGAATGCTACACTTATAGAAAAAGGTTGGAATGGCTTTATCGAAAAAGAAATTAAAAACTATCCTGTTACAGAATAACAAAATTACATTTAGCAGTTATAAAAATTATAATTCTTTGTAACTAATATTACTAAATTTCACAAAAAAGAAGTTGTTTTTATGTTTAAAAACAACTTCTTTTTTGTGAAAACTAATACTTCACTATTCATAATTAGCGTTTTAAAAACACTTTTCACTTAACATAAATTTACTTTTAATACCTCATAAGTTTAAGGTTAAAAAATTAAATGAATAATCGATTGTAATTATCTGATTTTCAGCATTTTATTATGTAACTTTTGTTACTGTAAAGAACAATTATGTATAAATGTAATATGATAAATATCATATAAAAAAAATCACTCCATATTTAATTTTGATGTAACAATTAGAACATTAAATTAATTTAA
Organism: Lutibacter sp.; assembly: GCF_013139515.1. Classification (GTDB taxonomy): domain Bacteria; phylum Bacteroidota; class Bacteroidia; order Flavobacteriales; family Flavobacteriaceae; genus Lutibacter. The sequence goes on from NZ_WTAR01000112.1 coordinate 4,053, forward strand.
ATTACTTATAACATGAAAAACACAATAAAATACTTTGCGCTATTTTTTATAGCAGCTACATTTTTTGTCAATCAAAAAATTGTAGCTCAAGATCAAGTAAACAATCCTATTTCTGAAACTGAGCTTTTGGTTCAATATTTAGAAACTAATGGAAACTTTATCAATAATGAAGCACCTGCTTTAATTTTAGCAGATGAGATTAAAGAAAATCTTAAAAACAAAAAATATCTTGTTTTAGATATTAGAAGCGAAAGCTGGTTTGAGTATGGACATATTAAAAATGCCAAAAATATGAAAGCTGCTGAACTTCTTAACTATTTCAAAAATGACATTGACCCAAAAACATTTGATAAAATAACTATTGTATGTTATTCTGGTCAATCTGCAGCTTATTTTACAAGTTTATTAAGACTTTATGGATACAATAATGTACACAATCTTAAATGGGGAATGAGTTCTTGGGATGAAGAATTTGCCACCAATGTTTGGATTAAAAATTCAAAAGATAAATATCAAAATCAGCTAGAGCTTACAAACAACATAACACCAGAAAGAGGAGAATTGCCTATTTTAAATACTGGTAAAACAGATGGAAAAGAAATTTTAA
>NZ_WTAR01000091.1 GCF_013139515.1 Lutibacter sp.
CAAACCTACTTTCACCTTTCATATTGGTGATTGTTTTACCTATTTTAACTTTTTCATCATCAAATTCATTATAAATAGTTATTTCAATATTAGAAACTTTAATATTTTGTTTTTTTACTTTTGATGAAGCTTTAATGTGAAAATAGATTTCACCGTCCATTACTTTAACATATTGCGCTTTTAATCTAACCTTGCTTTTCTTTATTTTCTGTGCAAAACTTGAAGAGATACAAAAAACACTTAATAATACAAGAAAAAAGTGACGAATATTTAATTGGTTTTTCATGATTTAGTATTTTTATCGTTTTTTAACAATTCTTGCTCTTCTGCTGTTCTTTGAATTGGAATTACAGGTAAGTATCTAACTAATATTGTTATAATTAACAATGCCATTGCAAGTGTAGCAAGTGTAATTAACCATTCATGAATACTTGGAAAATAGTGATGCCAAGATTCAGGTACACCTTGTATTGGCATAAATGGGTGTAATAATGTAGGTGTTACAATAAGATAACGTTTCCACCAAGAGCCTATAACTACAGCTAAACCTATGATAAACATTGGTAATGGTTTTCTAAATTTTTTAAACATTAAAACGATTGAAGGAATTATTAATCCGCCAACAATTACTAACCAAAATAAAATTGAATAGTGTCCTGTAAATAATTCATCTAAATGCGTTAATTCGCCTTTTTTAGCTGTAAATACGGGAATTAAATACTCATTAATGTTAAAATACAAATAGGTTAAACAGGCAAGGACTAAAAATTTACCTAGTTTATCAAAATGTAATAGTGTAATGTAATTTTCTAGTTTGTAAACTCTACGTATTACATAAATAACAGTAACTAAAGCTCCAACACCAGCAACAAAGGCTCCAGATATAAAATAAGCTCCCATATTTGTACTGTCCCAACCAATTCTATACGTTGTTGAAAATAGCCAGGCATCAATAGTTTGAAGTATTAAACCTATTGGTATAATCATTATAGCAATAATTTGAATAGATTTTGTTTGTATTGCTTTTTGAGCCTTGCTACCTGTCCAGTTTAATGATAATATTCCATACCATTTACTTAGAAATGGACTTTCATCTTTAAAATGCTTTTTAAGGATTGCTAAATCAGGAATTAAAGGGAAATACAATAATAAAAAACTCACAGCAATTGAAGTTGGTATTATTATTACATCCCAAGTAATTGGTGATTGTAATCTAGCGTGAATAAATAGATTTAACAATCTATCTGGTCTAGCCATATCAATCATAATTGTAATTCCAGCCATTACAATTGCCGCTAAAGAAATAATTTCAGCAATTCTAACTATTGGAGTTCTCCAATTATTATTGGTTAATCTTAAAATGGCTACAGTTACTGAACCAACAAAACTTGTAGCTACAAAAAACACGAAATTAGAAATGTATATTCCCCATAATGCGTAATCACGCATGTTGGTTACTACCTGTCCTTTAATTAGTTGGTCTATATAAGCAATAATCCCAATAATAATTATTATAAGTAATGAGCTTGTCCATATAACACCTAGCTTACCAAATTTTTTGGGAGCTAAATCTTTAAGAAGTGTATCGTAATTTTTCATAATTATTCAGGTTTTTCAACAGATTGAAATTCAGTATAGTGCTCTAATCCATCTTCAAAATTCACCAACCTATCAACAGGAGGTAAATAATAAACGCTAGGATCGGTTCCTAAGCCTTCCATTAATCTGTAACCAGATTTATCTTTTAATAATTTACTTAATCGTAAAGTTTCATCTCCATTTGTAACTGTATCTTCATACTTGTCTCCAAAATAAAATACGCCGTTAGGGCAAGCTGTTACACAATGAGGAAGTTCACCATCTTGAATTGCATGTGGGCAAAAGTCACATTTATCAACAGTACCTTTTATACTTGGTAAACCTGCGTGTTCTGGAGTAGAGTGCATTTCTTCTCCCATATCCATAGCCAACGTTATTTCACCTTGGTTAGGTTCACTCCAATTAAAAACTCTAGTTGCATAAGGACAAGCAGCCATACAAAACCTACACCCAATACAACGTTCGTTGTCAATTAAAACTAATCCATCTTTTCTTTTAAATGTAGCATCAACAGGGCAAACTGTAACACAAGCTGGTTTATCACAATGCATACAAGTTGTAGGCATCCAGTAGGGTGAGGTATCTTGAGATTCTTGCATTTTATAGACCTTTAACCAAGCATTATCACCTGTTATATAATGGTGTTTATTGCAGGCAACTTGACATTTTAAAGCGTTTTTACACTTTGCCAAATCTATAACCATTACAAATTTTCTATTTGGAATTCCTTCTCTAACATCATGGTTTAAATGATCTTCTTTTGTGTGATGATCCATTTCTACAACTTCTGAAGAATCTACTTGGATAATAGTTCCATCAGTAGTCATTAACTCCATTTTTTCACCAGAATCTTTATCGGTTTGAGCGCTTAATTTTGAAGCTAATTTGGTTAAACCAATTCCGCCAATTGCAGTAATTAAACCTACTTTTAATCCTTTATCAAGAAATTTACGTCTTGAAGTAGTATTTTTATTTTTCATAATTAGCTATAAATTAGAGTTTTCGGCCAAGCCAATTTAGTAATGACTTATTTGAAATATTCTTTTCAACTATTTTTGACTTTTGTAGCGTACTAACTTTAACCTTTACAGTAGAACCGTCTGGTTTTAATAAAGTTTGGTATGCTTCATTTTCATCTTCTAAATTAGGTTTTTTATTATTTGTAGACTTTCCAAATCCAAGAAAAGGAAGTAGTAAAGCACCTCCAAATATTGGTAAAATACCTCTTCTAGAAATTTTTGTTTGTTTGTTAGATTGCTGCTTCATAATTTATAATTAGTAATCAATATTTTTTTAAACGTATATAAATTTAGCAATATGACTGATGATATTTTATGATATTAATCAGTTTTAACACCAAGTTAACTCACTGTTTACCAGTTTATTAATTAAATTTTTAACTGTTAAAAATAAATCATCACACATTTTATGTCGTATTTGTTACAATGTAACCGCTGCTATTAAAAATTTCATTATAAAATAAAAAACAAGGTAAAAGCAAAATAGCTAAAACCTTGTTTTTTATTTTATTGATTTTATATCAATACTAGAAATTGTATACTCTTGTAATATTAAATCCAATCATGTAATCTCCTTTAAAGAAATCATTTGTATTAAACATAATATTTTTTTGAGCAACTAAACCATTATAATTGGTTGCAAATAATTGAAAAGCGTGAGCTGAAGTTGAAAATTCTACACCAATACTAACACCAGGATGTGGATTATCTTGTAAAAACTCTGTTATTGGTTGTGTATAATCTAAAATTACAGAAGTTTGAGGACTAATTTTATAACGTCCACCAAAAGCTATTGCAACCATATCATTTCTCATTGTATTTTCAACAATATTATAATGTGAAATACTTGGAGCAACTTGTAAAGATAATTTAGAATTAAATCTACGTGCAATAATTAACTGATTGAAATTAGAATATCTATCTTGAAGATTATCAAAATTTTCTTTAGTACGTGCATTTACAGTAAAATTACCATAATAAGAAACGCTTACAGGCATTTTATTAGAGCGTGTTTGTCTTAATAATGCAACTTTCCAGTTAAAATCTTGTAAACGATCAAACTTTGTAGTTCCATAACCAATAGTTAATCTTTCATGAATTGAATAAGACAATCCAATTCTAATATTTGAAGGAGCCCAAAAACCAGCTAAATCATTAGTACCACCATTAACTAGCCCAAATCTGTGTGCCATTTGCACCTCCAATGCATTTTTATTGAATAAAACATTAGTTGGGTTATCTATTAGTGAAGCACTTTCAAAAGCAGGTCTCTCTAATTTTTCTTTAACCTTTTCTTTTTTAGTTTCATCTTCTTGCGCAAATGCAACAAAAGGAAGAACCAATAAAATAAAAAGTATTTTTATATAATTTTTCATATGTATCTTCTTTAACGATTAATTATTTAAAGCTCCTTGATTGATCCAATCCTTTACTAAATTAATTTTAGTTTGATTCCACGCTGATCCAGGAGGCATTAATGATACTCCTCCAGTTCCTAAAAGAGATTTGTACAATGTACTAGCATCTGCATCACCTGCCACAACATAACCATTTAATAAGTTATCAAATGAATTTGTGCTAAGTGTTGGAGGTGTACCTCCATGACATCCTGTACATTGACCCCAAAGTGGAACTATATCATCTTGATAAGATATTACTGTATCTCCGCCGCCACCATTATCGGTACCATCATCAATAATAACATCTTCATATTCAGGAAATGCATCATAATAACACGAATTCAGTAGTAAGCCACTGCATACGATTATTAAAATTTGAACTATTTTTTTCATGTGTAAGTTTTTTGGTTAAATAATCTTTCTTTTGGTTTAAAAGTGCAGGTTTTTGTTACCTGCACTTTTAATTTTAAAGATTATTGTTCTATTTTCATTGTTAAGAAATTAGACATACCATGTCCAATTGCAGCATTGTTAAATATTGCTAATCCAAAAGGGATAGATTGACCTGGTGCAAAACTCGCATCTGTAGGGTCTCCTGTTTCTAATTTTCTCATAATTTCTAATTGCCATCCTGAACCAGTATGCTTAGCTTTAATTCTAACTTCAGATCTACCATCAGCCCCTTGTCCACCTTCGTTGATAATTACACTAGGCATTCTTTTGTTACCAAATCCTTGAGCGTAAGCTGGAGATTCAGCAACTGGATCAATAATTGTACCATCTGATAATGTTAATTTACCATCAGCAGCAACATTAGTTACAGCTATTGCAGTTCCTCCATCAATTTCAGCTTGTGTAATCCAGTAGTAATTTGTTCTGTTTTTTATTACATATTTTGGACTGCTATATCCTGTAACATCATCTGTGAATTTCATAGAAGTACTATATGGTGAAATTCCATCATCATTTTTTCTTCCGTTAGCAGAAGCTTTTCCGAAATCATCTTCCCATTGTACAAAACCATCATCACAAGCTTCAGCTATTGCATGTCTGTCACGTTTCCAGTGCCAGAAATCTGCAAGTTCACCTTCGTTTTTCATGTAGTGTCTTGTAGCTTTTTCTCCTGCTTCAGCATCTGTTAAACCACGATGGCAAGTAACTGTACAAGTACCTCCTGCAAATCCTTCTGGATTTCCAATAGGGAACATCATACCAAATTTATCTTCATAAAATTTATCATTTTTATGATTCGCATATTTGTTTTCTTGTCTCCATTTAGTACCATCATAATACCAAGATTGACGATCTCTACTATCTGAATCATCTTCCCATTCAAATAATAAGTATAAATTGGTTCCATCATGTCCTCCTCTTAGAGAGTATTTATAACTTTCTCCTGTATAAGGATCAAATAAATCAGTAGGTTCAAGAGATAAATCTCCATTACTTGAACTGTTTAATGTTATTGTTTTATCTCCTGCAGTAGTAACTGTTGCAGCACTTAATAAAGGTCTTGCTTCACTCCAAACAGCATCAATATCACCATCAAATGTAGGAGCTGTTGAGAATTTTTTTACTAATAATTCATCTGTACTAGATCCAACACCTGGGTCTACTACAGGAACAAGTGGCGTGTCATCGTGAGTACAATTTACTAATGTAATTACGGCTAAAACCGCAAGGGCTAAGTTTATATTAAATTTTTTCATTACTTTTAATTATTATTATTATTATTATTATTATTATTATTATTATTATTATTTAAAAGTTCAGGAGTGTGTACAGCATTCCTGAACTTTTTTAAATTTATGGTTGTAATGCCTCAATTGAATTTTTTATTAATGCTCTTGCATAAGCTGGATTGTGGATACCTCCACTTTTATCTTCAAGGATAAATAAATAGTTCCAAGCAGCTTCAGCTTCAGTAATTGTAAAGATTCCTTCTTGTGGATGTCCGTCGTGAATAATTCCAACGATAGGATCTCCAGTTTCAGCATCTTCACCGGTAACATTTGCTAATAAGCTAGCAAGTGTTTCCATGTCTTCAGTTAATCCACTTACCTCACTTGGAGCACCACTTGTGTGGCATGTAGTACATGCATTATCTGTTTGAACCCAAGAGTGTGCACCATCTGTACCGTCAGTAGTTTCACCCATATGACATTTAACACATGATGATCCTGTTCTATGAGTTGAAGATCCAACTCCTGGATACCCTTCAGATCCAGCAATATTTGCTCCTTGAATACCCTCTATTAAAGTGGCTTGAGGCCCATGATGTGGCCCCCAATGCGAGCTAGTTATTGTAAATGTTCCATCTATAGATGTTGGTGTTACAGTTCTTGGTTGGTGGCATTGTGCACATGTATTACTTGTGTCTCCAAAATCAATTGTTTTAGTTTCGTCAACAATTAATGTAACAGGTTCAAAATTTCTTAATGCATAATCGTAACCATCATTTTCAAAATCAAATGTACTGTGCTTTTCATGGCAAGTGGTACAAGATATAATTGTAGGATTGCTGATTGTTGCAGCTGCTTCACCATTAACATAGTCAATATATCCTTCATTTGAGTGGCAACGTGCACAACTTCCATAAAAGAATGATTGATTTGTGTAATCAGTAAGTGTTGAGCCATCATACATTATAGTTTGGTTATTATGACTAGATAATAAATATGATGCATCGATTGGAGTTCTGTGATCTTCAGAGTGACAAGCAACACACGTTGCTGTACCATCTACTCCATTAGCTCCATCATCTCCATCAATACCATTTGAACCATTTGTACCATCAATACCAGCAACACCTTGCGGTCCAATTAGTGCATTTTCACTAGTACATTGGATGAACATTAAACTTGATGCTAAAATCATCAAAAAACCAATTAATTTTACATTTTTCATAATATTAGATATTTGTTTGTTTTAAAGCTTATGTAAATTTAGTTACATAAACACTGTTTAATACTGATAAAAATCATCTTTTTTAAAAAAATATATAACTGATTATCAGGTATTTAAGCTTTATTTAGACTGTTTACAAATAATAATTATGTTTTTGAATGTAATAAAAGTTACTAAGTGTTGATATTTTAGTTATAAATGATTTTTTAATATTTGAATCCTGATTTAAAATTCTACTCATAATTATACATATTACGGATAAACACTTCAAAAAATAAAGAATCTCAAATTTTACAAGCTTAAATATTGATGATTTTATGAATATAATAATGTAAGTTGTCCTAACATATTTTACATAAAACACCCATACTGTAATAATGTAGACTATATTTTTTGTAAATTTGCAAATCTTAAAAAACAATACAAAATGGCAATATTTGAGGTGAAGCTGCCTAAAATGGGCGAAAGTGTTGCAGAAGCAACAATAACTTCTTGGTTAAAAAATGTTGGAGACTCTATTGAGTTAGATGAAGCTATTGTTGAAATTGCTACAGACAAAGTAGATTCTGAAGTTCCAAGCGAAGTTGAAGGGACACTTATTGAAATACTTTTTGAAAACGATGCCACAGTTAATGTTGGTGACACCATTGCTATTATAGAAACCTTAGAAGAAAACGCTATTAAAACTGAAATAAAAATAGCGAATAAAGCTACTGAAATTGTTTCAATTATTGAAGAAGAAATAAAAGAGCAAATTAAGCCTATTGAGAAAATTTCTGATTCAGGTAAATTTTTCTCTCCTTTAGTTAGAAATATTGCAACTACTGAAGGTCTTTCAATGGAAGAATTAGAAGGTATTAAAGGTACTGGAAAAGATGATAGAGTTACTAAATCAGACATATTAAATTACCTAGAAAACGATAGAAACACTATTAATACTCCTAAAAAACCTAAAGTTACTGAAGTTAAACAACCAAAAATTGAAAAACAAAGTAAAACAACAGCCACACCCGTTTCATTAAATGGTGAAGATGAAATAATTGAAATGAGCCGTATGGGCAAGTTAATTGCACATCATATGGTTGCATCTGTACAAACCTCAGCACATGTTCAATCTTTCATTGAAGTTGATGTTACTAATATTGTGAAATGGAGAGATCGAATTAAAGATCAATTTTTTGCTCGTGAAAACGAAAAAATTACGTACACTCCAATTTTCATGCAAGCAGTAGCAAAAGCAATTAAAGATTTTCCAATGATTAATATTGCTATTGACGGAGATAAAATTATAAAAAAGAAAGCTATTAATCTAGGAATGGCTGCTGCCTTAGCCGACGGAAATTTAATTGTTCCTGTAATTAAAAATGCTGATCAATTAAATTTAGTTGGTATGACTAAAGCTGTAAATAACTTAGCAAATAAAGCTCGTAAAGGAAAATTAAGTCCTGATGATATTCAAGATGGAACCTATACTGTTACCAATGTTGGTGGTTTTGGAAGCGTATTTGGAACACCAATTATTAATCAACCTCAAGTTGCAATTTTAGCATTAGGTGCTGTTAGAAAAGTTCCTGCAGTTATTGAAACTTCTGAAGGTGATTTTATTGGTATTCGTCACAAAATGTTTATATCTCACTCATACGATCATAGAGTTGTAAACGGCGCTTTAGGAGGTATGTTTATAAAAGCTATTAAAGATAGCTTAGAGTCTTGGGATGTAAACACTGAATTTTAAATATTTACTATTAAAATTTTATTTTCTTAACAATTACTTCACCTTATAAAAGGCAGAAGTTAAACTACCTATTTCAAATAAAAAACAAACAACATTTAACCTTAGCTTCGTTAAATTTCTGTTAAACAAAAAGAGTCTAAAAAACCATTCATAAAATATTCCTTAAATTGTTGGTTTAAATCAATAACTAACTAAATTTTTAATATGATTACACTTCGTATAAATGGAGAAAAACACACTATTGATGTTGCTCCAGATATGCCTTTACTTTGGGCTATTAGAGATATTGTAGGACTTACAGGGACAAAATATGGTTGCGGAATTGGACAATGTGGTTCTTGTAAAGTATTACTTGATAATTCACCCGTACAGTCGTGTATGATTCCTGTTTCAGCAGCTGAAGAAAAAAGTATTTTAACTATTGAAGGCGAATTTGAAAACTTGCAATTATTACAAGAATCTTGGGTAGAACTAAATGTCGCACAATGCGGATTTTGTCAGCCTGGGCAATTAATTGCAGCAGCAGCATTACTTAATAAAAATGACAATCCAACAGATAAAGATATTGATGATGCCATGATTGGTAATATTTGCAGATGTGGGACTTACCAGCGAATTAAAGATGCAATTCACAGAACTGTTGAACTTAAAAACCAAGACTAATATGAGTACTATAAAAAATATAAGTCGTAGAACTTTTGTTAGAAGTATTGGTTTAGCCTCAGGTGGTTTAATATTAGCTTGTAACACGTCTATTTTTTCAGATAAAGAAACTCTTAAAAATTTAATTGATTTTAATCCAAACTTATTTGTACAGTTAAATTCTGATGGGAGCTTAATTTTAATTGCTTCCCGTTCAGAAATGGGTAATGGTGTAAGAACTTCATTAACATCAGTAATTGCTGATGAAATGGAAGCAGATTGGGATAAAGTAATTGTAAAACAAGCTACTGGAGATGCTAAATATGGTGACCAAAACACTGATGGCTCTCGTAGTATTCGTTATTTATACGAAACAATGCGCC
>NZ_WTAR01000137.1 GCF_013139515.1 Lutibacter sp.
CTTTTCGAGATAATTGCTTTTATCAATTATGAAAAAGTTTAATTCTTCTTTAGAAGGAATTGAGCCAATAAGCTCAATTTCCTTTTGAAAACAGACTGCTCTAACTGTATGAAATGGATTAAATAAGTCGGATTTAGGAAGTTTGTTTTTAATGTTTTTGTCAAATACTCTTATGAACTTTTCTTTTTGATTCTTTAACTGAACAAAGGGATTTATTGAACTTCCTCCTTTTATGATATCACCTTTCTCATTTGTCCATTTGCTAAAGTCAAATTCATTTCTTCCATTTCCAGGTAATTTAATTTCACCTCCAAAATTTTTGAAGTCTATTATACAAACTGCATTTTGAGTTACGAGTAAAGCATCTATTTGAAGTCTTTTTTCAGTTTCGCATTCAGAGTTTGCAATTAAAAGTCCGTCAAGCGAATACTTGTCAAAAAGGTTTTTAAGATTTTCTGCAAATTCTCTAAAAAAAGTATTTTCATAATTTTTTGAGGCTGTACCTTTTCTTATTTCGAACATATTCTTCTTTTAGCATTTTTTTTAAAAAATAAAGTTATTAATTTTATTGTCATTTGTGAATGACAATTATCATCTCACATTAAGAATAATAACTTTCTATCTTTACTTTACTTCATTTCAAATTCATAACCATCATCAATAATAAGTGTATCTGCATTAATACCTATATTTGCAAGTGCATCACATCTTTCATTTTCTAGGTGCCCAGAATGCCCCTTCACCCATTTAAATTCTACAGTATGCTCTGAAATAGCTTTTAACAATCTTTCCCATAAATCACAATTTATTGCTTTGACATTCTTTTTTCGTTTCCAATCATTTTCCTTCCACTTTTCAGCCCAACCTTTAGTTATTCCGTCTACAACATATTTTGAATCAGTATACACTATGACATTCGATTTAGTTTTTAATTGCTCTAGTCCAAATATCACTCCCATAAGCTCCATTCGATTATTTGTTGTCAACTTATACCCTTTAAAAAATTCTTTTCTTGTCCCTTTATAAGACAAAATAATACCAAAACCTCCCTTACCCGGGTTAGGGACAGCCCCTCCATCAGAATAAAGTTCAATATCTGGAATTTTTGTTCTTTCTTTCATTAGTGGAATGTTAAATTTTGTTTTAAGTTGTTAAATAAACTTAAAAAACGTCTTAGTAAATATAGTAACCCTACTTCATCGCATATTGCAATTTCTTTACTTGTAATTTGTGTTTTTAACCTTATTTTTATTCTCCTTTATCTATCCAATTAAATCTTTTTACTCTGTCATATTTAAATTAATCTTTATATAACTATTCTAAATTTCTTTACTGAATTTTAAATTAAACTCACAACTTAGCCGATATCCTATTTCAGCTCTTGAAATATTTAAATGTTTAATTTCATACCTCAAACCAGATTCTAAATATTCTGAAATAATGCTTGAAAGCTCTTTTGGAACATATCCAATTTGAAGATTTTTTTCATATACAATTTTTACAGCATGTTTATCAAAAATATTATCTGGTTCTTTAACCAATTCTAATTTGTCATTAGGTTTCAATTTTAATAAATATTCAGTTCGAGATGAACCATCTGAATTTTCAAATCGAATTCCTCTAACACTAATATAGAATACTCTATCCTCAAATTTTATACGACCACTCATTGTTATTAAATAATTAATATATACATCAATTAATACGAAGAATTTTGATTATGCAATTTATCTTATGGCTTGTAAGTATATAAAACAGATTAAGGTTTTTCATTACAACAATATCAATTTAATCAATTCTGCTTTTAAACAAAACTGAATCTAATTCAAACTCTAATTTTCCTAAAATGTATTGATAATCCTGAAATACAAAGTCTGCTTTATAAAATTGAAGTTTGCTCTCAACGAATTTAGCTTCACATTTAAAAACCAATGATGGACAACAATGGGCATCATTATAGTGGCAAAAAGTAATACCTTTGAAAACCCCATCTTCAATTTTTTGATATCTAAAACTACTAGGCCAACCTCCATTTTTACAACCACTTAAATCATCTTCACAGGCAACATCAATTAACTTAAACAAATTACCGTTATTTATGAAAATATAAAAAAAATGAACTTCATCATACATATTAGAACGGACAGCAGTTACAATACAATCTCTCATTCCATCATTATTCAAATCTCCAAACACAAATGAATTACTTTCATATTGTTTAGCGTTTACTTCTGTTGGCAATGGATAATAACGTAATTTATCTTCTTCTGTTCCTCTGAAATAAGGTAAAGGTTTATTATTCTCATCGTATTTTTCAATAGCCTCAATATAATTACTTTTCAGTTTGAAGTTATTAAATTCAGCTTGAGTAATTAAAGTTGACTCTTGTTCTATTTCTAATTTTTGCAGAATTATTTTAGACTCTTTCTCTGATAAAATTTTTGGTTTTTCTAAAACTTTAATGGTTTCCTTATTTTGTTCTACCTTTTCTTCTGATTTATCGTTTTTGCATCCAAGGACAAAAAGTGTTAAAAGTAATATATACAGGTTGTATCTTTTTTTCATATTTAAAGCAGTTTTCTTGTTAATTTGATTATTCTATAATTACTACATTAGACTGGACATAAAGATACGAGATTTAGAGTTACTTAAATTAGCTTTGAATTAAAAATGTATGATTAAAATGTAACTGCATAAGTCTCGCAATTTAATGTCCACTTTTTTGTTGCAAGTCCACTAAATGTAATTTATATTACTAAGATAGTTTAATCAAATAAGTTATCGTATGATTATTGTTAGTTATCACTTATTAAACAAACTTATAATTAGATTTCAAAGAAAAATAATTATAGTACATTTGTACAACAAAGTTCATTAAAATCAATAAATCAAAGTTCAGTTACCCTATGAGTTACCCTCGAAATTTGAACGAGTGTAAACAACTGTTTTACAGGTAGATAAAATCAAGATTTTGGAGCCTCATTCTCCGCAAAAAACCCAGTAAATTAATAATTTACTGGGTTTATTTTTTTATTTCATATTTAAATCAATACTTTTCAAGTCTAAATTATCAAATTAATTTTATACTTTTATTCTTAAATAACATCAAACAAAGCAATGACAACTTATATAGCACTTCTAAGAGGTATAAATGTTTCGGGTCATAATAAAATTAAAATGGTTGAACTAAAACAACTATTTATTAATTTAAGTTATAATGATGTTACTACATACATTCAGAGTGGAAATGTTATATTTAAATCTTCAGAAAAAAATATATCCAAAATTGAACAACAAATAACAGCTCAAATAAAACAAGTATTTGGACACACTATTAGTATTTTAGTTATAACAAAAAAACAACTTGAAACTATTTTAAAGTCTAACCCTTTTTTAAAAAATAATTCAATAGACATTAAAGTGTTATATGCAATACTTTTAAAAGAGAATTACTTTGCTGAAGGAATTAAACTAATTGAACCTTATTTAACAAATAATGAAGAAATTAAAATAATAGGTAATTGCTCATATATTCATTATCCATCTGGTGCTGGAAACTCTAAATTAACAATAAATATAATTGAGAAAAAATTGCAAACTGTTGCTACGTCTAGAAATTGGAGAACCATTACAAAACTTGTTGAATTAAGCAATCTATAATTGAATACTACTATTTTAAATAAAGAAGTTCAAAAATTTATCAACTCAAATTTAAAATCGAATATTACCCAACTGATTTTAAAAGGGAGTCCTTTTGAAGATATTCCAATTCAAGAAATAGCAGAACAAATAATTGCAAAAAATAAATGTGAAAGAAAGTTATCAACATGGTTTACTTCTGAAAAAATTTATTACCCAAATAAGTTAAATATTGAGCAAACTTCTTCTGAAATTACAGCTAAATATAAATCTAATTTAATTTCAGGAGATTCGATAATTGATATTACAGGTGGTTATGGTGTAGATGCTTATTATTTTTCTCAAAAATTTAAAAATGTAACACATTGTGAAATAAATGAGAAATTATCAAAAATTGTACAGCATAATTTCAAACAGTTAAAATGTTCAAATATTGATTGCCATTTTGGTGATGGATTAGAACTTATAAAAAACAACTCTTCAAAATTTGATTGGATTTACGCTGATCCATCAAGAAGAAATGACATAAAAGGAAAAGTGTTTTTGTTAAAAGATTGCTTACCTAATATTCCTGAAAATTTAGATTTATTATTTAAAAAAACTGATAATATTCTTCTTAAAATATCACCAATGCTAGATATTTCAAGTGCTATTAATGAATTAAATTTCGTAAAGGACGTTCATATAGTTGCTGTAGAAAATGAGGTAAAAGAATTATTGTTTATTTTAGAAAAAAACTACACACAACAAATTGATATTAAAACTATTAACTTTAACAAAAGTGAAATTGAAAAATTTGATTTCACTTTTCAAAATGAAGTTTCAGCAACCTATTCTGAACCTAAAAAATACTTGTTCGGACCAAATTCGGCAATTTTAAAATCAGGTGCATTTCAAGAAATTTCGGCACAATTAAAAATTGATAAATTACACCTACATTCTCATTTATACACCTCAGAAAACTTGATTGACTTCCCCGGAAGAATATTTAAAATTATACAAGTTACTTCTTACAACAAAAAAGAATTAACAAAATTAATTCCTTCAAAAAAAGCCAATATTACTACAAGAAATTTTCCAGAAACAGTAGCTCAAATTAGAAAAAAAACCAAGTTTAAAGATGGCGGTAATCAATATTTATTTTTTACGACAGACTTAAACAACAAACTCGTAGTCTTGATTAGCGAAAAGGTTTGAAATAAGGACTTCCTAAGAATTATTTTAGTATTTTTAACCGAATTATATTAGGTTAAAATGGCAAATAAAAATATACGAACGTTATCTTCAAGAAAAGAATTAGACGATAACTTATTTGAAAACATCTCAGATTTATCTCAAAAAAATGCTTCAAAAGAAGATTTTCAAGAATTAGCAAAACACTTTTTAATTGATGATTCTGTAATTACAGGAACGGCTTCATTTTACGATTTTATAAGAGAAGAAAACAGAGCAAAAAAAATACATATTTGTAATGGTACAGCTTGTATGACTGCAAAAACTCAAACTAGCTTACACAAAAATATTTCAACCCACTTTTCTGAAGAAGAAATTGGACACGCTGCTTGTGTTGGCCGTTGTCATACCAATAATGCATTTATGTTTCAAGGAAAAACTTTTTCAGCTTCAAACGAAAAGGAGCTAACCAATATAATTTCAGAAAAAAAACAGCAAGAAAACAACTATAAAATTGGTTGTAATACTACACCCATTTTAACTTCAAAAATTAAAAATATTGAAGTCTTTTATTCATTAGCCGAGAAATTTAAAAATAAACCGCAACAACTTATTCAAGAGGTAAAAACTTCCAATTTACGTGGTCGTGGTGGCGCAGGGTTTCCATTTTGGTTTAAACTAGATGCTGTTATAAAAGAAGTCAACACACAAAAATACATAGTTTGTAATGCAGATGAAGGTGATCCTGGAGCATATTCAGATATGTATTTAATGGAACACCAAGCACATAAAGTCCTTTTTGGAATGTATATGGCAGGTTTAACTGTTGGTGCAAATACCGGTGTTTTATACATTAGAGGCGAATATCCTGATTCAATAAAAATAGTTAGTAAAGCTATTGAAGAATTAAAAGAAAAAAACTTAATTGGTGATTTTCGTTTTAAAATTATTAGCGGACAAGGATCTTATGTTTGCGGTGAAGAAACAGCGCTTTTAAATTCTATTGAAGGTCTTAGACCTGAAGTTCGTGTTCGTCCTCCATATCCTGCACAATATGGTTTGTTTGGTAAGCCTACTGTATTAAGTAATGTAGAAACTTTTGCAAATATTCATTGGATATTAGAAAATGATGGAGATGCTTATGCAAAACTTGGAACAAAACAATCTACCGGTACAAAATTGGTTTCGTTAGATAGTTTTTTCAATAAACCCGGAATGTACGAAATTGAAATGGGCACAGATTTACAAACTATTTTTCATGAATATGGAAATGGCTTTAAAGAAGATATAAAAGCACTTCAAATTGGAGGTCCGCTCGGTGGAATTGTACCAATGCACAAAATTGGTGAGTTAACATTGGATTTTGAATCATTAAATAACAATGGGTTTTTATTAGGTCACGCAAGTTTTGTTTCAATACCTAAAGAATTCCCAATGATAAAATTCTTAGAACATTTAATGAAATTTACAGCCGATGAATCTTGTGGGAAATGTTATCCGTGTAGAATTGGATCTTTTAGAGGTATGGAAATACTTCAAAAAGCTCAAAATTCAGCTTATAAAATAGATCGCCCGTTATTTGACGATTTGTTAGAAACCTTAGAAATTGGCTCTCTTTGTGCATTAGGTGGTGGCATCCCACTTCCTGTAAAAAATGCGTTACAATATTTTAATGATGAGTTAAAAAACTATTTTACTTCAAGCTAGAACACTATGAAAGCATATATAAATAATATTGGATACGAATTTAACGAAGGCGAAACTATTTTAGATTTTGTTAGAAGAATTGAGCAAAATAAAAATGCTATTCCAACGATGTGTCAAGATGATAGATTGGAAAATTTTGGTTCTTGTAGAGTTTGTTCGGTTGAAGTCGCACGTGAAAAAGACGGACCAACAAAAACAATGGCTTCGTGCCACACACCAACTTCTGAAAACCTGTATATTTATCACAATACTGACAGCATAAAAAGACTTCGAAAAAATATTGTGGAATTAGTTTTATCAGATTATCCTGCTGATAAAATTTTTCCTTCAGAAGGAAAAAAAGCAACACCTTTTCAAGAAACAATTGCACAAATTGGAATACTTAACGTTCGCTATCCTAAAGGAAAAAATCATTTTGATATTGAACCAGACAGGGCACATCCATATATAAAATCCGATTTATCACAATGCATTAATTGCTTTCGATGTGTAAGAGCTTGTGAAGAAATTCAAGGTGAAATGATTTTAGGAATGAGTGGTCGTGGTTTTGCAACTAACATTATTAAAGGCTTTGATACTACGTTTGATGAATCTGCTTGTGTTTCGTGCGGAGCCTGTGTACAAACTTGCCCAACTGAAGCATTAACTGATAAATTTGAAACAAAAACGTTGATTGCTGATAAAACTGTGAGGACAACATGTACGTATTGTGGAGTTGGTTGCCAATTAGATATTTCAGTAATAGATGGAAAAATTAGAGGGATTCAAGCTCCTGATAATGCCGAAGTCAATGAAGGTCATACCTGTTTAAAAGGTCGTTTTGCTTTTCAATTTTATAATCACCCAGATAGATTGCTTGAACCTTTGATTAAAAAGAATGGCAAATTTGAGGAAGTAACTTGGGATGAAGCTTATAATTTTATTGCTAAAAAACTATTAGAAATAAAGAACAAATACAGCGCAAATTCAATTGGCGGAATTTCATCATCAAGAGCTACTAATGAAGAAAATTATTTAATGCAAAAAATGATTCGTGTTGCTGTTGGAACAAATAATATTGATGGTTGTGCACGTATTTGCCACGCTCCTACTGCTTTTGGAATGCAACAATCCTTTGGAACTGGTGCAGCAACAAATTCTATTGAAGATTTAAAACAAACCGATGCTGTTTTCTTATTCGGTGCAAATCCACTAAAAGGTCACCCCGTAACTGGAGCTAAAATTAAACAAGCGTTTATGAAAGGGGTTACTTCTATTGTTGTAGATCCAATAAAAACCAAATTAGCAGATTTAGCAACCCATTTCTTACAAATTAGACCTGGAACTAATGTTGCTATTTTAAATATGATTGCTCATTATATTGTAAAAGAAAATTTAGTGAATCAACATTTTATTGAGTCTTATACAGAAAAATATATCGATTTTAAAAACCATGTTAAAAACTTAGATATGGATGAATTGGAAACGCTTACGGGTGTTTCTAAAGATTTAGTAAAAGAAGCAGCAATTGCGTATGCAAAAGCTGATAGAGCTATGGAATTTCACGGTTTAGGTGTTACAGAGCATTTTCAAGGTAGCAAAACGGTAATGTTACTTTCTAATTTAGCAATGATGACTGGAAATATTGGACGAAATGGTGTTGGACTAAACCCTTTACGTGGCCAAAATAATGTACAAGGCGCTGCCGATATGGGCGTACAACCACATCAGGGCGCAGGTTATATGGACATTAACAAACCAGAAGTTCAAGAATATTATGCTGAAAAATATGGTGTAGAAAAAATGCCCGAATTTGAAGGTTTGAAGATTCCTGAGATGTTAGATGCAGCTATTGACGGAAAATTGAAAGCATTATACATTATGGGAGAAGATACTATAATGACTGACCCAAATACGAATCATAGTATTAAAGCTTTCGAAAAATTAGAATTAATTGTGGTTCAGGAATTATTTATGACTGCCACTACTGAAATGGCAGATGTAATTTTACCTGCTTCTTCATATTTTGAAAAGAATGGAACATTTACAAATGGTGAACGAAGAGTTCAGCGTGTAAATAAAATAGTAGAGCCAATTGGAAACACAAAACCTGATGGACAAATAATTATTGATATGATGAGTAAATTAGGTTACAATCAACCAACAGGATTAACATATGATGCGGCTAAAGTAATTGAAGAAATTGCTGATGTAATCCCATTTATGAAAGGGCTAAGCTGGGATAAATTAGGAGAAAATGGCTTACAATGGCCAATAAAAGAAGATGGAACTGATACCAAAATGCTTCATATTGACGGAAATTTCAAAAAAGGAATTGGAACTTTTCATCATTTTAACTTTGAAGAATCTCCTGAAATTGTTTCACACGGTAAACAATACCCGTTCATTTTAACCACTGGGCGTGAATTAGAACATTATAATTCAGGAACTATGACTCGTAGAACTGATAATCAATCTTTATTAAATAAAGATTATCTAGAAGTTCATCCTAGAGATGCAAAAGCAAAAGGAATTGAAGATAAAGAAAAGGTTCGAATTTTTTCTGATAGAGGAAGTGTTAACATTTCAATAAAATACTCTAAAAACGTAAAAAGAGGCGTTTTAAGAACTACTTTTCATCAACCTGAAGTATTTATTAATATAATTACAGGAAGCGTTGGAGATAAAGAAACAATGACACCTGAATATAAAGTTGTTGCGGTTGATTTTGAACGAATTCAGTAATAAAATATGCAAACATTAAAATACGAAGGTTTACTCTTAAATAATGGAGACTCAAAAAAAGTAAATGATACTTTAGTTATTGAAGCTGCATTACAAATTAATATTAATTCAGAACCATATACAGTTGTCATGAGAACTCCTGGTGATGATTTTGAATTGATTAGAGGTTTACTATATGCCGAAGACATTTATAAAAACAAAAAAAATCTAACTTTTGAAATTATTGAAAATCGTGAAAATGGTTTTTCAATAATAAACGTTCCTATTTTAGGAAATTATTTAGGAAAAGGATATTTAAATAAACGCACATTACTTTCTGTTTCATCTTGTGGTATTTGCGGTAAACAAAAATTAGAGGACATAAACGTAATAGGAGAAAAACTAATACATAAAATTTCATTCAACACAAAAAAGCTAAAACAACTTTTTTCTGAAATGAAAGACAAACAAGAAACATTTGATGCTTCAGGTGGTTCACACGCTGCTGCGTTGATTGATAAAGACTATCAAATAATAGCCTTAAAAGAAGATATAGGTCGTCACAATGCAGTTGACAAAGCTATTGGTGAATTATTAATTAATAATTCATTAAACAACGTAAATTGTATACTAGTGAGCGGACGCGTATCTTATGAAATAATATCCAAAGCTTTTATAGCTAAAATACCAATTGTAGTAGCTGTTTCAGCTTGCTCTTCTTTAGCTGTAGATTTTGCGAAAGAATTTGGAATTACTTTAATTGGGTTTTCAAGAGGAAATAAAGCAACAATTTATTCAAAGTAACCTTTTTTTAAACAAACTACACGTTTTTTATAATAAATTACACATTTTTACGAGTGAATAGTTTATAATTAAATATTTATTTATATATTTGCAACATAAGAGCGTCCCTAATAAGTGTAAATTTTTACGGAGAGAGTTTACAATTTGTTGGTTATTAACAATAAAAACACCCAATTTTATTGAATTTATAATCAAATTTGCTTTTAAAATCTCCAAAATAGAAGTATTTAAACTAAAATAAAAAAGTTTTTAAATTTTATTTTTATTGGCTAAACCCCCAAAAAATAAGAGAAAAACACTTTTAAGACCCCTTATTTTTAAAATTTATTAAAAATAAAGAAGGGTTTTATTTGCCTATTTGTAAGATTAAATGTAGCTTTGATGTTCTTACTAATCATTTAATTCTTACTAAAAATGAAAAAATTAAAATTAATTTTCGGATTGCTTATGGTGTCTGCTTTTGTTGCGGTTGCTGTTTTAAGTTACACTTCAACGGATAATACGGCTATTAGAAAAAGTGGTGATATTGTTTTACCTAGAAACGGATAAATAATCTAAACTTTTTTGGCTTTAAGCATTGATACCACAATAAAAAAATTATTGTGGTTTTTTTATTAAAAAATATTAATTAAAATAAATAAAGTATATTTGACTAATCAAGATTAAGTGAACCCCATGAAAAGCAAAAAAAGGACATCATTATGGACGGGTAGTATTATATTATTGATAGTTATTACCACCCCCTATTTATTATATATACACCAAAATATATCAGAATCTATTGAAAATTATGAAACTGCATTTGGTGTAATTAAGGGTGGACTCTTTAAATATGTCCAAACTTATATTTATTTCCTTTTATCAAAATTTGTACCATTAATACTTTTGCTTATATGGTTTTTAACAAATAAGCACTGGTGGGTTCATGCCATTATTATACCTATTTCTGTTTATTTATTTCAATTAATTTCAGTTATCAATGATAGTGAAGAATTTGCTGACGAAGTAGATTTTATTTACTCAGTACCAATTACAGTTTTAATAGTAGTAATTTTGTATTATTTAAGAGGTAAATTGGCAATTTACATACTAGCAGTAGATTTAAAAGATGAAATGGATGAAAATATGAAAATCCCAAAAAAAATAGATTAAACTACGATTTGATAAAATATTAAAAAAAAAGAGACAATTTAAATTGTCTCTTTTTTTTTATTTTTCAGTAGTTGCTTTTCCTTCTTTTCTAAATTTCCAAGCTTCTCTAAAATAACCTATTAACCAATAAGGGATAATAAATGTGATTAAAAAAATCATTAACCAAAAACCCATTGTGAAAACTGTTAAAAATACTAAAAATCCTGAAAATTGTGATAAATCCATATCTTATGATATAATGTTTTATGTTTTTTACAAAAATAATATTTATTTTTAAAATACAACATTTCTTTTGACTTTTTTTATAAGTGATATTTCTCACTAAATAAATAAATAAAAAACAGCACCTTTGATAAGCTAAAAAAAGTGATAATTAGTACCTTTGTAACTCAATAATTTATTATCCAAATTAAGCCTTAAATTTATATTCAAAACTAAACTGATTTTATAATAAATTCCATTTAACAAATAAAAAAGTAAACAGATGAAATATAGAATAGAAAAAGACACCATGGGAAATGTTGAGGTTCCTGCAGACAAGTACTGGGGAGCTCAAACTGAACGTTCAAGAAACAACTTTAAAATTGGCCCAGCAGGATCAATGCCATTAGAAGTTGTTTACGGTTTCGCATATCTAAAAAAAGCCGCTGCACATGCCAATTTTGAGCTTGGTGTTTTAGCTGATGATAAAAAAGAATTAATTTCAACAGTTTGTGAAGAAATTTTAGATGGTAAATTAGATAATCAATTTCCTTTAGTTATTTGGCAAACAGGTTCTGGTACACAAAGTAATATGAATTGCAATGAGGTTATTGCAAATCGCGCTCAAGAAATTGCAGGAAGAGTAATTGGAGAAGGAGAAAAAATAATTCAACCAAATGACGACGTTAATAAATCACAATCAAGCAATGATACCTACCCTACAGGTATGCATATTGCTTGCTATAAAATGATTATTGATATTACAATTCCTGGAATTGAAAGTTTACGTGATACATTGCAAGCAAAATCTGAAGAATTTAAAGACGTTGTTAAAATTGGACGTACACATTTAATGGATGCAACTCCTTTAACTATTGGTCAAGAATTTTCTGGTTATGTTTCTCAATTAAACCACGGCTTAAAAGCTTTAAAAAACACGTTGCCACATTTAGCTGAATTAGCTTTAGGAGGAACTGCAGTTGGAACAGGGTTAAACACTCCTAAAGGTTATGATGTTTTAGTAGCAAAAAAAATTGCTGAATTTACAGATTTACCTTTTATAACTGCTGAAAATAAATTTGAAGCATTGGCATCACATGACGCTATTGTTGAAAGTCACGGAGCTTTAAAACTTTTAGCCGTTTCATTAAATAAAATTGCAAATGATATTAGAATGATGGCATCTGGGCCACGCTCTGGAATTGGAGAGTTAATTATACCTGCTAACGAGCCAGGAAGTTCAATTATGCCAGGTAAAGTTAATCCAACACAATCTGAAGCATTAACTATGGTTTGTGCTCAAGTAATGGGAAATGATGTAACAATTACTGTTGGTGGTACTCAAGGTCATTATGAATTAAATGTATTTAAACCTGTAATGGCTTCAAATTTTTTACAATCTGCTCGCTTAATTGGTGATGCTTGTTTAAGCTTTAATGATAATTGTGCTGTTGGTATTGAACCAAACTATACTCGAATTAATGAATTAGTGAACAATTCATTAATGTTAGTTACAGCCTTAAATACAAAAATTGGATATTATAAAGCTGCTGAAATTGCAAATACAGCACATACAAATGGAACAACTTTAAAAGAAGAAGCTGTTCGTTTAGGTTATGTAACTCCTGAAGAATATGATGAATGGGTAAAACCTGAAAATATGATAGGTTCATTAAAATAATTACAAAAAAACTTATAAATAAAAAAGCATTGAATTTCATCAATGCTTTTTTATTTGGTATAAACCGTATTAAAACTCTTCAATAGTTTTTTTAATAATTGAAACACAATCCAATAATTCTTCTACATTCATAACTAATGGAGGTGCAAACCTAATAATGTTTCCATGAGTTGGTTTTGCTAATAATCCGTTATCGCGAAGTTTTAAACAAATATCCCAAGCTGTTGAGCTATCTTCAGTATCATTAATAACAATAGCATTTAATAAACCTTTACCACGCACTGATTGAATCAAATTATTAGTATCAATAATTTTTTGTAATTCACTTCTAAACAAATTTCCTAGTTTCTCAGCATTTTCAGCTAATTCCTCATCTTTTACAACTTCTAAAGCTGCAATTGCAACTGCGCAAGCTAAAGGATTACCTCCAAAAGTTGAACCATGCTGACCAGGTTTAATTACATTCATAATCTCATTATTAGCAAAAACTGCCGAGACTGGATAAACTCCACCGCTTAATGCTTTTCCTAAAATTAAAATATCAGGTTTTACATTTTCATGGTCAACAGCTAATAATTGTCCTGTTCTTGCAATTCCTGTTTGAACCTCATCTGCAATAAATAACACATTATATTTTTCACATAATGCTTTCGCTTTTAATAAATATCCTTCAGAAGGGACATAAACACCTGCTTCACCTTGAATAGGCTCCACTAAAAACCCTGCAATATTTGAGCTAGATTTTAAAGTATTTTCTAATACTTCTAAATTATTGTATTCAATTTTAATAAAACCAGCTGTAAAAGGTCCAAAGTTTTCACGAGCATCTGAATCATTTGAAAATGAAATTATTGTTGTTGTTCTTCCATGAAAATTATTTTCACAAACAATTATTTCAGCTTTATTTTCTTCAATGCCTTTTTTTTCATAAGCATATTTTCTACATAATTTAATTGCAGTTTCAACAGCCTCAGCCCCTGTATTCATTGGTAATACTTTATCAAAACCAAAATAGCTGGTTACATATTCTTCATATTTTCCTAACACATCATTATAAAAAGCTCTTGATGTTAAAGTTAATATACTTGCTTGATTTTGTAAAGCTTCAGTAATTTTAGGGTGGCAATGTCCTTGATTAACTGCTGAATAAGCTGATAAAAAATCATAATATCGTTTACCATCAACATCCCAAACATAAACACCTTTACCTTTATTTAAAACAACAGGTAATGGGTGATAGTTATGAGCTCCGTATTTTTCTTCTAAATTAATTGCTTGTTCTGATGAAATTTTGTCTGAAACCATCATATTAAAAAGTTTAAAAATTGAAATTTTTCAATTCCTTCTTTTGGAGAGAAATCATCCTAAATAAGTGTGCAAATTACAAAATATTTTAATGTAATTATTATTAAAAAAAAGTAAAACTTTACAAGTTCTAAAAAGATTATCATAAAAATCTTCCAAACATTAAAAATAAATGAATAAATTTGTTTTTACATTCAAATAAATTTTATAAAAATGAAAAAATCAGTATTAGTTTTAGGTTTAGCTGCATTGTTTTTAACAAGCTGTGGTGATAAGAAAAAAGAAGAGGTAAAAAAAGAGGTTGAAACTGTTGTTGAAGAAGTGAAAACTGAAACGGTTGTTGGTGATAATCTTGCGTTAGGAGAAAAATTATTTATGGGGAAAACGTGCTCAACCTGTCACAATCCTGATATGAAAATTATTGGTCCTTCAATAAAAGACATGAACAAAGTGTATGCTGAACAAAATGGAGATATGATAAAATTCTTAAAAGGAGAAGCTGAAGCAATTGTTGATACTGACCCTGGGCAAATTGCAATTATGAAAGCTAATTTAGATGGTTTTGTAAAAGACATGTCTGATGATGAGCTAGCTGCAATAGTTGCTTATATGAAAAGTGTAAAATAATTAAAATACCACATATTTAAAAGCATCTCATTTATTGAGGTGCTTTTTTTATGTTAAAATAGTACATTTGCAAAATGGGTAGAAGAAACAAACCAACGATTTTTGAAAACGTTGAAATTATTGATGCTGGTGCACGTGGTAAAACAGTTGCAAAAGCACCAGACGGACGTGTAATTTTTTTAACAAACACTGTTCCTGGTGATGTTGTTGATATTAGAACTGGAAAAAAAAGAAAAGCTTACTTTGAAGGAACAGCTATTAAATTTCATAAATATTCTGATAAAAGAGTTGAACCAGTTTGTGAACATTTTGAACACTGTGGTGGTTGCAAATGGCAGTTTATGGATTATAAGCATCAACTAGCTTATAAAGAAAAAGAAGTTATTAATAATCTTATTCGTATTGGACATTTAGAATTACCAGAGGTTACTCCTATTTTAGGTTGTGAAAATATTTATTTTTATAGAAATAAAATGGAATTTTCGTTTTCAAATAGCCGCTGGCTAACACTTGATGAAATAAATTCTGAAGAAGAAATTGACAATAGAAATGCTTGTGGTTTTCATATTTCAGGAATGTGGGATAAAATATTAGATGTTGAAAAATGCCACTTACAAGAAGATCCTTCAAACCAAATTAGAAACTTTATTAAAAATTACGGAATTGAAAACGGATTAGAGTTCTACAATCCAAGAGAACAATCTGGATTGTTACGCACAATTATGCTACGTATTTCATCAACTGGTGAAATAATGGTTGTTATTCAATTTTTTAAAGAGGATAAAGAAAAAAGAGAAAGTTTGTTACAAGCAATTTCAGAAGAATTTCCACAAATCACTTCGCTTCAATATGTGATAAATAGTAAAGGAAACGATACCTTATACGATCAAAATATTATTTTATTTAAAGGCAGAGATCATATTTTTGAAGAAATGGAAGGTTTGAAGTTTAAAATTGGTCCAAAATCATTTTATCAAACAAACTCAGCACAAGCTTATGAACTTTATAAAATAACGCGTGATTTTGCTAATTTAACTGGTAATGAAATTGTTTATGATTTTTATACTGGCACAGGAACCATTGCTCAATTTGTTGCTAAAAATGCTAAAAAAGTAATTGGTGTAGAATCAGTTCCTGAAGCTATTGAAGATGCAAAGCTAAACGCACAATTTAACAACATTAAAAACGTTGAATTTTATGCAGGAGATATGAAAGATGTTTTTAATAACAATTTTATAAAAACTCATGGAAAACCTGATGTAATAATTACAGATCCACCAAGAGATGGAATGCATAAAAATGTAGTTGCAAAAATATTGGAAATTGCACCAAAAAGAATTGTGTATGTAAGTTGTAATTCTGCAACACAAGCACGTGATTTAGCATTAATGAAAGAGCAATACTCTATTATAAAAACACAAGCTGTAGATATGTTTCCGCAAACACATCACGTAGAAAATGTTGTACTTTTAGAATTAAAATAAAGAATATATGAAAAAGTATATAGCCTTAATACTAGTATCAATCATTACAATTTTAAGTTGTGAAAAGGATGACATTTGTATTGATACTACAACTCCAAGTTTAATTATTCGTTTTTATGATAATGACAATCAAGCTGAAACTAAACAAGTATTATTAGATTCAGTTTGGGCAAACAGCAAAGAAAACATTTATAAAAATCAAACGTTAGATTCAATAATCATTCCTTTAGATTTAAATCAAAATAGCACATTATATAAATTCACTTCTAATTCAATTGAAGATGAAATTAATTTCACATACGATAGAAAAGATATTTTTGTCTCTCGTTCTTGTGGATATAAAACTATATTTGAAAACTTACAAATAGATAGTAATACTTCAAACTGGATAAAAAATATTAATATAAACAATTCAACTATTGAAAATGACACAGCAGCACATATTACTATTTTTCATTAGTGTTTTATTTACATTCACTATTAATTCTCAGGAATTACAAGACTCTCTAAAAGTTAAAGAAGTTTATGGTATTAGAGTTGGTATTGATATTAGTAAACCCATAAATTCATTTTTTAACAATGAAACTAAAGGACTTGAAATTGTAGGTGATTTTAGAATTACTAGA
This sequence comes from Lutibacter sp., assembly GCF_013139515.1. GTDB lineage: Bacteria > Bacteroidota > Bacteroidia > Flavobacteriales > Flavobacteriaceae > Lutibacter. The sequence goes on from NZ_WTAR01000137.1 coordinate 17,103, forward strand.
AACCATTACGCTGCGGTTGAACTAGGTTTTTTAGACAAAACCACCAACGAAGATTATATAAATTTTACAACAAAAGGGTCTTACATAAAAGCCGGTTTTAATTACAATGCCTATAAAAACTGGAAAGGCATGAATAATGAAATATATGTTGGATTAAGATATGGTTTTAGCATTTTTAATCAAACTTTAAATAGCTACACACCAAATGTTAATGGTACCTATTTTATATCTGAAACTCTTCAACCAGCTACTGAATTTAAAGATTTAACCGCACAATGGCTTGAATTTGTTTTTGGAATGAAGGTAGAAACTTTTAATAATTTATATCTCGGCGCCAGTGTAAGTCTTAATAAAATGATAAACACCAAAGAACCTGAAAATTTTAAAAACCTACATATTCCTGGTTTTAACAGAGTATTTTTAAATAATACCGGAGTTGGTTTTAATTACACACTAAGTTACCTTATTCCTATTCTTAAAAAGAATAAATAATTTTTGTACTTTTAAAAGTTGAATTAAATTTATTTTATGAAAAATATTCCAAGTGTAGATTTATCTGATTTTCTATCTGAAGATGCTACAAAAAAACAAAAGTTTATTAAAGAAATTGGTGAAGCTTATGAAGAAATTGGTTTTGTAGCACTAAAAGGTCATTTTTTAACTGATAAACTTTCTGAGCAATTATACACTGAAGTAAAAAACTTTTTTAATTTACCTACCAAAGTAAAAGAATCATACGAAATTGAGGGAATTGGAGGCCAAAGAGGATTTACATCTTTCGGTAAAGAAAGTGCGAAAGGAAGAAGTGAAGGCGATTTAAAAGAATTTTGGCATTTTGGGCAAGAAGTTGTTGGCAACGATAAATTAAAAGAAGAATATCCAACTAATGTTGATGTAAAAGAAGTTCCAAGCTTTAATCCTACAGGAGTTGAGACCTATAAAATGCTTGAAAAAACAGCCATTTACGTATTAAGAGCTTTAGCATTGTATATTGGTTTAGACGAGCTTTATTTTGATAAATATGTAATTAACGGAAACAGTATATTACGTCCAATTCACTATCCGCCAATTATTGGAGAACCAAAAGGAGCTGTAAGAGCTGCTGCACACGGTGATATTAATTTAATTACACTTTTAATGGGTGCATCAGCCTCAGGTTTAGAAGTTCAAAATAAAAAAGGAGATTGGATTCCTGTAACTGCACTTCCTGAACAGCTAGTAATTAATGTGGGTGATATGTTAGAGCGTTTTACAAATAATAAACTACGATCAACTATACATCGTGTTGTAAATCCACCTCGTGAAGATTGGAATAAACCTCGTTATTCAATTCCATTTTTTACACATCCAATAAGTGAAATGGAACTTAACTGTTTGCCTGAATGTATTGATAAAGCAAACCCTAAGGCATATGAAAATATTACTGCAGGTGAGTTTTTAAATGAACGTTTAAGAGAATTAGGACTTATAAAATGATTACAAAACAAGTGATTTCTATATTTACATTTGGAGTATTTTTAATAATTTTAGGGGCAATTTTAAAATTATTTAAATGGCCTCAAGCAAATTTATTATTAGCAATTGGACTTGTATTTGAAATTTTAGCAGCATTGCTTTTTATTTGGAAAAAAATAAAACAATAAGAAATATTTTTGTAATTTTATAGTTATCTTTTTCAATAAAAATGAGCAAAAAAAAATTAAGTAGTTTAGGCGATTTAGGAGGTTTTGTTTTTTCAACAAATGATAATTTTGAATTAAACAAAAACGAAATTCACGAAACTTTACAACCCAATAAACAATATTTAGAAGCTTTATTCTCAAATAAAGGAAGAGGCGGAAAAACTGTCACAGTAATAACTGGGTTTGTTGGTTCAGAAAGTGATTTAAAATCACTAGGTAAATTATTAAAAACTAAATGTGGTGTTGGTGGAAGCGTAAAAGATAACGAGATTATTATTCAAGGAAACTATAGAGATAAAATAATGGAAATCCTTAAGAACGAAGAGTATAACGTAAAACGCGTAGGCGGATAAAAAATTATGACAAAAATAGCAGCATCAGAATTAATTCTGAATCCAGATGGTAGTATCTATCATTTAAATTTAAAACCTGAACACTTAGCAACAAATATTATTTTTGTTGGCGATCAAAATAGAGTTCCAATTGTAACAAAACACTTTGACTCCATTGAATTTGATATTCAAAAAAGAGAATTTAGAACCATTACAGGAACATACAAAGGAACTAGAATAACAGTAATTTCAACCGGTATTGGCCCTGATAATATTGATATTGTTATTAATGAATTAGATGCTTTAGTAAATATAGATTTAGAAACAAGTACTATAAAGAAAAAATTTACCCAATTAAATATTGTAAGAATTGGTACTTCAGGCTCCTTACAAAAAGATATTCCTGTAGATAGTTTTGTACTTGCAAAATATGGTTTAGGATTTGATGGAATGCTTCATTCTTATGATTGTGAGCATATTTTAAATGCTGATTTTGAAGACGCATTTATAAAACATACAAATTGGAGTTCTAGAAAAGCGAGACCTTATATTGTTGAAAACAGCCAAGAACTTGAAAACAAACTTGTAAGTGACAAGGTGTTTTTAGGATGCACAGCAACAGCAGTAGGTTTTTATGGACCACAAGGTCGTGTGTTGCGTTTAGCGATTCAAGATCCTTCATTAAATAGTAAAATTGATAATTTTGAATTCAATGGAACAAAAATAACAAACCTTGAAATGGAAACTTCAGCTATTTATGGTTTATCCAAATTATTAGGTCATAATGCTTGTTCTATGAATGCAATTATTGCAAACAGAGCCAATGGTACTTTTAGTAAAAATCCATACAAACCTGTTGAAGAATTAATAATTTACACACTAGATAAATTGGCTTTATAAAATAAATACTATATTTACCGCGTTGTTTAATTAAATAAGCCCACAATAAAATGAAAAAATTAGCCGTAAACACCCTGTTTTTAACAATATTTTCTATTGCATTTACCTCATGTAAGTCAACAAAAGAAGGTTGTGGTTTAACTAGTGACGCACAAAAAATGGAACAAACAATTACAACTGAAACAACTGTTTTAGCTGAAGTTTAAAATACCATTTTAAATTTATAAACAGAAAAATCCACTTAAAAAAGTGGATTTTTCTGTTTATAAAACTAAAAATTTGAATAAATAACCATTCAATTTTTATTTCAAATGAAAGCATGTATCTTTGCAACTCTTTAAAAATTAAGAATATGGATAACGGATTATACGCAAAATTTAACACCTCAAAAGGTGAAATATTAGTAAACTTAGAGTTTAAAAAAACTCCTGGAACAGTTGGGAACTTTGTTGCTTTAGCTGAAGGAAATTTAGAAAATAATTCTAAACCACAGGGAACACCTTATTATAATGGATTAAAATTTCATAGAGTAATTGCTGATTTTATGATTCAAGGTGGTTGCCCACAAGGAACTGGAACTGGCTCACCAGGTTATAGTTTTGATGATGAATTTCACCCAGAATTAAAACACAATGTTCCTGGAATTTTATCTATGGCAAACTCAGGTCCTGCTTCAAACGGAAGTCAATTTTTTATAACACATGTTGCAACTCCTTGGTTAGACAATAAACATACTGTATTTGGAAATGTAGTTGAAGGAAAAGAAGTTGTTGATGCTATTGCACAAGATGATATTTTAGAATCTATTGAAATAGTTAGAGTTGGTGAACAAGCTGAAAAATTTAATGCAGTTGAAGCTTTTAGAATTTTTGAAGGCTCAAGAGAAAAAAGAGAAGCTGAAGCCAAAGCTGAACAAAAAGAACAAATGGATAAAATTGCTGCTGGTTATGATGAAACTCCAAGCGGTTTACGTTATAAGATTTTACAAGAAGGAAATGGTGTAAAAGCTGAAAAAGGGAAAATGGTTTCTGTACACTATAAAGGTCAGTTATTAGATGGTTCAGTTTTTGATTCATCTTACCCACGTAAACAACCAATAGATTTTACATTGGGAATAGGACAAGTTATTAGAGGTTGGGATGAAGGAATTCAATTATTAAAAGTTGGAGATAAAGCACGATTTGCAATCCCTTCAAATTTAGCTTACGGAAGTCAAGGTGCTGGTGGTGTTATTCCTCCAGATGCTACACTTATTTTTGATGTAGAACTTGTGAACGTAAAATAAACGAATACAACATACTTATTTAAAAAAGCATTGATTTTAAAATCAATGCTTTTTTTGTACATTTGAGTTAATAGCTCAATTAAACATTTTAAAACTACAACTACACCTATGAAATTTAAATATTTTACATTTATTATATGTTCCTTCATTTTTTTTAATTGCACAAATAACACAAATACACCTGAATTTATAAAAAAAGTTTCGGGGAGATATTTATACAATTCAGATGAGGTAATAACAATTTATTTCAATGAAAATGAACTATTTATGAAATGGAGAGGTGCCAAAAACATAAAACCTTTAAAGGTAAATGAAACTACTTTTTTTGTTAAGGAAATGAATGAAAAAATTCAATTTTTAAACAATCCATCAAATAACAAAGACTATATAGTATTAGTTCAAAAAGATGAGAATATAGCTCCAATATTTAATTATGTTAAACTTAAGGATAATGAAAATATACCCAGTGAATATTTAAAAAACAATGAATTTCATAAAGCTGTAGAAGGCTATTTAGCAATACAAAAAAAAGATTCCTTAGATAGCACTATAAATGAAAATAATTTCAACTCATTAGGTTACAGTAAATTACGAGATAAAAACTACCAAGAAGCTATAGATATTTTTAAAATTAATGTTGCGTTACACCCAAAAAGCGCCAATGTTTATGATAGTTTAGCTGAAGCTTTTATGAAAAGCGGAGACACAATACAAGCCATTACAAATTACAAAAAATCACTGACGCTAGATTCTGGTAATTCTAGAGCAAAAAAACATATTGAAAAATTAAAAAAACAACCAAGTAAAAACTAAAAATATGAGAACTTTACAACAATGGTTTGATGAGTATGCCATTAGTCATCAAAATAAAACAAACCAAAGTATCCATTATATTTGCGTACCTGCAATTTATTTTAGTATTATAGGAATGCTTATGAGTATTCCAAATAACCTTATTATAAACACAATAAATATAAATAATCCGTTTCTTGAAAATTGGGCAGCACCTGTAGTTTTATTATTGCTACTGTTTTATTTAAAATTATCATTTTCAACATTTGTTAGAATGATGACTTTTTCAATTGTTTGTTTAATTGGAAACTACTTTTTATCAAACATTGCTCCTTTATTTTATACATCATTGGGTATTTTTGTAATTGCTTGGATTGGACAATTTTACGGACATAAATTAGAAGGAAAAAAACCATCTTTTTTTAAAGACTTACAATTTTTATTAATTGGTCCGGCTTGGGTTTTTGAAAAATTATTAAGAAAATAATTTAATGAAGCCAACAATTACTTTTGAAGATTTTAGCAAAGTAGATATTAGAAATGGGACAATTATTGAAGTAAATGATTTTCCAAAATCACATAAAGCTGCATATCAACTTTTAATAGATTTTGGGTTGTTGGGTAGAAAGAAATCTAGTGCACAAATTACCGGTTTATACACTAAAAAAGAATTACTAAACAAACAAATAATTGCTATTATTAATTTTAAAGAAAAACAAATTGCAAATTTTATAAGTGAATGCTTGGTTCTTGGGATTGAAAATAATAAAAAAGAAATAGTTCTTCTGCAATCCTCAAAAACAAGTTTAAAAAATGGTGAGCAAGTAAGCTAACTATTTGTATTAAAAACAAAAAGGGATTCTAATAAATTAAAATCCCTTTTCTAAATAATATCACCAGCCATAGCAATATTACTATTTTATAAATTTACTAAACTTGCCTTTAATGTTTCTACTTTTGCAATTGCATCAGCTTCTTTTTGTCTTTCAATTTTAATTACTTGCTCAGGAGCATTATTTACAAAACGCTCATTACTTAATTTCTTTTGAACAGATTTCAAAAACCCTTCAGTGTATTTTAATTCCTCCTCTAACTTTGCTTTTTCTTCTTCAACATTAACATCTGAAGTCATTGGGATAAAATATTCATTAGATTTTACTCTAAAACTTAAAGCTCCTTCAACCTTTTCAGTTACATATTCTAATGAAGATAAATTTCCTAATTTTTCAATTACAGCATCAAAATCTTTTGTTGAGTTTTCGTTATTTAAAACCGAACATTCTATTTGATTTTTAAAAGCAATATTTTTATCTTTTCGAACATTTCTAATCGCTGAAATTACTTCTGAAGCAAATTTAAAATTGCTTATTAAAGGTTCATTAACTTTAACTATTTCAGGATAATTTGCAATTACTAAAGCTTCCTCTGTTGTTCTTTCTGCAATATCTTGCCAAATTTCTTCTGAAATAAATGGCATATACGGATGCAATATTTTTAAATTATCTTCAAAAAATCTAATTACGGCATTGTATGTTTTTTCATCAATTGGTTGTTGATACCCTGGCTTTACCATTTCTAAAAACCACGAAGAAAAATCGTCCCAAACTAATTTATAAATGCTCATTAAAGCTTCACTAATTCGATATTGCTCAAATGATTTCTCTAAATCTTGTAATGTTTGCTGAAATTTAGCTTGATACCATTCAATAGCTATTTTAGCAGATTGTGGTTGTTGAAGTGTTGCATCAATTTCCCACCCTTTTACTAAACGGTAAGCATTCCAAATTTTATTAGAGAAATTACGACCTTGTGCACATAATTCTTCATCAAATAATAAATCATTCCCAGCAGCTGAACACAATAACATTCCTACACGCACACCATCTGCACCATATTTCTCCATTAACTCAATTGGATCAGGCGAATTTCCTAATGATTTTGACATTTTTCTACCTTTACCGTCTCTCACAATACCTGTGAAATAAACGTTGGCAAATGGTTTCTCATTTCTAAATTCGTACCCAGCAAAAATCATACGAGCCACCCAAAAGAAAATAATATCTGGTCCGGTAACTAAATCGTTTGTTGGGTAATAATATTCAATTTCTTTATTATCAGGATTTCTAATTCCGTCAAAAACTGAAATTGGCCATAACCATGATGAAAACCAAGTATCTAAAGCATCAGGATCTTGTGTTAAATCAGAAATAGTCAATTCCTTTCCTAATTTTTCTGAAGCCAATTTTGTTGCTTCTTCAATTGTTGAAGCAATCACAAAATCGTTCACTCCATCTCCATAAAAGTATGCTGGTATTTGATGACCCCACCAAAGTTGACGAGAGATATTCCAATCTCTAATATTTTCTAACCAATGACGGTAAGTGCTATTATAATGTTTTGGAAAAAAGTGAATTTCTTCATCTTCTAAAACAGCTTTTAAAGCTGGTTTTACAATGGTATCCATTTTTAAAAACCATTGCGCTGAAATTTTAGGCTCAATAACTTCCTTAGTTCTTTCTGAAGTTCCAACTTTATGCATATGCTGCTCAATTTTCACCAAACAACCTAAATTTTCTAATTCTTTTGTAATTTCTTTACGAACAACAAATCTATCTTTTCCTTCATAATGCAATCCGAAGGAATTTAAAGTAGCATCATCATTAAAAATATCAATAACTTCAAGTTTATGTTTTTCTCCTAAAGTTTTATCGTTTTGATCGTGTGCTGGTGTTACTTTTAAACACCCTGTACCAAACTCAATGTCAACATATTCATCTTCAATAATAGGAATTACTCTTCCAACAATAGGAACAATTGCTTTTTTACCTTTTAAATGTGTAAAACGCTCATCATTTGGGTTGATACAAATAGCAGTATCACCTAAAATAGTTTCAGGACGTGTAGTTGCTATTGTTAATACTTCATTACTTCCTTCAATTTTATAATTTAAGTAATATAAATTTCCTTGTTTTTCTTCAAAAATAACTTCTTCGTCAGACAACGTAGTTTTTGCAGCTGGATCCCAATTTACCATTCTATAGCCACGGTAAATTAAGCCTTTATTATACAGTTCTACAAAAACTTTATTTACAGCTTCACTTAAATCAGTATCCATTGTAAACTTAGTACGCTCCCAATCGCAAGAAGCTCCCAATTTTTTTAATTGCTCTAAAATTATACCACCGTGTTCATCAGTCCAATCCCAAGCATGTTTTAAAAACTCATCACGTGTTAAATCAGATTTTTCAATTCCCTGTTCCTTTAACTTAGCAACAACTTTAGCTTCAGTAGCAATAGAAGCGTGGTCTGTACCAGGAACCCAACACGCATTGAACCCTTTTAGTCTAGCTCTTCTTATTAATACATCTTGAATTGTATTATTCAACATATGCCCCATATGTAAAACACCTGTCACATTTGGTGGTGGAATTACAATTGTATATGGTTCTTTTTCATTAGGAGTTGAATGAAAATAATTATTTTTCATCCAGTAATCATACCATTTATTCTCAATGTCTTGAGGATTGTATTTTGTTGCTAAACTCATTTGTGGTCTAATATTTGTAATATAGTTTGCAAATGTACAATTATAAGAGATAACACAAAATGTTTTGAAAGCATAAAAAATTAACTAACTTTACACTTTAAACAAGATAATTATGAGAAAAATTTTAACCCTTTTATTTATTGGTTTTTTAGCATTTACAATTAATGCACAAGAAAAGACTACAACTGATCCTGTTCAAGACCCAAACGCACCTGCTTTTGAATTTGAAACAGAAGTTATTGATTATGGAAAAATTGATTTAAATGCTAATGGAGTACGTGTTTTTAAATTTAAAAATACAGGAAAATCTCCTTTAGTAATTACGAATATTAAATCTAGCTGCGGATGTACTGTGCCGAAAAAGCCAACCGAACCAATTATGCCTGGTGATACTGGTGAAATTGAAGTGAAATATGCTACAAACAGACCTGGTGGTTTTTCAAAAATGATTACAGTAAATTCTAATGCTTCTGAACCTATAAAAAGGCTACGAATTAAAGGAATTGTAATTAAACCTGAATCTACTGTTGAAAAAGCAAAACCTACAATGTCTGTAAATTAGGAACTAACAAATATACATACAAAAGGCCTTCAAAATTTTGAAGGCTTTTTTATTTCAACATATTTTTTAATTGAAATTGGTATTGGTAATTTTGTCCTCCTCTTTCAACAACTAAATTTATTTTTTTGTTTTCTTTCTGATAAAATTTTTCAACTATCTCATCTAGTTTTAAATTGTAAGTATACTGCCCATTAATTTTTATAACAATATCATTTACTTGTAAACCAACTTCTTCTGCAGGAGAACCTTTTCTCACTTTAAAAATTTTATAGGTTGGTTTAAAACTATATTTATAATTATAATCCAAAGTTATTCTGTTTTGTTGTGTACTTTCCTGATTACTTGATAAACCAACACTTGCATAATCATGTTCTTTCACAAGTAATTTACCATTATACACTAACTCTATACCACTCATATTGTACCTAAAAGGTTCTTTAAAAGTACTTCCTTTTTTTAAAGTAATTTTACCTTTTCTATAATCAAATGTAACAGTAAAACGCTTTAATATATTTGCTCCAATACTTCCGTTTCGCTCTTTAAATTTAAGAGCATGAACAATAGATAACGAATCTGGAAATGAAACTGTAGGGTTTTTCAATTCAAATTTCCCTAATACAATCCCTTTTATAATAGTTCTTTTTCCATAAATTACACCGCTTAAACCTTCACCTAAAAAATCTATAAAAAACTTTTTTGGAGGTAAAATATCAGGATGTGTATTCTCAAATAGCCACATAGCATCACTACCTCCAGAATCTATCAGTAATTTAACAGGCGTAATTTTTTCTGAAGCTGGAGCCAATTTTACACCAACATTTATATATGGTTTTAAATTATGAAAACTTAAATTAAAAGTTTCACATTTTTTACAATTATTATGAATATAGCCTTCAGAATTATAAAATGATATTTTCCTTAATCCATAATTAATTTTAACAACAAAATCTTTAAAAATTTCATGACCAATAATTCCATGAATAGTAATTCCAAGTTTTGAAGACAGATCAAAACTATCATCAAAAACAACATATAAATTCTCGTTAGTGCTTAAAATATTTTTAAATTGAAATCTATTCCCTCTAGATAAAATAGCGTCAATAGCATCTTCACTCCCCAATCCTCTTAATTTAATTTTTTTGACATTATTTAACTGTAGAGAATCTTTATTATTAATGTTAAATAAGATAGTTGTACCAACTCCAGAATCTAATATAAAGTTTAACTTTTTCCCATTTACTTCAATAGGAAAAACAACTAAATTATTAATTAGTTCAAATGAAATGGTTTGTTTTTCAGCTTTATTAATAAGATTAAATTCCCCCTGAGCCATACTTATTTTAAAGAAAAAAAGTAGCATAAAAAACCAATAAACAGTTCTATTTTTTTGAATCAACACACTTTAAATTATTAATTTTAAGTAAACTACAAAAACAGCTAATGAACACACAATTTTTATGAAAACTTTAACCTTTAACAAATTCAGTTAAAAGCTACGAATTTTAAAATTTATTTCGCAATTTTGTTTCATAAATTTTAATAACACTTATAAATATGCCAAGTATCTCAACTAAAGGAATAAATATGCCGGAATCACCGATTAGAAAATTGGTTCCTTATGCCGAAAATGCAAAAAAGAAAGGCATTGAAGTTTTTCATTTAAATATTGGTCAGCCAGATATAAAAACACCCGATGTTGCGCTTGAAGCAATAAAAAATAATACAATTGAAGTGCTTGCTTACGGCCGTTCTGAAGGCTCAGAAAAATACCGTCAAAAACTAGCAAATTATTATGTACAACATAAAATTAATATTACTGCTAATGAAATTGTGGTAACAACAGGAGGTTCTGAAGCATTGTTATTTGCTATGGGAAGTATTTGTGATCCAGGTGATGAAATAATTATTCCTGAACCTTTTTACGCAAATTATAACGGTTTTTCAACTGCGTCTGGAGTTCAAATTGTTCCTGTAATTTCAAAAATAGAAGATAATTTTGCATTGCCTTCAATTTCAGATTTTGAAAAATTAATTACTTCAAAAACAAAAGCAATTTTAATTTGCAATCCTGGAAACCCAACCGGATATTTATATTCAAAAGAAGAAATTGAAAAACTTGCTGAGATTGTAAAAAAACATGATTTATTTTTAATTGCTGATGAAGTTTATAGAGAATTTATTTATGATGATGACGCTAAACATCAGTCTGTTTTACATAATTTCGGACTGGAAGAAAATGCAATTATAATTGACTCTGTATCCAAACGTTACAGTATGTGCGGTGCACGTATTGGCTGTTTAATTTCAAAAAATAAAGAGGTACTTAACACTGCACTTAAATTTGCACAAGCTCGTTTATGCCCTCCAACATTGGCACTTATTGCAAGTGAGGCTGCTTTAGAAACACCACAATCTTATTTTGATGAAGTTACTGTTGAATACAAGTCCAGAAGAGATGTTTTAATAAGTGAATTAAGTAGCATTGAAGGTGTTAAAGTTGCATCACCTAAAGGTGCTTTTTACTGTGTTGTAGAATTACCTGTTGATAATGCTGATAAATTTGCACAATGGTTATTAGAAGATTTTAATTTGAATAGCCAAACCGTTATGGTTGCTCCTGCTGCAGGATTTTATTCATCTAAAGGCTTTGGAACAAAACAAATACGAATTGCCTACGTTTTAAAAAAGGAAGACTTAATTTCATCTGTTAAAATTTTAAAATCCGCAATTTCTGAATACAACAAAATATAATTGAAAATTCAAGAAAACATATCTCTAAAACAGTACAATACGTTTGGTATTGATGCAATTGCCAAACGTTTTGTTTCTGTAAATTCTATTCAAGAATTAAAAGAGGTTATTACTGCTAAAAAAGATGTTTTTCTATTAGGAGGTGGCAGTAACATGCTGCTAACTTCAAATATTGAAAAACTAGTAGTACACTTAAATTTAAAAGGAGTAATTGTAAACGATACTGAAAAGGAGTCTGTGTTTGTAACTGCTGAAGCTGGTGAAAACTGGCACGAATTTGTAATTTGGTGTATCTCACAAAACTATGGTGGTTTAGAAAATTTATCCTTAATACCTGGAAATGTTGGTACTTCTCCAATTCAAAATATTGGTGCTTACGGTGTTGAAATTAAAGATACTTTTCATCAACTAGAAGCGCTAGAAATTGAAACTGGAAAAACTAGCATATTTACCAATGAAGATTGTAAATTTGGGTATCGTAATTCCGTATTTAAAAATGAACTGAAAGAAAAATATATTATTACAAATGTTACTTTTAAATTAACAAAAACCAATCATAAAACCACTACTTCTTACGGAGCAATTCAAGAACTACTTACAAACAAAGAGCAACCCACAATTAAAGAAATCTCTAATGCTATAATTGCAATTAGAGAAAGTAAACTCCCTAATCCTGAAGAAATTGGAAATAGTGGTAGTTTTTTTAAAAACCCTATAATTGCAAATAAATCCTTTCAACTTTTACAACAAAAATATCCTGAAATTCCACATTATATTATTTCTGAAACCGAAGTGAAAATACCAACCGGTTGGTTAATTGAACAATGTGGTTTTAAAGGCAAACGTTTTGGTGATGCTGGCGTCCATAGCAAACAAGCACTTGTTTTAGTCAATTATGGGAACGCTACGGGTAAAGAAATTTACAAATTGGCACAAAAAATTCAACAAAAAGTGAAAGAAACCTTTGCTATTGATTTGGATATTGAAGTGAATGTAATTTAAACTGTAACTTCTAACAATTTACAATTTTCTGAGCTTATAATTACCGTTTCTGCTATCGCAGGAATTAATACTGTTTCTCCAAATTGAATTGTTTCTGTTGTGTTAAAAATAGTAATCGCTGCACTGCCTTCAACACACATAAAAATTACAAACGAATCGGTTTTAGAATAATCAAGTTCAACTTTACCTGAAACTGGTATAAAATTGGTTTTAAAGTAGCTGCAATTTACTACATTATTTAACGTATTTGACTCTTTACTATAACTTCTTTCAGTATCAATTTTATCACTAAAATTTAATGCATCAACTGCCAATTCTGTATGCAACTCACGCTCATTACCTTCATCATCAGTTCTATCAAAATCATAAATTCTGTACGTAATATCAGATGTTTGCTGAATTTCTGCCAACACTACACCTGCACCAATTGCATGTACAGTTCCTGTTTCAATAAAAAAAGCATCGCCATTTTTTACATATACATCATTTAAAACTGATAGTATATTTTTATCTTCTAAAAGAGACACATATTGTTTTGGTGTAATTGTTTCTTTAAAACCTAAAATCAATCTTGCATTTTCTTCAGCCTGCATAATATACCACATTTCAGTTTTTCCAAATGAATTATGGCGCTTTTTTGATAACTCATTATCTGGGTGAACTTGAACAGATAAATCTTGTTTTGCATCAATAAATTTAATTAATAATGGAAAATTATTTCCGAAATTTGCGTAGTTATTTTTCCCAATTAAATCTGATTTATACGTTTCTAATAAGGTTTTTAATGAAGTATTTTTTAATATTCCGTTAGCAACAGTAGAATTATTTCCTTCAACATCTGAAATTTCCCAACTTTCGCCAACATTTTTTAGGCTTGATTTTTTATTGAAATTTGCAACTAGTTTATCTCCTCCCCAAATTTTATCTTTTAATATTGGTGTAAATTTTAATGGATAATTTAACATTAATCAATCAATTTTTTTAAGTTTATAATTATGTAATCAATTTCTTCAATAGTATTGAATTTGCTAAACGAAAAGCGAACCGAGGTTTTAGCTGCTTCAATTTCAGGTAAAATTGTATTTAAAACATGAGAACCTTTATTGCTTCCACTCTGACAAGCGCTACCTCCAGAAACCGAAATTCCTTTTAAGTCTAAATTAAAAAGCAACATTGCATATTCTTTTGGCAAACGTACATTTAAAATAATATAACTACTTTTAGTTTCATCATCAGAAAAGCCATTAAATTCAATACCTTCAAAATTACTTTTTAGTTCACTTATAAAATAACTTTTAATTTTTTGAATATATGCCGCTTCTTCTTTCAAATTAGCACAAGCAATTTCCAATGCTTTTTCCATTCCTAAAATGCTGTGAATATTCTCAGTTCCAGCTCTGGCTCCTCTCTCCTGCTCGCCTCCATGCAAAATTGGATAAATACCAAACCCCTTTTTTATGTATGCAAAACCAACGCCTTTTGGCCCGTGAAATTTATGCGCACTAGCTACAAAAAAATCAATGGGAGTTTCAATAACATCTATTTTAAAATGTCCAATGCCTTGAACAGAATCTGAATGAAATAAAGCCTTATTTGTTATACATAAATCAGCTACTTTTTTCAAATCTAGCAAATTTCCAATTTCATTATTTACATACATTAAACTCACTAATTTCTTCTCGTTAGTTTGTTGAAGTAATTCTTCTAAATGTTGATAATTAATACCTCCATCTTCATCTAAATTAACCCAACAAACTTTAATTTTAAATTCATTTTGTAATTGCTCAATAGTATGTAAAACAGCGTGATGTTCAATTTTTGATGAAATAATAGTGGTTACACCTAAATTTGTAATTGCGTTTCTTAAAATTAAATTGTCTGCTTCACTTCCGCCTGCGGTAAAAATAATTTCATTTGAAGCTGCGTTAAATTGTTTAGCTATATTTTTTCGTGCAGTTTCAACTAAAGATTTAGACTTTCTACCAACCTGATGTGTTGAAGATGGATTGCCATAAAAACTAGCCATTGATGTACAAATTACATCAATTACTTCGGGTAAAATTGGAGTTGTAGCTGCGTTATCTAAATATATATTTTTCATTAAAAGCAAAAGTAATTAAAATAGTTGGTTTCATTTAACGTTGAATTACTTAAAACTCTTATTTTTGTCTTGAAAATTTTATTTAAATGAAGAAATTAATTATCCTTTTTTTAGCATTCTCACTTTTATCTTGTAACGATGGAGATTTTGATGTTCCAGTATTTCAATTTACTGATACTGTAAATAGTTGTGGAGAATATATTTTACATATTAAAAATAGCAATAGTACTGAAGTTTTAGTTTTAACTTTAAGTACAACAGAAATTGCAGGAGTTGTAGGTGAAGAGCAATATAATATTTCATCTTCATTAGAAGCAACTTATAGAATTTTTGAAGAAGGAATTAGTTCTAATTATTTTTGTCAAAATATTCCTCCTTCAACACCCAAAGTTATAAAAGAACTAAATGCTGAAAGTGGGATAATTACTGTTATTACAAATGAAATTATTACTAATGATGTAATTACTGGTTACTCATATACCATCACCCTTTCAGAGTTATTATTTAATGAAAATAGTGAACGTATTTTCTTTGAAAATTTAGATTTTGGAATCTTCACTATGAACCTTTAGCGTTTTTATAAATATAAACTTCAGTTGCTCCCAATCCATATTTTTGAAAAGAAGCCTCGTACCATTTTACGTGGTAATTATTAAATAAGTAAGCCAATTCTGTTTTTAATACACCCTGTCCAACACCATGTATAAAAACAACTTTTGAAATTTTATTTTTTATGGCAAATTCTAGCTTAAACTTTGCTTCATTTATTTGTAAATTTAACATGTCATAATTATCCATTCCTCGTGTTGATTTCGTTAAATGATGGATATGTAAATCAACTTCCATTGGAGGCCTTTTGTCATTTAAATTAGCCGTTTTAAATTTTGGAATATTTTTTTTAGAAGAAGTATGATTTATTTTTTCTAACAAACTTTCATTAGAAATATCGCTAAATTTAGATAATTCTCGTTGGCTTTCTTTAATAACAACTAATTCTTTAGGCAAAAAATCAAAAGGAAAACCATCTTCAGTTTCAATTACAATTTTATTTGTAAAAACTTTAATTACTTTACCTTTAATAATATCATCCAATACAGCTACATTATCACCTATTTTAAATGTCATTTAATCTATTTTTTTATGAAATATTATCAATTTTAAAATTTTTACCGAAAATTAACTACTGTTAAGAAAAAATTCTTAACTATTACTTAATTTTGTAGCAATACTTATACAAAGTTAAAACAATATTTTCGCAAAAAAGAAAACCTATGGTACAAACTGTTTCAACGAATACTGAAAATTTTTTTATTGATGCACTTAGCGATTTACAAATTGATAAAAAAAGGATAATCTTATTAGAATCAATTGCCACATGTATTGTAAACGAATTAAAACAACATAAAAACGTTCACCTAAATTATATTTGTACACATAACAGTAGAAGAAGTCAATTAGCACAGATTTGGAGTAATTATGCTTCTAATTATTTTAAAATTAATAATATTGAAAATTTCTCAGGCGGAACTGCAGTCACTTCATTTTTTAGAAATACAGTTAAAACATTACAGGAAGTTGGTTTTAAGTTTCAATTGTTAGAATTTTCTCATCAAAACCCAGAATATTTAATAAGCTATAAAAATTGTACAAATCCAATAATTGGGTTTTCCAAACTATACGATCACGAGCACAACAAAAACCCATATATTGCAATAACTACTTGTACTAATGCTGATGAAAACTGTCCTTTTATTCCTGATGCTGTTCAGCGTTTTCATTTACCTTTTAATGATCCAAAAAGTTATGATAACACGTTATATCAATCTGAAAAATATTTGGAAGCAAGTAAACAAATAGCTGGAGAAATTCATTTTATTTTTAATATCATAAAAAATTCAATATAATATTTTGGACAATCGTTTTCTTTAGTATTTCTTTGAAGAAACTAAAAAACTCTAAATGAAAATTAAAAACATAGGGTTCATTTTACTTGGAATAAGTATAGCAATTCTATATTTTTTTGTTAACCCGAGTGAAGTAGATTTTCTACCCAAATGTCCTTTGTATGTAACTACAGGTGTTTATTGCCCAGGTTGTGGAAGTCAGCGCGCTACGCATCAACTTTTACAATTAAATTTTATTGGTGTATTACAACAAAATGTATTGTATTTCTTTGGTTTGTTAGTAATAGTATATCACTTAACAATAAAAAGTATAAATATCATTTTCAAAAAAAGCTATTATAATTATATATACCACTCTAAAACACCAATTCTTATATTAATTATAATACTCATTTATTGGATACTTAGAAATATTCCTTATTACCCATTTAATGTATTAGCGCCAAATTAAAATACGTAGTTTATGTTAACTAATTTCTTTGTTTATATAATTTTTAATCACAAACAATTGTACAAATACTAGAATAGAAAAGAATATAAAACTGAATGTAAAAGTGTTAGAAAAATGAATATTCTTAAATATATTAACTGATGAAATAGTATCAAATATATTAATTGAAGGCAATTTATCTAAAAGAGAAAAATCTACTTTTGATATTAAATCATAATTCTCTGTACTTCCTGTTAAAAGAAAAATACTTAATGTTATAAAAGCTACGGCAATTAATACCCACACTTTTTTAGAAATTAATGGCTGATACTTTTTAGATAATGACAATTCACTTTCTATTTTCACTGAATCCATTACTTTATTAAGAAAATCAGAAGATGGAGACTCAATCGCTGCTTCATTAATAATATATTTTGTGAAGTTTTCTATGTTTTTATCTGCTTTCATATTAAATCTACGGTTCTTGGTTCAATTACATGTTTTAAAACTGTTGCTAATTTTTTTCGAGATCTAAATAATTTTGTTTTAATATTATCTACCGATAAGTTTACAACTTTTGAAATTTCTTTTACTGGCAATTCTTCAAAATAATACAATGTTAAAATAGTACGCTCATCTTCATTTAATTTCAACAGCGCATCATTAATTATTTTTTTCCGTTCCTTTTCATGTATATATGTTAATGCATCTTGTACTTTTCCTAAATCACTGTCATTTAAATCATCAATGTTTTCAGAGTATGCAAACCTTTTATTTCTTTTAACAACATCTAAACTCGCATAATAAGCAATCTTATAAACCCAAGTTGAAAATTTTGAATCACCCTTAAATTTATCAAGGTTTTTAAACGCTTTTACAAAAGCATCTTGCGAAACTTCTTCAGCTTCTTCTCTGTCTTTAACAATTCTTATTGCAAGCGTATACACCATATGCTTATACTTTTCTACTAAAAAAGCAAAAGCATTAACGTTACCATTTAAGGTTTGATCTATATAGTACTCGTCTGGTTTGGTGTTCATTTTGATTATATGACGACAGTTCAACTAAAGTGGTTACAATTTAATACATTTAAATTAATTTTATTTTTTTTGTAACCGATTCAAACAATTCATCGTCATACCAAATGAAACAAATTAATAACTTAAATTAAATAATATGCCAGAAGTAGTATTTATCTCATTGTTTATCATCATTTTCGGAATTTTTTTCCTGCACTATTCAACAAGAAACAAAGAACGTTTAGCTTTAATTGAAAAAGGAGCAGACGCCAGTATTTTCT
>NZ_WTAR01000008.1 GCF_013139515.1 Lutibacter sp.
ATGCAGTTGCTGAACGCATTAACAGAACTCTTAAATATGAATATGGATTAAAACAAACTATTAAAAACACTGAATTTGCTCAAAAAATAACTGACCAAGCTATCTATATTTATAACAACTTAAGAACTGGACTTACTATATTAGACTGGGCATTAAGTTGAGAGATTTAGAGTTACATCAATTAATTTTGAATTATGAAAAGACTAATAGAATCTAGTTCACTATTTTTTGAAGATTGTAATTCATCTTTTGGAGTGCAAGAAACCATCAAAAATATGTTGAAAACAACAAAAAAGAGGAATGCAATTTTTAATTTTTTCATTCCTCTAAAATAAGATAAAAAAATTAGCATTGCTATTTCAATTCTTTCGGAATCTCACAAACAGGAATAGCATCCATTTTATGCTTGTTAGCGCGGTTTCTTTGTTTGTAAATTGTAAAAACTTCTTGTTCTCTATCTTTAAAATCTGTACTAGTTTTACCTAATTCGTCTTGGTTCATTGCCCATTCCAATTCATCATAACTTGCACCAATTTGATCTTCATCTGTACGGCTGTCACCAAACAAACCATCAGTAGGTTGTGCTTTTATAATTGAATTTGAAACACCTAAAATTTCAGCGATTTTATAAACTTCAGATTTCATTAAGTCAGCAATTGGGCTTAAATCTACACCGCCATCTCCATATTTTGTAAAAAAACCAACGCCAAAATCTTCAACTTTATTACCCGTTCCCGCCACTAAATAACCGTGTAAACCTGCAAAATAGTATAAGGTACTCATTCTTAAACGAGCTCTTGTATTTGCTAAAGATAAATTTACAGTAGCCGAATCTTCAATTTTTGGTACAACATTTTTAAAATTTTCAAATGTAGAAGTTAAGTTAACTTCAATGGAGTTTATTTCTTTAAAACTTTTTTTAAGAGATGAAATATGTTCTTTAGCTCTTGAAACTTGATTTTCACCCTGATGTATTGGCATTTCTACACATAAAACAGGAAACCCAGTTTTTGCACACAATGTTGAGGTTACTGCAGAATCAATTCCGCCAGAGATTCCAATAACAAATCCATTCACTTTTGCATTTGTAGCATAAGTTTTTAACCAATCAACAATATAATCAACAACCTTTTCTGAATTCATATTTAAACTTTTTTAGTAATTTTAGCGTTTTAAAAAATAGATGTGTAAATATAAAAATTAATGAAGAAATTAGTAGTTATTATACCTGTTTTATTGATGATGTTTTCTTGTGAAAAGAAAATCTCAAAAGCAATTGATGTTTTAGCAATTCAAGTGAACGTTAACATTGATAGGTTTGACCAACAATTTTACAATGCAAATGAAGAAACGCTAGAAGCTGTTAAATATGAATACCCATATTTATTTCCTCATCAAAACGATAGTATTTGGCTTGGTAAGATTGAAAGCGAAAAAAAATTATTTCTAAAGGCACAACAAGTTTTCGGTGAATTTCAAACTGAAAAATCTAAAATTGAAGAACTTTTTAAGCACGTAAAATACTATCATTCAAGTTTTAACTTTCCTAAAATTATAACATTAATAACAAATTTAGATTACGAAAACAAAGTTGTGTATGCAGATAGTTTGTTATTTGTTTCTTTAGATATGTATTTAGGAAAAAACAGTGAAGTATATAAAGATTTTCCATTGTATTTGGCTCAAAACTTTAACAAAAGCAATTTAATGGTAGATATTGCTAAAAGTATTGGTGAACGTTATTTTATAGAAAGTAAAAAAAGACAATTTATAGACTTAATAATTAACGAAGGAAAAAAAATGTATCTAATTGATAGTTATTTACCTTCAGTTTCTGACGCTCAAAAAATAGGCTATTCTAATGATAAATTTGATTGGACTGTTGCAAACGAAACTCAATTATGGAAGTATTTTATTGAAAATAAATTATTGTATAGTACAGATCAAAATTTGCATGAACGGTTTATTGCCAATGCGCCTTTTTCAAAGTTTTATATTGATATTGATAAAGAATCACCTGGGCGAATTGGCGTTTGGATTGGCTGGCAAATTGTACGTTCATATATGAACAATAATAATGTAACTTTGCAGCAGCTTTTGCAAAAAAAATCAGAAGAAATTTTTAGAAAATCAAAATATAAACCCAAAAAATAATGGCAGTTACAAGCACATCAAACATAGAAATAAAAGTTGGACTAGATGAAAATAAAATTCCTGAAAAATTACATTGGACTGCGCAAGACAGTGATGTAATTAACCAAGAAGCAAAAGCTGTAATACTTTCGGTTTGGGATGAGAAAACAAAAGATACACTTAGAATGGATTTGTGGACTAAAGAAATGCAAATTGACGAAATGAAACAATTTTTTCATCAAACATTAGTGTCTATGGCAAATACTTTTGAACGTGCTACAAATGATGCAAAAATGACTGCAACTATGCGTGATTTTTGTGATTATTTTGCTGAAAAATTGGAATTAAAGAAAAAGTAAAAGCGTTATTATACGTTTTTAATAAGGCCAACAATTTCCTTGTAATCTTCAGGGTTATTTACAAAGTCTTTATTAGAAACATCAATAATAAGTGTGTTTAAATTTTCTTCAGTTTTAATAAATGTTGCGTAGCCGTTTGTAATTTTATCTAAATATTCTGGAGCAATATTTTGCTCGTATTCTCTTCCCCGTTTTTTAATGTTTTCAATTAAACGAGGTGTTTCTTGGTATAAATAGATATACAAATCGGGTTTTGAAATTTCTTTATACATTACATCAAACATTTTTCTGTACAAAAAATATTCGTCTTTTGGTAAGGTAACTTGCGCAAAAATAAGCGATTTAAAAATGTAATAATCTGAAACTGTAAAGTTTTTAAATAAATCAAATTGCGCTAAATCATCTGAAAGTTGTTGGTATCTATCTGCTAAAAAACTCATTTCTAAAGGGAAAGCATATCGATCATTATCTTCGTAAAACTTTGGTAAAAACGGATTGTCAGCAAAACGCTCTAAAATAACTTTAGCATTAAAATCTTCAGCAATCATATTGGTTAGTGTGGTTTTACCAGCACCAATATTACCTTCAATAGCAATGTAATTAAACTTTTCCGATAAACAAATTGGTCGTTTTAACGTAAAGTTTGTTTTTTCAATTTCACCAGTATCAGTACAATTTTCAAGACAAATTTTTAATCGTGTTTTTTCAATAGGATGCACAAAATCTGGCGCAATTTCAGCTAAAGGAACCAGCACAAACTTTCTTTTAAGCATTTCTTTATGAGGCACAATTAATTCTTTCGAAAAAATAATTTCAGTATCAAAAAGAAGTATATCAATGTCAATAATTCTAGCTTGGTATTCTTTTTCAGAAGAGCGTTCTCTACCTAAAGTTTGCTCAATAAAATGAATGGTCTGAATTAATTTTTCAGGATTTAAACCTGTTGAAACTTGAATGCAGCTATTGTAAAAATAGTCACTCTCAAAACCCCATGAAGCAGTTTTATAAACCGAAGAAATTTTAGTTATAGAACCTATCTTTTCATCAATTAAATCAATAGCTTGCTGTAAATTATCAAGCTTATTTCCTAAGTTGCTTCCAAGTGATAAATATGTAGTTCTGGCTATATACATAAAGTGAATACAAAGAAAAGAAAAGTATCATTTAAAAACATATCTTTGTTGCTCAACTTATAAACATTTTAGTTTTTTACACTATTTTAAACGCAACGTTATAACTATGAACTTTTTAAGAAATTTAGTAGCATCAATTTTTGGAACTTTTATTGCTTTAGGGCTAATTTTTGTATTATTTTTTGTTGCAGCTGCAGCTTTAGGTCAAACAGAAAAAGTTTCAGTGGCAGAAAATTCAGTTTTAGAAATAAAATTAGAAACGTTGGTAAAAGACTATGCGCCAAAAAGTAATGACCCGTTTGATGAAATTTTTGGGTTTGGAGATGATAAAATTGGGTTAAATTCAATTATTAATGCTATTGAAAATGCTAAATACGACGATAATATTAAAGGAATAAGCATTACTACTTTAGGTGTTAATGCCGGTATTGCGCAAACGCAAGAAATTAGAAATAAGTTAGTTGAGTTTAAAGAAGCTGGAAAATTTATAAAAGCATATGCAGATATCTATGATCAGAAATCGTACTATTTTAGTTCGGTTGCAGATTCAATTTTTTTAAATCCTGTTGGTGCAATAGATTTTAAAGGCTTGTCTTCAGAAATATTGTTTTTTAAAGATTTAGAAGATAAAAGTGGAATTACAATGGAGGTGATTAGACATGGGAAATATAAAAGCGCAGTTGAACCGTTTTTATACAATGAAATGAGTAAAGATAATAGGGCGCAAATCACTGCTTTTTTAACATCTATTTGGGAAGAAATTGTTGAAGATATTGCTATTAGTAGAAATTTATCAACTATAGAATTAAATACGATTGCTGATAATTTATTAGCACGTAATGCAACGTTAGCTATTGAAAATAAAATTATTGATGAAGCTATTTATAGTGATGAATATGAAAATAAATTAAAATTAGAATTAGGA
The DNA here is from genome assembly GCF_013139515.1 of Lutibacter sp. GTDB lineage: Bacteria > Bacteroidota > Bacteroidia > Flavobacteriales > Flavobacteriaceae > Lutibacter. Next base: position 4,551 of record NZ_WTAR01000008.1, read on the forward strand.
ATTTCTTTAGATAATAAATTACCTAAAATTTCTATAGCAGATTATATTTTATCAGGAAAAGGAAGAATTAAATCAACAGCATCTAATAAAATTGCTGTGATTTATGCACAAGGTGAAATTATTTATGGAAAGGGTGATGAAGATTTTATTGGACAAGATTTATTAATTAAAGCTTTAAAAAAAGCAAGGAAAGATAAAAATGTAAAAGCAATAGTTTTAAGAGTAAATTCTCCTGGCGGAAGTGCGTTAGCAAGTGAGTTAATATGGAGAGAGTTAGAATTAACTAAAAAAGAGTTACCAATAGTTGTTTCTATGGGAAATGTGGCAGCGTCAGGCGGTTATTATTTGGCGTGCAATGCAAACAAAATTTTTGCTGAACCAACTACAATAACAGGTTCAATAGGTGTTTTTGGTGTAATTCCTAACTTTAGTAAATTATCAAAAAACATTGGTATAAATGCCGAGCAAGTAAGCACTAATAAAGGTGCTAATTATAGTGTTTTTGAGCCTATGACTGATGAATTTAGACTGGTTACAACTGAAGGTGTTGAAGCTGTTTACACCACTTTTTTACAAAGAGTTGCAGATGGACGAAATATGACGATTGAAGCTGTTGATAAAGTTGCACAAGGTAGAGTTTGGAGTGGAACTGATGCTTTAAATAATGGATTAATTGATGCATTAGGGAATTTAGATGATGCCGTTTTATATGCTGCTGAATTAGCTGAAGTTACAGATTATAAAGTAAGAAATTACCCAAACTATAAGGTTGAATTAGAAGATAGATTTAGGAGTTTTCCTTTTATGAAATCAAAAGAGAAAGTTTTAATAGAAGAATTGGGTGAAGGAAATTTTAAAATTTATCAAACCATCAAGCAATTTTCAAAGTTAAAAGGAATTCAGGCTAGATTGCCTTATATTATTGATGTTCAATAAATAAAAATTAGCTTTTCTAGTTATTGTTGTGCTACAAGTTGTTTCATCTCATTTCTATATTTTAATGGGCTTTTTCCAGTGAACTTTTTAAATAATTTATTAAAATGTGAAAAATTATTAAAACCACTTTCAAAGCAAATATCAGTAATACTTGTTGGGTTTTCAGCTAATAATTTTGTTGAGTGAACTATTCTAAATTCATTTACAAATTGAGTAAAAGTTTTTCCTGTAGCTTTTTTAAAGTACCTGCAAAACGCAGGAACTGTCATACTAACTTTATCAGCAATTTCATCTAAAGGAATTGGTCGTTTAAAATTTTCACTTACAAATTCAAAAATAATATCAATTTTTCTATTGTCTTGTGGTTCAACTTCAAAAGCAAAACCATCTACATTTAGCAACGTATAATTTTTAGAAAAGGATAAATCTTTTAGAATTTCTAAAAAACCAATAATTCTTTCCATTCCTTTTTTGTTTAATAGAACTTCAATTTTTGGGCCAACCTTAGTTTTAGTATCTCCATTAAAAAGAATACCTTTTTTTGCTTTTTCAAATAATGTTTTTATTGCTTGTGTTTCTGGAATTTTAAAAAAGTTACTTCCTAAAAAATCTTCTTTAAATTGAATAATTGTTTCAGAACCATTAGTTGTAAATCTATCTGCAAAGCCACTATGTGGTAAACTAGCTCCAATTAATATCAATTGGCTATTATCAAAATAGGATAAATGGCTTCCAATATGTCTTTTCCCTTTTGCGTTGTTTACATATACCAACTCTAGTTCTGGATGAAAATGCCAAAAAGGTAAATTATTTTTAACCACTTCAGTATGTTGCATCACTTTTAATGAGTTTCCAAACTCAGGACTTATTTTTTCAAAAGCAGGTTTTGTGTTTTTCATATAAAATTATTAAAGGCAAAAATAACTATTAAAACTTCAGAAATCTATATTTAATTCTCTTTTTTATGTGTAAAATTAACTTTACTTTAAATTAACATTACGTTTGCGGTTAAAATAACATATAAATTTGAAAATATTGAAGTTATTTGTTTGTAAGAAAGAGTTTAATTTTGCATCGTTATAAATAATAAATATTAGTATGAAAAATAATACAACAACTAAAGTATTTAAAGAGAGTTGGTTATATGTATTGCTTACTGTAGCGTTAGGAACATTAGTAATTACCTTAACACCGTATGTAGCAATTAATTTAACGTTAGAAAACTAAAAAGAAACAGTTTGTAAAACTGTTTTAAAAAAGAAATGAACATTTAAAAAATATAAAGAACAGAAAAAAGAAGAGTATTATTAATTAAGTTTGTAAAAAAGGAGGTCTTATTCACAAGATCTCCTTTTTATTTTTTAAGATAGCTTACAAAGCTATAATTAAATTTGTTTTTATCATCAGCTTTAAAATATTCTCGTGAAGTTTCTTTCCAAATTGTAGTATCTATTTTTGGAAAAAAAACATCAGCATTAAATTCATGGTGAACAAATGTTAGATCAAGCTTATCAGCTATTTCAATAGCTTGTTTGTAAATTTCTGCACCTCCTAAAATAAAAGGGTTTTTATCTTCTTTTGCAACTTCTATAGCTTCATTTAGAGAGTTGACAACTACACAGCCTTCAGCTTTATAATTAAAATTTCGAGTAATAATAATATTGGTTCTGTTTGGTAATGGTTTTCCTAAAGATTCAAAAGTTTTTCTTCCCATAATTACATGGTGATTAGAAGTCACTTTTTTAAATCGTTTTAAATCGGCCGGTATATGCCAAATAAGTTGATTGTCTTTACCTAATGCATTATTTTTAGCTATTGCAGCAATAATTGTTATCATTCTTTTATTGAATTGTCTTGAGGTGTTTCCTTTTTTTTTAATTCATCGGAATATTGTTCGCTTTCAGCTTTCAATTTTGCTTCATGAACTATTCCTTTTTCTATTTTGGCTATTTTTAACTCTTGTTTTAAAATTAATTTATCGGTTTGTTTTCGTTCCCATTCTTTCCCCATAAATCTATTAGTAAAAAACACATTGATAAAATGTAGTACTAAAAAAAAGAACCATAAAGTAATTACCCAAATAAACCAGTTGGCGAAAAGTTTTTCGTCAATATTAAAAATTTTGTCTAGAACAATTAAAAAAACAGATACCACTAAAAAAACTACAAAATGAACATACAATCGCTTTTTTTGCTGTACTCTACTTCGTGCATTTTCATATAATTCGTGTTGTTCGCTCATGGTATTAAAAATTACATGCTTTTAACCCATTCTTTAATATAAGATGAGAAGTCTTCAGTCTCATTGTTATCTTGATGTTGAATTTTTTCATTTGCAAATGCTAAAAACTTTGAAATATTTTGATCAGAAGTATTAAAAATATACTCAATAGACTTTAGAAGATTTGCATCATCAATTTCAATAATTCGTTGAATTATTTTGTTTTTTAGTTGTAGTGTATCCATTAGTTACTCTTTTATAGCTATAAATTTATTAAATGATTTATGAATATAGTATTAAAAAAACACTAAATTTTATTTTAGTGGAACTTAGACAGCTACTCGGCCTTTAATATGCGGATGTGGATTGTAATTTATCAACTTGAAATCTTCAAACTTAAAATTAAAAATATTTTTAATTTTAGGGTTAATTTCCATTGTTGGTAATTCTCTAGGTTCTCTAGAAAGCTGTAAATCTATTTGTTCACTATGGTTGCTGTAAATGTGAGCATCACCAAAAGTGTGAACAAAATCTCCTGGTTTTAAATCGCAAACCTGCGCCATCATCATTGTAAATAATGCATAGGAAGCTATATTGAAAGGGACTCCTAAAAATATATCTGCACTACGTTGGTAGAGCTGACAAGATAGTTTTCCATCAGTTACATAAAATTGGAAAAAAGCATGACAAGGAGGTAAAGCAGCTTTGTTATCAGCTACGTTTTCTGAAAACGAGATGGAAGTATCTGGTAATACACTTGGATTCCAAGCTGAAATTAACATTCTTCTGCTATCAGGGTTTGTTTTTATAGTTTCTATTGCTTCTGTAATTTGATCAATTCCTTCGCTATTCCAGTTTCGCCATTGATGTCCGTAAACAGGTCCCAAATTACCATTTTCATCAGCCCAAGCATCCCAAATTTTTACGTTATTATCTTGTAAATATTTAATGTTTGTGTCACCTTTTAAAAACCATAAAAGTTCATAAATAATTGATTTTAAGTGTAATTTTTTTGTGGTAAGCATAGGAAAACCTTTACTTAAATCAAAACGCATTTGATAGCCAAAAACACTTTTTGTTCCTGTTCCTGTTCGGTCTTCCTTTAAAACCCCGTTATCGCTAACGTGTTTTATCAAATCTAAGTATTGTTTCATTTTTGGCTTTTATCTAATTATCCAATAATCATTCCTGCAATTGTAGCTGATAGTAAAGAGGCTAAAGAACCACCAATTAAAGCTTTCATTCCAAATTCAGAAAGTGTTTTACGCTGTCCGGGAGCCAATGATCCAATTCCTCCAATTTGAATCCCAATTGAAGCGAAGTTTGCAAACCCACAAAGCATATATGTTGCCATTATAACAGATTTGCTATACGTAAAGTGTGTTACATTAGCAACGTTTTTTAATTCAGCTAGTTGAATATATCCAACAAATTCACTTGCTGCTAATTTAACACCTAATAATTGTCCCATTAACATCATATCTTCTTTTGCAACTCCAATTAACCACATCAACGGAGCAAAAATGGTTCCTAGAATGGATTCTAATGAGAATTTTTGATAGGGTGTATAAGTAGCCACCAATTCATTAAGATTTGTAAAATCACCAATCCAACCTAAAATACCATTTAACATGGCGATAATTGCAACAAAAACTAATAGCATTGCAGCAACATTAGCTGCTAACTTTAAACCTTCAGTTGTTCCATTTGCAATTGCATCAAGAATATTTGATCCAATTTTATCTTGTGAAACTTTTACATCAGTATTAACTTTTTCTGTTTGCGGATACAACATTTTTGCAATAACTATTGCTCCAGGGGCCGCCATAACTGATGCTGCTAATAAATGTTTTGCATAATGTAAACGTAAAACAGGATCATTTCCACCTAAAAAACCAATATATGCGGCTAAAACACCACCTGCAACGGTTGCCATACCACCAATCATAACTAACAATATTTCTGAACGATTCATACGTTCCAAATATGCTTTAATCATTAAAGGGGCTTCAGTTTGACCTAAAAATATATTTCCGGCAACTGACAATCCTTCGGCACCTGAAATTTTTAAAAGTTTAGTTAATATTAAAGCCATTCCTTTTACTACAATTTGAATAACACCTAAATAAAATAGTAATGATGTTAATGCTGAGAAGAAGATAATTGTTGGTAAAATTTGAAATACAAATATAAATCCGTAAGACTCAATATTCATTAATCCGCCAAATAAAAATGTGCTTCCAGCCATTGTATAATCTAGAATGTTAGTGAAAATTCCTCCAACAAACTCAAAACCACTTTGTATAAAAGGTACTTTTATAACACCAAAAGCTATAATTAACTGAGCTGTTAAACCTGCACCAACTGTTTTCCAATTTATGGCTTTTCTGTTGCTACTAAATAAGTAAGCAATTACTAATAATGAAACCATACCTAAAACACCACGCCACAAAGTTGTAATAGAAAAACCTTGGTTATCTATAAGTGGAGTTGAAATTGCTTCTTGAGAGTATGATGAAATTGAAATAAAGAGTAATACTAGGGTAGATAAACTTATTTTTTTAAACATATTTTAAATTTATTTGGATGTGCGTTTATTAATTTCGTCGCGGATATTTGCAGCTAATTCGTAATCTTCTTGTTGAATAGCTTCATTTAATTTTTCGTTTAACTGTTTAATTGTAAAAACAGAAAAAGTAGTTTCTTTCTCTACAGGTTCTTCAATTAAATTTTCAATGCTTAATGGATCTTCTTCAATTGATGATGAGTCTTTCATCTTTAAATAAATACCTGCTTTATCTAAGATGTTTTCATAGGTAAAAATAGGAGCGTTAAAACGTGTTGCTAAAGCAATAGCATCAGAAGTTCTAGTATCAATAATTTCTTCAATTTTATCACGTTCACAAATTAAACTTGAATAAAATACACCATCAACTAGTTTGTGAATAATAACTTGTTTTATAATAATATGAAACCTATCGGCAAAAGTTTTAAAAAGATCGTGCGTAAGTGGTCTAGGTGGTTTAATTTCTTTTTCTAGAGCTATAGCTATAGATTGTGCTTCAAAAGCCCCAATAACAATTGGTAAAGTTCTGCTTCCTTTTACTTCACTTAACACTAATGCGTATGCACCACTTTGTGTTTGACTGTAAGATATACCTTTAATATTTAGACGAACTAAACTCATAAGTTAAAATTAACAAAAAAGGTTGTCTAATCAAAGGACTTTGATGCCCAATGATTAGACAGCCTTATTAAGAGGCACAATTTAATAAAATTATGCGTTATTTGCTTTAAAATCTTTTAACTTTTCAATTAATTTAGGAACTACTTCAAATGCATCACCAACAATACCATAATCGGCGGCTTTAAAGAAAGGTGCTTCAGGATCAGTATTTATTACAACTTTTACTTTAGATGAATTTACACCTGCTAAATGTTGAATAGCTCCTGAAATTCCAACTGCAATATATAAGTTTGAAGCTACTGGTTTTCCCGTTTGCCCAACGTGCTCACTGTGAGGTCTCCAACCTAAATCAGATACGGGTTTAGAACAAGCAGTTGCAGCTCCTAAAACTTCTGCTAGTTCTTCAATCATTCCCCAGTTTTCTGGTCCTTTTAAGCCTCTACCTCCTGATACTACAATGTCAGCATCAGCAATGGTGACTTTACCTGTTGTTTGTTCAATAGATTCAGATGCTAAAGCACTTTCAATTATTGAAGGTGAAAATTCTTCAACAGTTCCAGAAACGCTATTTTCAACCAAGCCGAATGAATTTTTAGCCAATCCAATTACTTTAATATCGGTTGTAATTAGAGTGTTGCTAAAAGCTTTGTTTGAAAACACTTTTCTTTTTACTGTAAATGGTGTTGTTTCACTTGGCAATGCAACAACATTACTTGCATAACCTGCATTTAAATTAACAGCTACGGTTGATGCAAGATATAAACCGTTAGTATTAGAATCAATAATAACTACTTGTGAGCTTTCTTTTTCAGCGGCTTGCTTAATAATATTTGCAACTATTTTTGCATTAAAAATTTTTAAATCATCATTTGAAACGTTTAAAATTTTTTCAGCGCCATATGCATATAATAATGTAGGTTCATTTGAATTTATTGTTAATACAACTACGTTTGTACTTAATTGTTCTGCTACTTTTTTTCCGTAAGAAGTTACTTCAAAAGCAGATTTTTTAAATTTTCCTTCCGATGTTTCGGCAAAAACTAAAACTGACATATTTTTTTGTTTTTTGATTTTAGAATTTGATTTCAGTCTTTTTTAATTTCTAAAAGCTCGGTCTAAAATATATTTTTATTTATTGAAATGACTTTTTAATCATTCAATCTTTTTATAATTTATATTACTTTGGCTTCATTGTGTAGTAAACTAATAAGTTCATCTACATTATCAGCAGCTACAATTTTACAAGCAGATTTTGCATCTTGTTTTTCAAATGAAGCAATTTCAGTTGCAGCACTGCTATTTATTGGTTCAACAATGTTTAATGGTTTTTTACGAGCCATCATAATTCCACGCATATTAGGTATGCGTAAATCTTTTTCTTCAACCAAGCCTTTTTGACCCGCAATAATTAAAGGTAAGTTTGATGATAAAATTTCTTTACCTCCATCAATTTCACGAGAAATAGTTGCTTTTTCACCTTCAACTTCTAATCCAATACAAGCATTTACAAAGCTATAATCTAACAATGCAGCAAGCATTCCAGGAACCATTCCTCCATTATAATCAATAGATTCTTTTCCAGCTAATACTAAGTTATAACCTCCATTTTTTACAACTTCGGCTAATTCTTTAGCAACAGAAAGCCCATCAGTAGCTTCAGTATTCACTCGTATTGCATCATCAGCTCCAATAGCTAAAGCTTTACGTAAAGTAGGCTCAGTTGCTATAGTTCCAACATTAACAACAGTAACAGTAGCGCCTTGTTTTTCTTTAAACCACATAGCTCTTGTTAAAGCAAATTCATCATACGGGTTTATTACATATTGCACGCCATTACTATCAAATTTCGAATCATTTTCAGTGAAATTGATTTTTGAAGTAGTATCTGGCACGTGACTAATACAAACTAATATTTTCATTTTATTGTGTGTTTTAAATTGTAGGCATAAAAGTAAATACCTTATTTTAATTAATTAATACGAATGTACTAATTTTTTTTAAAATACTATGCGCGCATAGTATAATTTATATAACATTATTTTTTTGATTCTAATTTTAGAAATGCTTACTTTTGCAAATCTTAAAATAAGATATAATGAAGACAGTACAATTTAGAGAAGCTATTTGCGAAGCAATGAGCGAAGAAATGCGCAGAGATGAATCAATTTTTTTAATTGGTGAAGAAGTTGCTGAATACAACGGCGCATATAAAGCTTCTAAAGGAATGTTAGATGAATTTGGAGCAAAACGTGTAATAGATTCTCCAATTGCAGAACTAGGTTTTACAGGTATTGCAGTAGGTTCTGCAATGAACGGAAACAGACCAATTGTTGAGTTTATGACTTTTAACTTTTCATTAGTTGGTATTGATCAAATTATTAATAATGCAGCAAAAATTAGACAAATGTCTGGTGGACAATTACCTTGTCCAATTGTTTTTAGAGGACCAACAGGTTCTGCAGGTCAATTAGGCGCAACGCATTCACAAGCTTTTGAAAATTGGTTTGCAAATACACCAGGATTAAAAGTAATTATACCATCCAATCCTTATGATGCAAAAGGATTGTTAAAAGCAGCAATTAGAGATGATGATCCCGTAATTTTTATGGAATCTGAACAAATGTATGGTGATAAAATGGAAATTCCTGAAGGAGATTATATTATTCCAATTGGAGTTGCTGATATAAAAAGAGAAGGAACAGATGTTACTATTGTATCTTTTGGTAAAATAATTAAAGAAGCTTACAAAGCTGCAGATGTTTTAGAAAAAGAAGGAATTTCAGTTGAAATTTTAGATATGCGTACTATTAGACCAATGGATTTTGAAGCGATTTTTAAATCGGTTAAAAAAACAAACAGATTGGTTGTGTTAGAAGAATCTTGGCCATTTGCTAGTATTTCTTCAGAAATCACATTTCAAGTACAAGAAAATGTGTTTGATTACTTAGATGCACCAATTAGAAGAATTACAACTGCTGATACACCAGCACCATATTCACCAGTATTATTAGAAGAATGGTTACCAAACTTTAATGATGTTGTGAAAGCGGTAAAAGATGTATTATATATAAAATAAAGGCATAATATTTGCGTTATAAACTCCTTTCAAGATAAAACTTGAAAGGTTTTTTTATTATGAGAAGAAAAAATAATTTAATTAGTTTACTGCTTTTGTTCATAGTATCTGTTGGTTTTGCACAGGTAAAAGTTAGCGGTGTTGTTAAAGATGAACAAAATGAAACGATACCTTTTGCAAATATTACTTTTGTTGGTTCAACTGTAGGGACAGTTTCTGACGAAAATGGTGTTTTTTACCTTGAATCTAATAGAACATATACACAAGTAGAAGTTTCATTTTTAGGTTTTGAAACTAAAATTGTTCCTGTAAAAAGAAGAGATTTTAACTTAATAATTACATTAAAAGAAGCAGCATCTCAATTAAAAGAAGTGTTTATTTATAGTGGAAAAGTTAAGAAAAAAGGAAACCCTGCAATTGCAATTCTAAAAAAGATTTGGGCAAAAAAACGTGAGAACGGTATTTATTTATTCGATCAATATCAATACGAAAAGTATGAGAAATTAGAATTCGATTTAAATAATGTAGATAGCGCTATGAAAAAAAGTAGACTATTTAAAGGAATGGAGTTTGTTTTTGATGGAATTGACACATCAAGAGTTACCGGAAAAGCATTTTTACCAATTTTCATAAATGAATCTGTTTATAAAACTTACGGTAAAAATAAAGATGGAAAAAGCCTTCGTGAAGATTTAGTTGCTAATAAAAATTCTGGGTTTGAATCCAATCAAAATGTAATAGCATTTATAAAAGACTTGTATGTAGATTATAATATTTACGACAGCTACATTAAAATTTTTGACAAAAGTTTTGTGAGTCCAATTTCTAAAGCTGCTGGAATTTCAACCTATAATTATGTATTAAGAGATAGCGCATTTATTGATAACAAGTGGTGTTACAATATTTTATATTATCCGCGTAGGAAAAACGAATTAACATTTAAAGGTGATTTTTGGGTGAACGATACCACATTTGCAGTGAAAGAAATTAACATGCAAGCCAACAGAAGCGCCAACATTAACTGGGTTAAAGATATTTATATTGAACAAGAATTTGATGTGTTAAACGATTCAATATTTTTATTGAAAAGAGATTATATGCTTTCTGATTTTAGTTTTAAAAAGAAAGAAAAAGCAAAAGGAATGTACGGTAGAAGAACTACAATGTACAAAAATTACAAGTTTAACGAAGAGAAAGATCCTAAATTTTATAACAAAGAAATTAATATTTATGATGATGCTATTTATAATAAAACAACTGAATATTGGAGTGTAAATAGACAAGAAAAATTAAACGAAAACGAACAAGGTATTTATAAAATGTTAGACACCTTAAAAACGGTACCTAAGTTTAAGCAAATTTATAATTTGATTTCAATTTTAGGCTCAGGATATATTGAGTTTAATAATTTCGATTTTGGCCCAATATTTTCAACATTTGGAACAAATGATGTTGAAGGTACAAGAATACGTATTGGAGGTAGAACATTTTTTGGAGGTAATGAACCTTGGCGTATACAAGCCTACACTGCTTACGGATTTAAAGACAATAAATTTAAGTATGGCGTTTCAGGAAAATGGATGTTAAACCCTAAAAGTAGGTTTACAATTGGAGGAGGAAATAGGCGAGATGTTGAGCAAATAGGTGTGAGTTTAACAACAACCAACGATATATTAGGTCGTAGTTTTGCATCGTCTTCATTTTTTGCTAGTGGTGATAATAGTAAATTAACTTCAATTAATTTATCAAGCGTTTACGCATCAATAGAACCCGTAAAAAATCTTGAATTTAGGCTAGGCTCATCTTACAGAACATTAAAATCAGCTTCACCAGAAACTTTTAATTTAGATTATTGGGTTGATGAATCCCAAACAATTAAAGAATCTGAGCTAGCACAATCTGAAATCGATTTTTCAATACGATATACTCCAAACAGAAAAACTATTGGTTATGGAGTAGAACGTAATGAAGTAACAGATACGTATTCAACATTATTTTTAAATTATTCAAGAGGAATTAAAGGTATATTTAATAGTGATTTTGATTATGAAAAAATTCAATTTTATTATCGCCAACCAATATTAATTGGTGGTTTTGGAAGAATGTTTACCACTTTTGAAGTTGGTAAAACATTTGGAGAAGTTCCTTTAGGGTTATTAAGTGTTGTACCGGGTAACCAATCATATTTCACAATTGAAGGAACGTACTCGTTACTAGATTATTATGAGTTTGTTACAGACACATACGCATCATTACACTTAGAACATAGTTTTAATGGACGATTATTTTCAAGAATTCCATTATTAAGAAAATTAAATTTACGTGAGTTGGTTGGTGTAAAAGCTGTTTGGGGTGAACTTTCTGATAAAAATATAGCGTTAAATGCTACAGGAAATGTAAATTTCCAAGCACCAACAAAAGGGTATTATGAATATAGTGTAGGCGTTGGAAATATATTTAAAGTTTTTAGAATAGATTTTAGTTGGAGAGGGAATTATAGAGATACACCAAATGCAAATAATTTTGCAATTAAAGGAGCATTTGGGTTTCATTTCTAAAAATCATATTAAGTTAATATATATACATCGTTAAATGATGTATTTTTGCAAAAAAAATTAAAATAGAAGAAAATGAGTTCAAAAGTAAGAAATACCTTCGATGTACTAATTGAAATACCTAAAGGAAGTAGAAACAAATACGAATACGATTTTACATTACATAAAATTAGATTCGACAGAATGTTATTTTCATCAATGATGTACCCAGGTGATTATGGCTTTATTCCAGAAACTTTAGCATTAGATAAAGACCCATTAGACATTTTGGTTTTAGGAAGTGAACCAACTTTCCCAATGTGTGTTATGGAAGTAAAGCCAATTGGAGTTTTTCATATGACAGACGAAAAAGGCCCTGATGAAAAAATAATATGTGTACCAGTCTCTGACCCAATTTGGAATCAGTTAAATGATATTTCTGATATGAATCCGCATCAAGTAAAAGAAATTGAACATTTTTTTCAAGTTTATAAAGATTTAGAAGAAAAGAAAGTTGATGTTGGAGGATGGGGAAATGTTGATGAAGCATATGATATTGTCGATAGTTGTACAGAACGTTACGACTTAAGTGAGCATAAAAAAAAGAGAACCTTTACTATCTAATAGCTAAACTTATAGCATCAAAAAAAGCCATTTTTAATTTTAAAAATGGCTTTTTTTATAAACCATATTTTATTACTTTCGTCAAATAAGATATTTTTTGAGCAAAAGTATTGCGAAAACGTTTGAAATTGATACTTTTGCCGCATTGAAAACGAAATTAATTGTTAACTAACTAATCTAAAATGGAATTAATCGTAAAATTTTTACCCTTATTCGGTGTTATAGCACTTGTATTTGTTGTTGTTAAAAACGCATGGGTTTCTAAGCAAGAAGAAGGTGATGAAAAAATGAGAAAAATTGCAAAGCATATTGCTGATGGTGCAATGTCTTTCTTAAAAGCTGAATACAAAATACTAGCTATTTTTGTTGTAGCAGTTGCAATTTTATTATTTTTTAAAGGAACTTATGAAGATGGCTCAAACGGAATGGTAGCATTATCATTTATTGTTGGAGCAATTTGTTCAGCTTTAGCAGGTTTTATAGGGATGAAAGCCGCTACAAGAGCAAATGTTAGAACAACTCAAGCAGCAAGAACATCATTAGGAAAAGCACTAGAAGTTGCTTTTGCAGGTGGTGCAGTTATGGGATTAGGTGTTGTTGGATTAGGTGTTTTAGGTTTAAGTGGTTTATTTATGATTTACCAAAGCATGTGGCCTGGAGCTGAGAATTTAGGAATGGTATTAAATGTATTATCTGGTTTCTCATTAGGAGCTTCATCAATTGCATTATTTGCACGTGTTGGTGGTGGTATTTACACAAAAGCAGCCGATGTTGGTGCAGATTTAGTAGGTAAAGTAGAAGCGGGTATTCCTGAAGATCATCCTTTAAACCCAGCTACAATAGCAGATAATGTAGGTGATAATGTAGGTGATGTTGCTGGTATGGGAGCCGATTTATTTGAATCGTATGTAGGTTCAATTATTGGAACAATGGTATTAGGAGCTTATATTTTTACACCAAAGTTTGATGGTTTAGGAGCGGTTTATTTACCACTTGTTTTAGCTGCAGTTGGTATTATAATGTCTATTATAGGAACTCTCTTTGTTAAAGTGAAAGAAGGAGGTTCACCTCATAAAGCATTAAATTTAGGTGAATTTGGATCAGGATTTTTAATGATTGTAGCTTCATATTTTATTATAAATGCAATGTTACCTGAATCAGTTGAAGGCTTACCATTTGGTGCAATGGGTGTGTTTTGGGCAACATTAGCTGGTTTAATTGCAGGGTTTGGTGTTGGTAAAATAACTGAATATTATACAGGTACAGGATCAAAACCTGTGCTTTCTATTGTTAAACAATCTGAAACAGGTTCTGCAACAAATATTATAGCAGGTTTAGGTGTTGGAATGATGTCTACAGCTATTCCAATTTTATTAATTGCTACTGCAATCATGGTTTCACATCATTTTGCAGGTTTATATGGTATTGCAATTGCTGCGGTAGGTATGTTAGCAAATACAGGAATTCAATTAGCTGTAGACGCTTACGGACCAATTTCTGATAATGCAGGTGGTATTGCTGAAATGGCTGAATTACCGAAAGAAGTTCGTAAACGTACTGATGAATTAGATGCTGTTGGTAACACAACTGCTGCTATTGGTAAAGGTTTTGCTATTGCTTCTGCTGCTTTAACGGCATTAGCTTTGTTTGCGGCTTTTATGAAAACTGCAAATGTAACATCAATTGATGTTTCTAAACCAGAGATTATGGCAGGGTTATTAGTAGGAGGTATGTTACCTTTTGTATTTTCTGCTTTATCTATGAATGCTGTTGGTCGTGCTGCAATGGCAATGATTGAAGAAGTTCGCCGTCAGTTTAGAGATATTCCTCAGTTAAAAGCGGCTTTAGAAGTAATGCGTAAATACGATTCTGATATGTCAAAAGCATCTGAGGAAGACAGAAAAATATTTGATGAAGCCGATGGGTATGCTGAATATGAAAAATGTGTTGAAATTTCTACGGATGCATCTATTAGAGAGATGGTATTTCCAGGTTTATTGGCCTTGATTGTTCCTGTAGCAGTTGGTTTTATTGGTGGGCCTCAAATGTTAGGAGGTTTATTGGCAGGTGTAACTACTTCAGGAGTTTTAATGGCTATTTTTCAATCTAATGCAGGTGGTGCTTGGGATAACGCTAAAAAAATGATTGAAGAGCAAGGTGAAAAAGGAACAGAAGCTCATAAAGCAGCTGTTGTAGGTGATACTGTTGGTGATCCTTTTAAAGATACATCAGGACCTTCATTAAATATTTTATTAAAATTAATGAGTGTTGTAGCTCTAGTTATTGCTCCAAGTATTGCTTTAGATGCTATTGAAGTTGAAGAATATGCTAAAGAAAAAGCGGCTACTGAAGTTGTAGCTAAAGAAATTTCTAAAGAAGTAAAAGTTGAAATGGTTAAAAATGATGATGGCACTGTTGAAGCAACTGTTATAACAACTACAACTGATAATGGTGAAACTTCAAAAGAAGTAAAAGTTTTAAATGGAACTGAAGAAGAAGTTAATGCTGCGTTAGAAAACGTAGAAGGTGTTGAGGTAAAAGTAAAAAAGATAAAAGTTGAAGAAGTTATAGAAAAGAATTCTTAAACTTTACTCACATAAAAAGAAAAAGCTCGCTATTATAGCGAGCTTTTTCTTTTTATATTAATTTTTTTAAAATAATCCGTTAATCTGAGCATCAATTTTATCAATAACAAATCCTAAATCTTCTGGTTTGTCAACAAAATCTAAATTATCAACATCAATAATTAATAACTTTCCCTTTGTATATTTAGAAATCCAAGCTTCGTAACGTTCGTTTAACCTGCTTAAATAATCAATGCTTATTGAGTTTTCATAATCACGACCTCTTTTATGAATTTGCCCAACTAAAGTTGGTATTGAAGCTCTTAAATAAATTAATAAATCGGGTGGAGTTACCAATCGTTCCATTAATTCAAATAGCGATTCATAATTTTGAAAATCTCTGTTAGGCATTAAACCCATTGCGTGTAAGTTAGGTGCAAAAATTCGAGCATCTTCGTAAATAGTACGGTCTTGTATTAATTTTTTACCGGTTTCTCGTATTTCTAGTATTTGACGAAACCTGCTGTTTAGAAAGTAAACCTGTAAGTTGAATGACCAACGTTCCATTTCTCCATAAAAATCATCTAAATAGGGGTTTTCATCAACAGACTCGTAATGAGGTTCCCATTTATAATGTTTTGCTAAAAGTTTTGTTAAAGTTGTTTTTCCTGCTCCAATATTACCAGCAATAGCTACGTGCATAATTAATCTTTAAGTAAAAATTTAAAACGTTAAAGTTAATTAATTTTTGTATTCAAAAAAGAACTGTTAATAAATTAATTTATAACCGTAACCTCTAACATTAATAATTTGAATGACAGTGTCTTCTTTTAATTTTTTTCGAAGCTTAGTTATAAATACATCCATACTTCTAGCATTAAAAAAGTCATCATCTCCCCATAATTTTTTTAAAATGAATGAACGCTCTAACACTTGGTTTTTATTTTTTATTAAATAATACAATAAATGAGCTTCTCGGTGGGTAAGTGTTTCAGTTTTTGTAGTTGTTTGAAGTGTTTGCTTTTTTAAATTAAAAACAAATTTACCAATTGTAATTGCTTCGGTGTTTAGTTCGTTTTTACTTCTTTTTAATAGTGAATTAATTCTAACTATAAGCTCTTCCATACTAAAAGGCTTTTTTAAATAATCGTTACCGCCAATTGAAAATCCTTCAACTACATCTTCGGTTTGTGATTTAGCCGTTAAAAATATAATAGGAATATTTGGGTTTTCTGCTCTAACTTCTTTTGCCAATGTAAAACCGTCTTTTTTAGGCATCATTACATCCAATACTAGTAAAAGCGGATTTTCAGTTTTATAAACTTGAAGTGCATCTTCACCATTTATACATAATAAAACTTCAAAGTTTCTGGTTTCTAAACTTTCTTTAATAATTTGACCTAATGAAGGTTCGTCTTCAGCCAATAATATTTTAATAGTTTTATTCATTTAGCAATTCAATTTTAAACATAGTGTTGTTGTTTTTATCATAAATAATATGAATGTTTCCACCGTGTTTTTCAATAATTTTTTTGGTATAATATAAGCCAATACCAAACCCTTTTACATTGTGTGTATTTCCCATTGGAATTCTGTAAAACTGTTCAAAAACCTTCTCTTTTTGAAACTTATGAATTCCGTTTCCATTGTCTTTAATTAAGAGAATCACATTGTTTTTGGTTGAAGTTAATTTAATATTAATAATATCTCCACCATACTTTATAGCGTTATCAACAATATTTCCAATAGCATTTTCAAAATGAAATTTATCTAAATTTAAAACAACATTAGTATCTGAACTTTTAAAGTTAACTGTTTTTTCTGGATTAATTATTTTAAATTTCTCAATAACTTCTTCAACCAAGTTACAGATATTTAAAGGGTGCTTATTTAAAGTTAATTCTTCATGATTTAAAGTGGCAGTTTCTAAAATTTTCTCAACCATGAGATTTAATTTAGAAACTTGTGAGTTTGCTATAGTAATATATTTTTCAGATTTTTCTTTGTCATTTAATGCATTAAAACTTTTCATAGCTTCTAAAGCAGCTGATATAGTAGCTATAGGTGTTTTAAACTCGTGCGTAATATTACTAATTAAATCGTTTTTTACTTCGGCTAACTGTTTTTGTTTGTAAATGGTTTTTAACAAATAAAGTAAACTAGCAATAATACTTACAGATAGCAATAGTGATAATAATATGCTAATTAATGAGTTTTTTAGCAATATGGCAGTTTCGTTAGTGAACAACAATTCTAACTTACTTTTAGGTGGTAAAAATGTAGAATTAGAAGTTGTTTTTAAATGCTCATTTGGAAAATTTGTAAGTTTATAAGTAATTATTTTTTCAGCCAAACTATCATTAAAAGCATGTCTAGGCGTGTAGTTGTATTTTAATGCGTAATTAACATTAATTTTATTTCTTTTTAGTTCTTCAATTAAATAAGTATCTAATTCTTTTAAATTCAAAGTGTCTTTAGAGATAGAAATAAAAACTTTGGAAATTAAACTATCAATATTTTTTGGAAAATCTTGATTTTTAGTAAAAAATGGGAAAGCTCTATTTCTGTGGTTTTTCAGTAATAAAGGTTTTTGAAGATCTAGTTTTGCAATATTTTTTAGTGTACTATCAACTTTTTTTCTAAAACCTCTTTTAGAGTTTGTACTCACAAAAATTGTATCAGTCTTTTCTTTAAAATTTATTGAATCTAACGATGTAAATGTAATGATACCTGATTTGGTTAAGTTAGCAAAATAAGCTTCAACAGAATTATCTAAGCTTAATTGAACTTTACTAATTAAATTTTGTTTGTTTATTTGGTACTCCCTAAAATTCCAATATACCTGTACAGCAATTGTTGTAATTACCGTAATGCTAATAAAATAAACAACCCATTTATAGTTTTTCTTATCCATGATTTCAAAGTTAAGTACATATATTGTATTATCACAATAGCTTAACAATCGTTAACACTAATTAACTGTAGTTTGTAGTAATTGCTTCTATATTTGTGGTGAAATTAATTAAAAAAATAAATAAAAATGAAAAAATTTCTTCAAAAAAGTATAGCCATTGTACTCCTGTTAATAGTAACTACAGTTAGTGCTCAAGGTTTTCAAGGAAAAGCAATTTATCAAACAAAATCTACAATTGAAATGGATTTAGCAGGTTCAGGAATACCGGCTGATAGAATAAAGAGAATTAAAGAAATGATGAAAAATCAATTGGAGAAAACATATACGTTAACTTTCAATAAAACGGCTTCAATTTATAAGGAAGAAGAAAAATTAGATCAAGGTGGAGGTGGCCGTGGAGGTATGCGCTTTATGATGATGGGTGGTGGTGCTTCAGGAAATTATTATAAAAATACACAAACAAAAACTTCATCAAAAGAAAATGAATTTAGTGGTAAAAACTTCTTAATTAAAGACGATTTGATTTCATATGAATGGAAAATGGAGCAAGAAACGAAAATGATTGGTGAACACCTATGTTTTAAAGCAACAACTGTTATTGAAGTACCTGTTAGAAATACAAATTTCAGATTTGGAAGAAGAAATAATAATGATAATGATGAAAAAAAGGAAAATGAACCAAAGGAAGATGTAATGGAGCTTATAATTGTAACAGCTTGGTACACACTTGATATTCCTGTAAGTCATGGGCCTGACGATTATTGGGGTTTACCAGGTTTAATACTGGAAATAAATGATGGAAACACAAACATATTGTGCTCTAAAATTATTATAAACCCAAAAGAAAAAGCAGAAATAACAGCACCAAAAAAAGGAAAAGTTGTGACTCAAAAAGCGTACGATAAAATTATTGAAGAAAAGACAAAAGAAATGAGAGAGAGAATGAGAAATGAACGTGAGAAAAGTGGTGGAGGAGGTCATAGAATTATGATTGGTGGGTAGTTTGAAGTTGTAATACTTTAGAGGAATTTAAATTCAATAAAATTTAGAAATACTTATTTTAAATGAAAAACAGCATAATTTTTATATTCATAATTTTACCAATAGTTGCATTTTCTCAAAATATAAAATTAGAAGGAACCGTTAAAGATACTGCGGGAAAACCATTAGATATGGCAAATGTAATAGCCTTTAAAAAAGGAACTAAATTTTTGCAATCGTATTCAATAACAGATTCAAAAGGACATTATAAACTAAGCTTAGAAGAAAATCAGGAGTATAGTTTAAAAGTAAGTTATTTAGGTTTCGACACTAAAAATGTTGATATTAAAGTGCTTGATTCTTCAACTAATTTAAAACAAGATATTGTATTATCGGAATCTAACGAAGCTTTAAACGAGGTTGAAATCACCTATGAAATGCCAATAAAAATAGTTGGAGATACTATTAGCTATAATGCAGATTCATTTACTTCAGGAAAAGAGAAAAAATTAGAAGATATTCTTAAAAAATTACCAGGAGTAGATATTGATGAAAATGGAGAAGTTGAAGTTGAAGGAAAAAAAGTTCAAAAAGTATTGGTTGAAGGAAAGGAGTTTTTTGATGGAGATTCTAAGTTGGCTACACAAAATATTCCAGCATCTGCAATTGATAAAGTACAAGTACTAAAGAATTATAACGAAGTATCTGGAATGCGTGGCGTTACCAATAGTGAAGATAATATTGCGATAAATATAAAGCTTAAACAAGGTAAAAAACGTTTTTGGTTTGGTGAAGTAAATGCAGGAGTTGGCGATAATGAAAAGTATATTGTGAAACCAAAACTATTTTATTACAGTCCTGAAAAGAGTATAAATGTATTAGCAGATGTTAATAATATTGGCCAAACACCTTTTACAAGAAGAGACTATTTTAGGTTTACAGGTGGTTTACGTGGAACAATGAGTGGTACAGGAACCAACTTTAATGTAGAATCTGGTGGGTTAGGATTTTTAACAGTTCAAAATAATAGAGCACAAGAAATAACTTCAAAATTTGGAGCTTTAAATTTTAGTATGGCGCCAACTAAAAAACTAGATTTAAATGGTTTTGCCATTGTAAACGATTCTGAAACAACAATGTTTACACAATCTAACACTGTTTATAATAGTCCGCAAGTGGTGGATGGAAATTTAATTTCAAATGAAGAAAATGAAACTTCAGCGTTACAAGGAAGTCAGTTGGGGTTGTTAAAATTTAGTACAACATATAAGCCAAACGAAAATGTGCATATAGATTATGATATTTTCGGAAAATTATCTAAACAAACGGAATTAAACGATGTAACATCTACAATTAGTGGTGCCGTTGATACGTATAAAGAAGAAAAACCTTTCTCTTTAAACCAAAATTTCAACTTGTATTACACCATTGATGATAAAAATATATTTTCGGCAGAATTACAACATTTATATCAAAAAGATGAACCGTTATACAGTTCATTTGCAACAGTACAACCTTTTGTAATAATTCCTTCAGAAGGTACAGCAGATGGAGATTATATTTTTGATTTAATTCAGAATAAAAAATTAAGTACAAATAAGCTAGATGCAAAGTTTGATTACTATTATTTATTAACACCAAAAAGTAATATAAATATAACGCTTGGTAGTACGTTAAGTTCACAAAATTTAACGTCAAATATCTCACAAACGTTAGAGAATGGAACCGTATTAAATTTTGAGGATGATGTTATAAAAAACGATGTTGATTATAACTTTACAGATTTATTTGTGGGCTTACATTACAAAATGGTTTCGGGTATTTTCACTTTTAACCCTGGGGTAAGTTTACATTATTATAGTACAAAAGACACGCAGTTAGGGAGTGAAATTAAAGAAACTAGCACCAAATTATTGCCAGATGTGTATGCACGTTTACAATTTAAATCATCTGAAAGTTTACGATTCAATTACTCAATTAGGACCCAATTTTCAGACATCAATAAAATAGCTGAAGGATATATGTTGGCAAATTATAAATCATTAACAGGCGGAAACAGAGATTTAGAAAATGCTTTATACCATAAATATTCATTAAGTTATTTTAGTTTTAGTATGTTTTCGTTTACTAATATTCACGCTTCAATTAATTACACTAAAAAATTAGACGGTATTAAAAATAGTACTCAATTATTGGGAGTTGATAGAATTTCGTATCCAGTAAATTCAAGTTTAGCCGATGAAACGTTTTCTGCTAATTTTAGGTATGGAAAAACATATAGCAAGCTAAAAACCAATTTTAGAGCAAATTTCAGCAATTCTATATTTAATAATATTGTAAATAGCCAACAAATAAGCTCTAAAACAATTTCGCACAGTTACCAAGCAAGTGTTGCAAGTAAATTTAAAGATGCGCCTAATTTTGAGATTGGTTACCAAAAGTCTTTTGCTGAATATTCCAATACAGGAAGTACAACCGACAGGCCTTTTGCAAATATGGAAATAGGCTTCTTTAAAAACTTTATTTTAACGGCAGACTATAGTTATTACAACTATAAAAACGATGAAAACACCATTAAAAACACCTATTCAT
>NZ_WTAR01000126.1 GCF_013139515.1 Lutibacter sp.
TTGTACAATAGCAAGTTATGCATTGAATGTTACAAGTTTTACATGTGCAAATTTAGGTGCAAACACCGTTACTTTAAGTGTTACTGATGAAAAAGGAAATGTAGGTTCAAATACAGCAACAGTAACAGTGGCGGATGCAATAAATCCAACAGCAATAACACAAGATATTACCGTTAATTTAGATGGTACAGGAAACTTAACAATTGCAGCTGCTGATGTAAATAATTTATCAACAGATAATTGTGGAATTTCTTCATTATCTGTATCACCAAACACATTTACGTGTGCTAATTTTGGAGATAACGTTGTAACGTTTACAGTTACAGATGCAAGCGGAAATAGTGCATCAACTACAGCAACAGTAACAGTTGAAGATACAGTTGTACCAGTTGTAAACACACAAAACATTACAGTTCAATTAGATGGAACAGGAAATGTAACTATTACACCAGTACAAATCGAAAATGGTTCAACTGATGCTTGTGGTATTGCAAATTATAGTTTAGATATTGATGAATTTACATGTGAAGATGCTGGAGAAAATACAGTAACGTTAACTGTAACCGATGTTAATGGTAACAGTAATTCCGCAACAGCAACAGTAACGGTTCAAGATGTTACAGCACCAGTTGTAGTAACAAAAGATATTACAGTACAACTAAATGCAGCAGGTAGTGTAAGTTTTGTAGGGACTGATGTTAATAATGGTTCTACAGATATTTGTGGAATAGCTTCATATTCAGTTTCACCAAGTACTTTATCTTGTGCAAATGTTGGTGCAAATACAGTTACTTTAACTGTAACCGATGTAAATGGAAATAGTAATTCAGCTACAGCAATAGTAACAGTTCAAGATAATGTAGCACCAACTGTAATTACACAAAATGTTACAGTACAGTTAGATGCTTCAGGAAATGGATCAACAACAGCAACTGCTGTTAATAATGGCTCTTCAGATGCTTGTGGTGTTGCTTCATTATCAGTTTCACCAAGTGCATTTACATGTGCTAATATTGGTGTAAATACCGTTGCGTTAACAGTAACTGATAACAATGGAAATAGTAATACAGAAACTGCAACAGTAACTGTTGAAGATAATGTAGTACCAGTTGTAATTACACAAAATATTACAGTGCAGTTAGATGGAACAGGAAATGTAACTATTACACCAGCACAAATAGACAATGTTTCAACAGACAGTTGTGGTATAGCAGGTTATTCATTAAATAGTACATCATTTGATTGTAAAGATATAGGTTTAAACACCGTTACCTTAACAGTAACCGATGTGAATGGAAATAGTAATTCAGCACCAGCAACAGTAACAGTTCAAGATACAGTTGTACCAGTTGTAAATACCCAAAACATTGTTGTTCAATTAGATGTAACAGGAAATGTAACTATTACACCAGCACAAATAGACAATGTTTCAACAGATAATTGTGGTATAGCAGGTTATTCATTAAATACTACATCATTTGATTGTAAAGATGTTGGGGGAAACACCGTTGCTTTAACGGTAACCGATGTAAATGGAAATAGCAATACAGCAACTGCAACAGTAACAGTTGAAGATACAGTTGTACCAGTTGTAAACACACAAAACATTATTGTTCAATTAGATGGAACAGGAAATGTAACTATTACACCAGTACAAATTGAAAATGGTTCAACAGACAATTGTGGTATAGCAGGTTATTCACTAGATATTGATGAATTTACATGTGAAGATGCTGGAGAAAATACAGTAACGTTAACTGTAACCGATGTAAATGGTAACAGTAATTCAGCTACAGCAATAGTAACTGTTGAAGATAACGTAGCGCCAGTAGTAAATACACAAAACATTACAGTTCAATTAGATGTGAACGGAGAGGTTACAGTAACACCAGTACAAATAGATAATGTTTCAACAGATAATTGTGAGATAGATAGCTATGAAATTGCTAAAAGCAGTGGTTCAGTATCTTCAACACTTTATTTTACAGGAACATACAATGGAACTGTATGGTCAGCAAACAGAGATGGCTCTGGATCACCAACAGTATTATATGATACAAGTGATGGTATAGATACAGCTGGTCCAGTAGGTGTTGAAGTAAATTTAAATAGCGGTATTCTTTATTATGCCGGTGGGAATACTAATGATATTTTTAGTGCATCTGCTGATGGAACAGGAACAATATCAACAGTTTCTAATACAAATTTAGGGTATGAACACCATGATTTTGAGTTTGATTGGGATAATAATAGAATATTTTATACAGGTGATGAGGAAGGACTTTTTGTAGCTAATGCAGATGGTACAGGTTCAGCAGCCAATATTATAGATGATGCAAGTGTAATTGCATTAACTTATAATAGCACAACGGATAAGATTTATTATGTAACTCATGGTGATTGGAATATTGGAGTTATCAATGCAGATGGTACTAGCCAAAATAATAACCTTATAGATGCAAATAGCCCAAGAGGTATTACTATTGATGAGGCTTCTGGAAGATTATTCTGGGTTGAAAAAAACTTAGGTAAAGTTTATACAGCTTTAGCTGATGGAAGTGAAACACCTTATGAATTATATGATGATGGAGCAGACGGTATTCCTTACGGAATAGATTATGATGCAAGCACAGGAATGATATATTGGACTCTATTTAGTATCTCTGAAGGTGATTATGGTGATGGTGACACTAATATTGATTATGTATTTAAGGCACCTGCAGATGGTTCTGGTTCACCAGAATTAGTGTATTCAGGTGAATTTGGAGGTATTAGAGGTATAGCAGCAGGTAGAAATCTTACTGGTGTTGGATCAGGAATTTTTGAAGAAAGTGTAGCTTATACTTGTGAAGATATAGGAGAAAACGAAGTTACATTAAAAGTAACAGATATTTACGGAAACAGTTCTACAGCAACTGCAGTTGTAACAGTTGAAGATACAGTAGCGCCAAATGTAGTTACAGTAGCACCGTTTACGTTACAGTTAGATGCAGAAGGCAGTACGCTTAGTATTGATGTTGAAGACATAGAAAACGGAAGTACCGATGCTTGTGGTATTGAAAGTTACGCATTAGATGTTGATTCTTTTGATTGTAGCAACGTTGGAGAAAATACCGTTACTTTATCGGTCACAGATATTCACGGAAATACAGGAACAGCCACTACAGTTGTAACTATTGAAGATAACGTAGCACCAGTTGTTATTACACAAAATGTAACTGTTGCATTAAATAGTAGAGGAGAAGCTTTTATTG
>NZ_WTAR01000142.1 GCF_013139515.1 Lutibacter sp.
TTGTACAATAGCAAGTTATGCATTGAATGTTACAAGTTTTACATGTGCAAATTTAGGTGCAAACACCGTTACTTTAAGTGTTACTGATGAAAAAGGAAATGTAGGTTCAAATACAGCAACAGTAACAATTCAAGATACAGTTGTACCAGTTGTAAACACCCAAAACATTATTGTTCAATTAGATGGTACAGGGAATGTAACTATTACACCAGCACAAATAGACAATGTTTCAACTGATAATTGTGGTATAGCAAGTTATTCATTGGATAATACAACATTTTCGTGTGAAGATATTGGAGAAAATACTGTTACACTAACCGTAACAGATGTAACTGGAAATAGCAATTCTACAACTGCAATAGTTACTGTAGAAGATAATATAGCACCAATAGTTGCAACACGAAATATTACAGTACAGTTAGATGCAGGTGGATTGGCGACAATAGTACCAGGAGACGTAAATAGCTCAGGAGGCCTTCAAGGTTTATATGCATTATATCCTTGGGATGGAGAATTAAACGTTTCTTTATATAATTATGATTCAGTAACGGATGAAATTTTATTAGATGAAGGGTTTAATGAAACTTTACCAAGTTATAATAATTTTGGATTTGATTACAATACCCAAAATGGATTAGTTTACTATTTAGGAGCTGATGAAAGTCAAAGCTCAACAAGATATTTATATTCTTACAATACTGATACAGGAATTGTTACTTTGATAGAGCAAATGATTTCAGATGGGGGAAATACAAAACCTCAAGATTTAACTTTTGGAGGAGATGGAACACTATATATTGTTTTTCAGTCAGGAGAAATAAATGCGTATGATATTTCAACCCAAACAATTAGTGCATTTTCAACTGTATCACAAGATGGTTCAGTAGGTTTAACGTATGATAATGATAGCAATAGATTACTTTATGTTACTTCAAGTGATCCAATTGAATTATATGCTATTGATATTTCAACGAGTATAGTTACATCACTTTTTACTTTTGATACACCAGATAACTCAGGTTGTTCAGCACAAGGAATAGAATATGTAGGGAATGGTAAAGTAATTGCCTCGTCAACTTTTGGTTGTGATATTATATACACGGTAGATTTAGAAACAGAAGTAACTAATTTATTGTTAAACCCTACAGGAAGTTTTACAGATATTAAAGATTTAATGTTTATAAATAGTGGTTCAGGTGGTACAAGTGATAATTGTGGTATAGCAAGTTATTCACTAGATATTGATGAATTTACGTGTGAAGATGTTAATGCAAGTTCTTCAGGTTCTGTAATCCGTGTTGGAGATAAAGAAGGTAATTACTACGATTTAAACATAAATACAGGAGCAGCTTCATTAATAGGTACTATTAATGGTGCTTGTAATGAAGGAACTGCAGGTGTTAATGCAATGGCGTTTGATCCAATAAGTGGTAGAGCATTTGCGCAATCACCAAACGGTTGTTATGAATTCTTTGAGTTTAATCCAGAAACAGGAGCTATGATAGCTTCATTTGAAACAGAAGATGTTCCTGCAGCATTAGAATTTGTAGATGGTATATTATATGGTTCAGGTATTATATCAGGAGCATTAGTTACAATTAATATGGATACTGCAGAAATGACTCTTGTAGGGCTTCAGGATCCTTTTGGAGATAGTGGTTTATGGATGAATGGTCTTGCTTATGAAGCTGGTTCAAGCACTATGTATGGTGTTAGAGGCGGTGGAGGTATAACAGAATTATATACGATAGATTTACAGACAGGAGAAGCAGCTATGGTTGGTCCTTGTGGTGTAAGTTTAGGAAGTATTAATTTTGGTGCTGATGGTAAATTGTATGCAGGTGGTGGTCAAACGCCAGCTAGAGGTAATATTTATGAAATTGATATTCAAACGGGAATTGCTACACTAGTAGGACCTACAGGAATAATGGGTGAAGGACCAGTTGTAGTAAATGCAATGATGACTTACGGTAGCATTTCAGGAGTTACAGTAACCTTAACAGTAACTGATGTAAATGGAAATAGCACATCAGAGACAGCAATAGTAACTGTTGAAGATAACGTAGCGCCAGTAGTAAATACACAAAACATTACGATTCAATTAGATGCTGAAGGTGAAGTAAGTATTACTCCAGAAATGATAGACAATGTATCAACAGATAATTGTGAGATTGATAGCTATAAAATAGATGTTACAAATTTCACTTGTGAGGATATTGGAGAAAACGAAGTTACATTAAAAGTAACAGATATTTACGGAAACAGTTCTACAGCAACTGCTACAGTAACTGTAGAAGATACAGTAGCACCAAATGTAGTAACGGTAGCACCATTTACGTTACAGTTGGATGCAGAAGGCAGTACACTTAGTATTGATGTTGAAGATATTGAAAACGGAAGTACCGATGCTTGTGGTATTGAAAGTTACGCATTAGATGTTGATTCTTTTGATTGTAGCAACGTTGGAGAAAACACTGTTACTTTATCAGTCACAGATATTCACGGAAATACAGGAACAGCCACTACAGTTGTAACTATTGAAGATAACGTAGCACCAGTTGTTATTACACAAAATGTAACTGTTGCATTAAATAGTAGAGGAGAAGCTTTTATTG
>NZ_WTAR01000067.1 GCF_013139515.1 Lutibacter sp.
CACTATTTAATTCTAATTGTAAACCAATATCTCCTTTTGTTGTAAAGGACTTTCCTTTTTTCTTTCTGAAACTAAATTTCACTCCCCAGCCACCATATTCAAAAATTGCATCGTAATTTCTAATATAGCATTCTGAAATAAGGTTCCATTCAATTAGTTTTAATGAAAAATGAAAAGGAAAATATTGATAATAAACGCCTCTTTCATTTATCCTAGTTTTAAGTTTCAAATTAGCAAAAAGGAATGCAACCAGTAAAATTATTACTAGGCCACTTAAACCGGTAATTTTTTCTCCAATAGTTCCGTTAGTGATACTTTCCCATTCTTGTATTATTGAAAAACAAACAACAATAAATGCAACTAATAATCCTATAATTACAATTGGTTGCGTAAATTTCTGTTCTTCAATAAATACTTTCATATTATATTTTTTTAGAAGTTTGGATAAATCCAGTCGAAAAAATAATGGCAAGAGCAACACCTAGTCCAATGTTGTTTAAAGCAACACCAACTCCTATACCAAGTGCAATTCCTGCACCAATTTTGGAATAATTTGACTTCATACTATTATCTGTTTTTATCACGTTCTAATAATGCTTTTGAGAAATGCCCTTCTGTATGAGTAATGCATTTAACAGACCAGCCTTCTCTAGAATATTGATTGAGTAAATCTTCAAAAACGTCATCCTTTTTCCAAAAGTTTTTCTTAATTATTTTGTATTCTTTCATATGCTTATGATTTATCTGTTTTTATCTCTTTCAAGAACGGCCTTGCGAATGTTTCCAGATTGATCAAAAGAGACATTGATAACTCGCCATCCCTGAGAACCATATTTGTTAAACATATCTTCAAATGTTTGATCTTTATAGGACCACATACTATCAGGCTTAATTATTTTATATTCTTTCATATTATTAAATTAATGATGTAATGGTTATGTATATTAATAGAGTTACATAAACTATAATTGAGATCATATTAATGATTTAAAGTTCCTGTATTAACAATAGGAGAAGCATCTTTATCTGAACAAAGTACTACCATTAAATTGCTTACCATTGCTGCTTTTCGTTCTTCATCTAATTCTACAATAGCATTTTTATTTAGCTTATTTATTGCCATTTCTACCATACTAACAGCACCTTCAACAATTTTATGTCGTGCAGCAATAATTGCTGTAGCTTGTTGTCGTTTAAGCATTGCGCTTGCAATTTCTTGCGCATAAGCTAAATATCCTATTCGAGCTTCTAAAACTTCAATACCTGCCATATCTAGGCGTTCAGCTAATTCTTTTTCTAAAGCTTCGCTTACTTCATTTACACTTGCTCTTAACGTAATTTCTTCTGCTTTTCCATCATCTTCAAAATTATCATATGGGTATAAACTAGCTAATTTTCTAACTGCCGCATCAGATTGTACGCGTACAAAATTCTCATAATTATCTACGTCAAAAGCAGCTTTATAAGTATCTCTTACTTTCCATACGGCTATCGTACTAATCATAATTGGATTACCAAGCTTGTCATTTACCTTTACACGTTCGCTATCAAAATTACTTGCTCTGAGTGAAATTGCTTTTTTACGATAAAATGGATTAGCCCAGTAAAAACCATTGTCTTTAACTGTTCCAATATATTTACCAAAAAGTAAAATTACTTTAGAAGTATTTGGGTTTACTAAAAAGAATCCAGGTAATGTTATAATGGTTAGAAATAGGAAGGCGAAACCCCATTCTGAAGATTTTACTATGCTAAAAATACCAGCGGCTATAAATAGCAGTAGCATAAACAACATAAAATAGCCGTTTTTAACTTTTATAATTTTTTCTTGTTTCATGTTTATTGATTTAAAGTGATATTAAAATGATATCACAAAGATATATATAATTTATTGATATTTCCAAATTTTTAATCAACTTTATTTTTATCTTAGCTGAAAATAATAAAACATGAAATCAGTAAGATCAATATATATATTAGGCGTTTTTTTAATTGCTTTTTCATCAATGGAAGCAATAAATCCAGATTGGGGAGCTACAGGGCATAGAACAATTGGAGAAATAGCAGAAAATTATTTAAAAGGGAAAACAAAGCGCAAAATAAAAGAACTTTTAAATGGGCAAGGTTTAGCATTGGTTGCTACTTTTGGAGATGATATTAAATCAGATAGACGATATAATGAATTTTATACATGGCACTATGTGAATATGCCTTTTGGTGTTAAATACGAAGATGCTGTTAAGAATCCTAAAGGAGATTTAGTTACCGGAATTGAAAAATGTAAAGCGGTTATTTTAGACGAAAACTCTTCAAAAGAGGACAAAGTATTTTATATTAAAATGTTGGTGCATTTAATAGGTGATTTACACCAGCCAATGCATGTTGGACGAAAAGAAGATAAAGGCGGGAATGATATTCAAGTACAATGGTTTAACAATGGTACTAATTTGCATAGAGTTTGGGATAGTAATATGATCAACCATTTTAATATGACATATACTGAACTTGCTAGTAATGTTGATGAAATGTCAAAAGAACAAGTGAAATTTTTACAAAAAGGTAGTGTTGTAGATTGGGCAAATGAAACTCAGACATTTGCTGTAAAAGCATATAAATCTACAAAAACAGGTGATAAATTAGGGTATAGATATATGTACGATAATTTTGGAGTGGTGCGTTCTCAATTGCAAAAAGGAGGAATTCGTTTAGCGAAAGTTTTA
>NZ_WTAR01000028.1 GCF_013139515.1 Lutibacter sp.
TATGCATTTAAAAATTGTGTAAAAGGTACATTATTTAATACAGAAGGCCTACCAGCCACATCATTTAGAACAGATATTTGGAATGAAGAACCCCTAAAAAACTAAAGATGAATAAATACTTAGAATAATTGGTTCGGATAACTTTCTGAAATAAATTAAATAACAAGATAAGTTTTAATTGTTTAGAATTCTAATAAAATAACTTAATGAAAAAACTCATCTTATTATGTTTCTTTATAGGATTCATTTCTTGTAAAAAGAAAAATATACAAAGTAATAACATTAATTCAACCCTAAAAAAGTTACAATTATTAATGACTCAAAATAATAACATAGCACCAAAAGACACTTTAAGTAAGAATATAGAAGCTCACCCGTTTGGGAAAATAAATTCTAAACAAATACTCTTATTTACACTTAAAAACTCAAATGGAATTAGTGCCAAAATAACAAATTATGGAGGTATTATAACTTCATTAAAAGTACCTAACAAAAATGGAATTACAGAAAATATAGTTTTGGGTTTTGATAATTTAGATGAATACATTAAATATCCAGGTTATTTTGGAGCAATTGTAGGTAGATTTTGTAATAGAATAGCAAAAGGGAAATTTACGTTAAATGCAAAAGAGTATCAATTGTCTATAAATGAAAATGGTAACCATATACACGGTGGCGTCAACGGATTTAATAAAGCTATTTGGGATACAAAACCTATTGAAGGAGAAGATTTTGTAGGTTTAGAATTATCCTATTTAAGCAAAAATATGGAAGAAGGTTATCCTGGTAACTTAACTGTTAAAGTTATATACAAACTTACTAATGCTAATGAATTAAAAGTTGAATATTTTGCTACTACTGATAAAACAACAATAGTAAACTTAACTCAGCACTCCTATTTTAACCTAACAGGAAATTCCAATTCATCAGTATTAAATCATAATTTAAAAATTAATGCAGATTATTTTCTTCCAATAAACGAGCATTTAATTCCAAAAGGAAATCTTAAACCTGTAAAGAACACTCCTTTTGATTTTTCTAAATTAACTAAAATTGAAGAGAATATTAATGAAGAAAATATACAATTACAGTTAGCATCTGGATACGATCATACATTTGTACTCAACAAAACAACCAACAATATAGCTGCAATAGTTTTTGATGAAGAAAGCGGAAGAAAAATGGAAGTTTATACTACAAAACCAGGTGTTCAATTATATCTTGGTAATTTTTTAAACAAAGCAACTAAACAGGAAATAGGCAGCATCTTTGAAAATCAACATGCATTTTGCTTGGAAACTCAATTCTTCCCAAATTCGCCTAATGAACCAACATTTCCATCATCAGTTTTATCACCCGAACAAGAATATTATCAAGCAACAATTTTTAAATTTTCTATAAAAAACAACTAATGAAAAAACTTATTTTAATATGCATCCTTGTAGCTTTTAACGCTTGTAAGAATAAAGGAGATCAAAATGAAAACACTAAAACAGCATCTGAAGAACAAAAAAAACCAAATATTGTTGTAATTTATGTAGATGATTTAGGATATGGTGATGTTGGTTTTAACGGAGCGACTGAAATTAAAACACCAAATTTAGATAAATTAGCAAATGAAGGAGTACGTTTTAACAATGGTTATGCAACTTCAGCAACGTGTACACCAAGTAGGTATGCTTTACTCACAGGGAGATATCCATGGAGAGAAAAGAAAGCAAAAATTTTACCTGGAACAGCACCTTTAATTATTGGTACAGAGCAAATGACTCTTCCTAAAATGTTAAAAGAAAAGGGGTATTATACGGGTATTGTTGGTAAATGGCATTTAGGTCTTGGAAGTGGAAATGTTAATTGGAACGAGAGAGTAAGTCCTGGGCCAAACGAAGTAGGTTTTGATTATTCATACATCATGGCTGCAACACAAGATAGAGTACCTACTGTTTATATAGAAAATGGAGATGTTGTTGGTTTAGATCCAAATGATCCCATTGAAGTTAATTATAGAAAGAATTTTGAAGGAGAGCCTACGGGTAAAAAAAATCCAGAACTATTAAAATTAAAGTGGCATCACGGGCATAATAGCAGTATTGTAAACGGTATTCCAAGAATTGGCTATATGAAAGGTGGTAAAACAGCACTTTGGAGAGATGAAGATATGGCAGATACTTTTTTAAAAGGAGCTCAAGAGTATGTTACAAAGCATAAAAACAAACCATTTTTCTTGTATTATGCAATGCAACAACCTCATGTACCACGTACACCCCATGAACGTTTTGTTGGGAAATCTGGTTTAGGTCCAAGAGGAGATGTTATTTTAGAGGCTGATTGGTGTATTGGAGAATTTGTAAAAACACTTGAAAAAGAAGGCTTATTAGAAAATACATTAATAGTTTTTACAAGTGATAATGGCCCAGTCTTAAACGATGGATATTATGATGATGCTGTTGAAAAATTAGGAAATCATACTCCTGCAGGTCCTTTTAGAGGTGGTAAATATAGTTTGTTTGAAGCAGGTACCCACGTGCCATTTTTTACATATTGGAAAGGTACTATAAAACCTTTTACTTCTGATGCATTGGTATCTCAAGTAGATGTATTAGCATCGTTGGCAAAGTTAGTTGGAAGTGATGTTACTGTGCAGGACAGTGAAGAATTATTAGATGTTTTTTTAGGTGAAAATGCAAAAGGAAGAGAAGAATTAATTATTGAAGCAACTACTAGAACAGCATTTAGACAAGGAGATTGGGTAATGATACCTCCATATAAAGGAAGAAAAATAGTTACATCTGTAAATATTGAAACTGCTAATTCTAAAAAATTTCAACTATACAATTTAAAAGAAGACATTGGTCAACAAAATAATTTAGCTGAAACTAATAAAGAAAAATTAAAAGAAATGCTTCTCTCTTTTGAAAAAATAAGAGGTAAAGACTATAATAATACCGAAAAGTTAAAACTGAAATAAATTTCATATTTTTACATAATATAAGATTCAATAAATAGTATGAAATTATTAGACACTTCACTTGTGTATAAAGGTCAAGAAAAAATATTAGTAGCTGTAGACTGCATTATTTTTGGCTTTGATTCAGAAAATTTAAAATTATTACTTTTCAAAAGAAAAGTTGAGCCTTTAAAAGGTGCCTGGTCTTTAATTGGAGCATTTATTAAAGAAAATTTAAGTTTAAATGATGCTGCAAAGCAAGTTCTTTTAGAGTCAACAGGCCTTAAAGGTATTTACATGCAAGAACTTCAAACGTATAGTGATATTGATAGAGACCCTGGTGAACGTGTAATTTCTGTAGCGCATTATAGCTTAATTAGAATTGATGCTTTTGAATTAGAAAGTGTTGAAAAATATGATGCTCATTGGTTTGATTTAGATAATATTCCTGATTTAATTTTTGACCATAGAAAGATGGTTGATGATGCTATTAATAAATTAAGAGCCAAAGCAAGATATCAACCTATTGGTTTTGAATTACTTCCAGAAAAATTTACAATTCCTCAATTGCAAATATTGTATCAATGTGTTTATCAAAAAAAATTAGATGATAGAAATTTTAGAAAAAAAATACTATCATTTGATATTTTAACAAAAACAGAAGAAAAAGATAAAACAGGATCTAAAAAAGGAGCTTTTTTGTATAAATTTAATCGCGAAAAATTTGATAAATTTATAGCTAAGGGCTACAATTTCGAGTTGTAATTTTTTTTTCAGTTAAAATTTAGGTTAATTAATCTTTATTGTGAACAGTGGTTGAGACTACCGTTTACAAAATAGCAAATAATAATTTTTCTTTTTTGCTTTAAAGGAAGTGACTAGTATTTTATTTTACAAATTATGTGTAATACAAAAAGTTTATTTACGCTTCTTATTTTCTTTTTACTAGTGCTTGAAGTTAAAGCTCAAAAATTAAAACCATTTAATGAACCTGTTTTTGAAACCATAAAAAATGGAAATTTTCAAAATAATTTTAATAATTGGACTGTAGTAGGAACGAATAACTTTTCAATTTCAAGTGAAGTTCCTAAAGGTATTTTAGGGAAAAGTATCAAATATTTAAAAAGAGACAGCCTAAAAAATATAACTTCAGGATTTTACCAAATCATCAATTTTAAGGAGGACACGTATTATAAACTTAAATTTAATTACAAGGGAAATGCTAATCTAAACCCTATAGTTATTATTGAAGAAAATTTCAAAAAAAAATTAAATAGAAGATTAATACGCTTAAATAAATCATCAAAGTGGGAAAATTTTAGCCTTGAATTTATGATGGGTAATAAAGGAGGTAGCACTTATAAAGTTTATATGTTTCCGACGGGTTTCCCTTTTCGAAAAAAAGACAAAGGTGTTGAAAAGAGAATTGAAAATATAAATGAAACTAAAAACGGTACAGTTTATTTTGCTAATTTTAATCTAACTGAAATTCATAGAAAACATTTGCCAATACCATCTGGGCCCTACACTTTTAAAACTGATACCATAATTTATAAAAAAACAGATAGTATAGACCTTAAATTATTTGTAGATATTCCTCAAGGTGTAAAAGGGCCATTTCCAGTTGATATATTAATTCACGGAGGTGGTTGGGTAAATGGAAGTCCAACAAAATTACTACCAGAATCAAAAATTTTAGCAGAAAGAGGTGTTGCTTGCGTGAGAGTACAATACAGACTTGTTAAAAACGGTGGCACTTTCAAAAAAACCATGAGTGATATTATGGATGCTATTGATTGGGTTAGAAATAATAAAAATAACTATCAATTTGACATGGATAGATTGGCACTATCAGGTGGGTCTGCAGGAGGTCATTTATCAGCTATTGCTGCTCAACACACGCCAGAATGTGCTACATATATTGGGTATTGGGGACTTTATAATGCTTATGAAAGAGGTTTAGGACGTTTTGGTAAAGGAAAATTTATAGGAACTAGTGGAGAAGAAAAGAAAAATGCTTCAGCAATTTATCAAATAAAAACACCTCCTCCTACTTCACTTCTCTTTCACGGAAAAGCCGACCCTACAATAGACTATATGCAAACAATTCATTTTGCTAAAGCAATTAAAAATAAAAGAGGTAAAGTACAAACTGTAATCTTAGACGGTGTTGGCCATGGAGTTGGTACTCATGGATTAATTTACTGCAAACTTCTTGACTTTTTAAATAAAGAATGGAACATGAAGATGAAGTATTAAATCAATAAACTTCAATAGATTTAAAGCAATTCAAACAATTTAATTTTTACTTATTTATTAATTTTAGATTAAAATATTTTATTTATTAAAAAATAAATGTAAATTTAACGTTTATTATTATAAGGTAAATGAAAACTCAAAAAATTATAGTTACTGGTGGGATGGGATATATTGGTTCTCATACGGTTGTAGCACTAATAAATAGTGGATATTCAATTGTTATTGTTGATAATTTATGCAATTCTAATATAG
>NZ_WTAR01000053.1 GCF_013139515.1 Lutibacter sp.
CACTATTTAATTCTAATTGTAAACCAATATCTCCTTTTGTTGTAAAGGACTTTCCTTTTTTCTTTCTGAAACTAAATTTCACTCCCCAGCCACCATATTCAAAAATTGCATCGTAATTTCTAATATAACATTTTGAAACTTGGCTCCATTCAATAAGTTTGTAAGAAAAATGTAGTGGGAAATATTGATAATAAATGCCCCTTTCGTCTATCCTAGTTTTAAGTTTTAATTTAGCAAAAAGTATTGCAATTAGTAAAATTATTACTAAGCCGCTTAATCCACTAATTTTTTCTCCAATAGTTCCGTTAGAAATACTTTCCCATTCTTGTATTATTGAAAAACTAACAACAATAAATGCTATTGATAACCCTACAATTACCAAAGGTTGTGTAAATTTTTGTTCTTCAATAAATACTTTCATCTTATATTTTTTTAGGTATCTGAGTAAAGGCAGTTGAAAAAATAATCGCAAACGCAACACCAAGTCCGATATTGTTTAAAGCAACACCAACTCCTATTCCAAGTGCAATTCCAGCACCAATTTTTGAGTAATTTGATTTCATTTTTTATCTGTTTTTATCGCGTTCTAAAATAACTTTTGAAAAATTTCCATGGTTATCTCCAACAGCACTTTTTACTTCCCAACCTTCTCTGGCTAATTGGTTCAAAGCATTTTCAAAAACATCATCTTTTTTCCAAAAGTTTTTCTTAATAATTTTATATTCTTTCATGTTTTTAGGTTATCTATTTTTATCGCGTTCAAGTACAGCTTTTCGAATGTTACCTGATTGGTCAAAAGAAACATTGATAACTTGCCATCCTTGAGCTCCAAATTTGTTAAACATATCTTCAAATGTTTGATCTTTGTAAGCCCACATACTATCAGGCTTTATGATTTTATATTCTTTCATAATGTATTTTTTAAATAAATAAACTAATTGGGAATGTTGTTAAGACTATGATAATAATTACGATAATATAAATAACCATTTTAGTGATTTAAAGTTCCTGTATTAACAATAGGAGAAGCATCTTTATCAGAGCACAATACCACCATTAAATTACTTACCATTGCTGCTTTTCGTTCTTCATCTAAATCAACAATATTATTTTTACTTAGTTTATTTATTGCCATTTCTACCATACTAACAGCACCTTCCACTATTTTATGACGCGCAGCAATAATTGCAGTAGCTTGTTGTCTTTTAAGCATGGCGCTTGCAATTTCTTGTGCATAAGCTAAATAACCAATGCGTGCTTCTAAAACTTCAATCCCAGCCATACCTAAACGTTCAGCTAATTCTTTTTCTAAAGCTTCGCTTACTTCGTTTACACTTGCTCTTAACGTAATTTCTTCAGCTTTGCCATCATCTTCAAAATTATCATAAGGATATAAACTTGCTAATTTTCTTACAGCAGCATCTGATTGTACACGTACAAAATTTTCATAATTATCTACATCAAACGCGGCTTTAAAAGTGTCCTTTACTTTCCAAACAGCAATAGTACTAATCATAATTGGATTCCCTAATTTGTCATTTACTTTAACTCGCTCACTATCAAAGTTGCTGGCTCTTAAAGAGATGGACCTTTTTGTATATAATGGGTTTGCCCAATAAAATCCATTGTCTTTTACAGTTCCAATGTATTTCCCAAAAAGTAAAATTACTTTTGATGTATTAGGGTTTACCAAAAAGAAACCTGGTATACTAATAATTATTAGCAATAAAAAAATAATAAATAAAGGAATCATCCCCAATACAATATTTGTAATCGCACCAATAATGAATATAACGAATATGATTAGCATTGAATAGCCACTTGATAATTTAATAATTTTTTCTTCTGTCATAATATTTCTTTTAAAATGATATTAAAATGATATCACAAAGATATAAATTATTTTTTGTTATTTCCAAATTTTTAACAAACTTTATTTTTATCTTAGCTGAAAATAAAGAACAATGAAGTCAGTAAAATCAATATTTATAGTAGTAGCATTTTTAATATCATTTTCAGCATTAAATGCAAGTTCTCCAGATTGGGGAGCAACCGGGCACAGAGCTATAGGCGAAATCGCGACAGATTATTTAAAAGGAAAAACCAAACGGGCAATTTTAGACCTTTTAGACGGTCAAAGTTTAGCATTAGTTTCTACTTTTGGAGATGATATAAAATCAGACAAACGTTATAATGAATTTTACTCTTGGCATTATGTAAATATGCCTTTTGGTGTTAAATATGAAGATGCAGTGAAGAATCCTAAGGGAGATTTAGTTACTGGAATTGAAAAATGTAAAGCTGTTATTTTAGATGAGAAATCTTCTAAAGAAGATAAGGTGTTTTATATTAAAATGTTGGTACATTTAATAGGGGATTTGCATCAGCCAATGCATGTTGGTAGAAAAGAAGATAAAGGAGGAAATGATATTCAAGTACAATGGTTTAACAATGGTACTAATTTGCATAGAGTTTGGGATAGTAATATGATCAACCATTTTAATATGACATATACTGAACTTGCTAGCAATGTTGATGAAATTTCAAAAGAACAAGTGAAATTTTTACAAAAAGGTAGTGTTGCAGATTGGGCAAATGAAACGCAGGTATTTGCTGTAAAAGCATATAAATCTACAAAAACAGGTGATAAATTAGGGTATAGATATATGTACGATAATTTTGGAGTGGTGCGTTCTCAATTGCAAAAAGGAGGAATTCGTTTAGCGAAAGTTTTA
>NZ_WTAR01000086.1 GCF_013139515.1 Lutibacter sp.
TCGTCACCCTGAACTTGATTCAGGGTCTCATAAAAAGATGCTGAAACAAGTTTAGCATGACGATAATTGTACAACTATATAAAATGAATTTCAGAACCAACATTCAACTTCAAAAAGAACGTAATCAAATAGATTATACTTCTAAATTGATGCTAATTGGTTCTTGCTTTTCAGAGAACATCTACAAAAAATTAAATTACTTTAAATTTAATGCTGTAAGTAATCCGTTTGGGATTTTATTCAATCCAATTGCTATTGAAAATCTAATTACAAAAGCTATAAATGAAGAAATATATTCAGAAAAAGATATTTTCCAATTAAATGAGCGTTGGCACTGTTTTGATGCACATTCTGATTTAAGTTCTAGTGATAAAAACGAATTACTTCAAAATTTAAATGAGACAATTTTAGCAACAAATAAACAACTAAAAGAAGCTACACACATTATAATTACACTTGGTAGCTCTTGGGTATATCGTTTTATTGAAACAGGTGTAATTGCTGGAAATTGCCATAAAGTACCTCAAAAAAAGTTTTTAAAAGAGTTACTTTTAGTAAAAGAAATTATTGCTTCATTAGAAAATATGTGTGTCCTTATTAAGGATGTAAATCCATTAATAAACATTGTTTTTACTGTAAGTCCAGTTCGTCATTTAAAAGATGGTTTTGTTGAAAACTCTCAAAGTAAAGCACATTTATTAGCTGCCATTCATCAAATTACGGATAAAAGGAATAAGCTTTATTACTTTCCTTCGTATGAAATTATGCAAGATGATTTACGTGAGTATCGTTTTTACAATAGTGATATGATTCACCCTAATGAAACTGCAATTAATTATATTTGGGAACAGTTTCAATATGTTTGGATTGATGAAAAAATAGTAACTATTCAAAAAGAAGTTGATACAATTCAAAGAGGGTTGGCACACAAACCTTTCAACTCAAATTCTGAACAGCATAAAAAGTTTATAGCAGATTTAGAGAAAAAAAGAAAAGATTTACAAAATAATTATAATATTAAGTTATAACAAAAAAGAGAAGCTACAGCTTCTCTTTTTTGTTATATATGACTTATTTTATTTTACAAATTTGTCTACGTTTTGCCAAGGTCCTCCATTAATTACATCAATACCCTGTTGTTTTAAAAAGGATGTTGCTTGTCCACTTCTAGCACCACTTCTACAAACAGCAATTACCTTTTTATTCATAGCTTTAATTTCTGCAACTTTACTTGGTATTACATTTAAAACAATGTTTTTTGAACCGCTCACATGTCCGCCAGAAAACTCTTCAACAGTTCTAACATCAATAACAATTGCACCATCATTTAAATATTCTTCAATAGACTCTCCACCAGTATCGCCTCCAAATAAACCGAAAAAACTCATTTTTTTAATTTTAATTTAGGCGCAAATATAACTGTTTATATGTAAATTTTGGTAATGAAGGTTACTAATTATTTTTTTTGATTAATTTTAAACCTCTATCTATGAGTTGAGTATATTTCTTAAGTTCCTTTAATTGAGTTAAATAATTTAATAATTCTAATTCTAATTTGCTTTTTGAGTTATAAACAAGTTCAAAAATTTCTAGAGGTAATAACCAATCTGTGCTGTAATTTCCTTTAAGAATTACAAAAACAGAAGTCAGTTTATCAATGTCTAAAACTATATTTTTGCGCATTTTAGCAACTTTTTTGTACAATTTGTGGAGCTTTAATTCTTTTGCAGAATACTTAATCTTATGCGTTTTTTCTTTAGAAAGTTTACCAATATTTTTGAATGAATTTGCAGAAGCTGGCCCTGCGTAAGCTGAAGTTATTTCTTTCCCAACAGCCATATCGTAAATTCCCCATTCGGGTTTAAAAAGCACTGTGTTATTGTGTGTAACAGTACAGTTTTTAAAAGAAATTAGTAGAATTTTCCCTTTCAAATCTCGTTTTCCAGTAATTACTTCTCCTTCAATTTTAATATTTCCTTCAAAAACTAACGTAGTTTTTTTTGCTTCATAAATTCCATAAACTTCTAAATCTTTAGGAAACATATCTTCTATGGCTAAATTAATGCCTTTTAATTTCCCAACGGGGCTTCCAAAACCTTCTGAATGGTAATCTATTCCGTGACCTATTAATTCTTTATCTCTACTAGCTAATGCAGTATTTCCACTTGTTTGAATATAGATTGGCTTCTTGTTTTTATCAACAATAACATTTGTAAAAACTCCTGAAACTTGTATGCCTGTACTTAATTCAATTGTTCCTAAATTTTTAGAATCTATTAATTTTTGAATACCATTTAAGCCACCTTTTCTTAATGCCATTTTATTAGCAAATTCCTCTAAAACAAAACTTAGATGTGCGAAATTTGGAGTTACAAATAATTGAGGTTGAGGTTTTGTAATATCAAAATTTTGTGTGGCAGCCTCAATAGTATACTGAACTTTTTTCACTTGTTTTGTCAAACACCATTTACTTTCTCCAATAGATGAAAGTAATCCTGCACCATAAATTTTTGGAGAATTTAAACCTCCAATTAAACCATATTCAACTGTCCACCAATGTAAATTTCTAATTTGAGCCATTTCAGAAAGCTCACCCATACTATTTTGTAACTCTTCAACTATTTGTTGAGCTTTTATTATTTCACCTTCTGAAGAATTTGGATCTTCTTTTAAAATAGAAAGCAATCGAATAGCTTCATACATTTCAAAATCTTTGGCTGATGAAATTGCTTTGCAACCAATTTCTCCAAATCGTCTTAAATATTCAGCATACTCGGGATTTGCAATAATTGGTGCGTGACCCGCAGCTTCGTGAATTATATCTGGGGCAGGTGTATATTCAATATGTTCTAATGTTCTAATATCTGATGCAATAACTAAGACATTATAAGCTTGAAACTCCATAAAAGCATTTGGCGGAATAAACCCATCAACTGAAACTGCTGCCCAACCAATTTCTTTTAAAATACGATTCATTCCTTCCATTTTTGGAATGTTATTGGTTAAAATTCCAGCTTTTTCTAATCCATCAATATATGATTCATGAGCAATTGTGCTTAAATTATCAATATTTATTCGCATTACATAACGCCAAACTGCTTGGTTTTGCGCTGTGTAATTTTTATAAGGTTGTTTAACAATAAATTTGTGTAAGTGTTTTGGCAACCTTTTGGTTACTTTATTAAATTTTATTGCTTTTGACATTTATTTCATTTTATGTTGGTAAGTTACAAATTTTTAAAAATTGAGTTGTAAACCATTCATAAAATAAAAAAGGCCGAATATTAAATTCGACCTAACAATAACAATTTGAATAGATGTTATTTTCTATTTCTTCTTTTTCTTCTTTTTTGATTTTCTAATGCAGACTCTATTATTTCAAAGGCATCATTAGCATTAGAAAGTTCAGCCCATCTTAAAGCCGTAAATCCTTTTCCGTCAGATTTAACTTTTAATTTTGCACCATTATTAATTAATAATTTGGTGATTTTGGCTTTATTATGTCTTGCTGCATACATTAATGGTGTTAAACCTACAGACTTTTTGTTAACGTCTATACCGTCTTCAATTAAAGATTTTACTGTTTCATAATCTCCCATTTGAATAAGTTTACAAAAAGCATTAACGCTCATTGTATACGTTGAAGGTGTAATTTTAAAATTATTATTAGGAGTTTCATTCTTTGCAGAAACCAAAATAACAGATAGTAAGGCGATTGATAAGATTATTTTTTTCATAATGTTTAATAGATAAAAGTTAATATAGTTTTTAATAAAGACGACAAAACCAGCTATTTGTTATGCTTTAAAATCTTAATTAACAACTCCTTAACAGCTATTTGATGTGAGTACACTAAAAAGTGATATAAATGAGTGATTTTCTTTGTGCTTTAAAAAATTCCCGCAATCGTTTTAGTAAATTTCAGATGAATTTAAGACCTAATAATAAAGTTCTTACGTTGAATACTTCGTATATTTGGCATTCAAAAAATAAATAGATATTCTGATGAATAAGAAAGTGATTTTAATGATTTTAGATGGTTGGGGAATTACACAAGACCCAAAAGTTTCAGCAATTTTTAACGCACAAACTTCTTATATAGATAGTTTATACAATAGTTACGCAAATGCAAGTTTAAGAACTGACGGTGAACATGTTGGATTGCCTATTGGGCAAATGGGAAATAGTGAAGTTGGTCATATGAATTTAGGTGCTGATAGAATTGTGTACCAAAACTTAGTTAAAATTAACATGGCTGTTGAAAATAAAACGTTGGGAACAGAAAAAGTTTTACTAGATGCGCTTTCTTATGCAAAAGAAAACAATAAAAATATTCATTTACTAGGCTTGGTTTCTAATGGTGGAATTCACTCACATATAAATCATTTAAAAGGATTGTTAGACGTAGCTGCTGAAAACAATGCTAAAAATGTGTTTTTACATGCATTTACTGATGGTAGAGATTGCGACCCGAAATCAGGAGAATATTTTATTAATGACATTCAAGAGCACATGACCAAATCAGCAGGTGAATTAGCTTCAATTACGGGGCGTTACTATGCGATGGATCGTGATAATCGTTGGGAGCGTGTTAAAATAGCCTATGATGCTTTGGTTAATGCTACTGGTACAAAATCTACCAATGCAGTTGAAAGCATTAAAGAAAGTTATAAAAATAATGTGACTGATGAATTTATCAATCCAATTATTATGATGGATGAAAAAGGCAATCCGAAAACACAAATTAAAGCAGATGATGTTGTTATTTTCTTCAATTATAGAACTGATAGAGGAAGAGAACTTACAAACGTTCTTTCACAAAAAGATTTTCCAGAGTTTGATATGAAAACTTTGCCTTTGCATTATAATACAATGACAAATTATGATGAAACTTTTACAAATATCAATGTAATTTATAATTCAGATAATTTAAAAGAAACTTTAGGTGAAGTATTAGAAAAAGCCGGTAAAAAGCAAATTAGAATTGCTGAAACTGAAAAATATCCACACGTAACATTTTTCTTTTCAGGAGGAAGAGAGCAAGAGTTTGAAGGAGAAAAAAGATTGTTATGTCCATCGCCAAAAGTTGCAACATATGATTTACAACCAGAAATGAGCGCCTTTGAAATTAGAGATGCAATTATTCCTGAATTAAATAAAAAAGAAGTCGATTTTGTATGTTTAAACTTCGCAAATGGAGATATGGTTGGGCATACAGGTGTTATGGAAGCCGCTATTAAAGCTTGTGAAGCAGTTGACCAATGTGTGAAAGATGTTGTTACAGTAGCCAATGAAAACGATTATACAACGTTAATAATTGCTGATCACGGAAACTGTGAAATTATGATGAATCCTGATGGTTCTCCTCATACATCAC
Organism: Lutibacter sp.; assembly: GCF_013139515.1. Taxonomy (GTDB): domain Bacteria; phylum Bacteroidota; class Bacteroidia; order Flavobacteriales; family Flavobacteriaceae; genus Lutibacter. The sequence continues at coordinate 5,378 of NZ_WTAR01000086.1, forward strand.
ACACAACAAGTCCAGTTCCATTTATTTTAGTTGACAAAGATTTAAAGAATATTGAAAGCGGTGTTTTAGGAGATATTGCTCCCACAATTTTAAAATTAATGGGCGTTGAACAGCCTAAAGCAATGACACAACATTCTTTAATATAATTTTGTAGTTTTACTGAAATTAATTTTAAAAAAAATGAAAAAAATACTTTTAAGTTTTGTTTTAATAGTTTCAATAAGTTGTGCTGCGCAAAAAAATGAAGAAACAGCTGTAATTAATGCTGATGGCTATTTAGTTGGTATTGTCAACAAAGAAAGTTTTCTTCAAAAACCTTTTAATGAGTGGTTTAATTTTAATTACGAAGATTATAAATTAAATAATGAGGTTATAGAAAAGTTAAAACCATTATTAAAAGAAGTAACTATAAAAGCATTTATGGGAACTTGGTGTGGTGATAGTCAAGAGCAAACACCGGTTTTTTATAAAATTTTAGACGCGGCTGATTTCAATTATAATAGTTTAGAATTTATTGCTGTTGACAGAAATAAATCTACACCTGATAATTTACAAGAAGGTTTTGAAATTGAAAGAGTACCAACTTTTATTTTTTATAAAGAAGGAAAGGAAATAGGTCGTTTTGTTGAATATCCTAGAGAAACTGTTGAAAAAGATTTTTTAAAAATAGTAAGCGGAGAACCTTATAAACATTCATACGAAGATTAATTTCATCAAATTATAAACAACAAAAAGCCGATATTCAAAATATGAATACCGGCTTTTTTCATCTTTGGGTTATTTTTTATTTTGGTGCATCAAAATATTCTCTTTCAATACGCTCTCTATGATCTGGATGAGCTATTTTTACCAACTCATTTAATCGTTGTTTTATCGTTTTTCCATACAAATTGGCAACACCATATTCTGTTACAATATATTGTACGTGAGCTCTTGTAGTTACAACCCCAGCACCAGGATTTAAGAACGGAACAATTCTACTAATACCTTTATTAGTCATTGAAGGCATTGCAATAATTGCTTTTCCGCCTTCGCTTAATGAAGCACCTCTAATAAAATCCATTTGTCCACCAACTCCTGAATACATTCTTGTTCCAATAGAATCAGCACAAACTTGACCTGATAAATCTACTTGTATTGCAGAGTTTATAGCAACCATTTTTGGATTTTTTCTAATAATAGCTACATCATTCACATAATCGCATGACCGCATTTCAACAAACGGATTATCATCAACATAATCATATAATCGCTTTGAGCCCATTAAAAAAGTTGCAAGTGCCCTACCTGCATTAACACCTTTAAAATTGCTATTAATAACATCTTTTAAAATTAAATCAATCACTCCATCTGAAAACATTTCAGTGTGTAATCCTAAATTTTTATGATTTCCTAATCTTGATAATACTGCATTTGGTATTGAACCAATTCCCATTTGAAGTGTGCTTTTATCGTCAATAAGCTCAGCAATATGATCACCAATTTTATTTTCAACCTCATTAGGTGTAGGCAAAATAAATTCAGGTACTGGTCTGTCAACTTCAACAAAAGTATTTAATTCAGAAATATGAATAATTCCTTCCCCATGTACACGTGGCATTTGATGATTTATCAATGCAATTACGTGTTTAGCATTGTCTATTGCTGCTAAAATAGCTTCAACAGAAACTCCTAAAGAACAATATCCATGTCTGTCTGGAGGTGAAACTTGAATAAATGCGACATCAAGTGGTAAAATGTTTCGTTTAAATAATAATGGCACTTCACTTAAAAAAACGGGTGTATATGAACCATTTCCTGCTTTTAAAGTATGACGAACATTATGGCCTATAAACAATGAATTTACATGAAAACTATCTTTATATTTTGGATCTGCATAAGGTGTTTCTCCTTCCAAATGTAAGTGACAAACTTCTACGTTTCTTAATTCCTCATGTCTGTTTGTCATTGCATCAATTAATTCTTGAGGAACAGATGCTGCCGCCTGAATATATATTCTATCGTTAGATTTTATAACTTTTACAGCTTCTTCAGCTGTTACTGCTTTATACATAGTTTATGTATTTAAATTATTTTGCAAATTTACGAATGATTTTCATTATAAAAACTGTTAAATATCACCTTTTAAAGGACGTCATCTTTTTATTATTAAAGCAATATTCAAACTTTGAAATTATTATTTTTAAAGTACCTTTGCACAATAAATTAATAGGATAGAATGATAGTAATTAAAACTCGTGAAGAAATTGAATTAATGCGCGAAAGTGCCTTAATTGTATCTAAAACTTTAGGAATGTTAGCTAAAGAAGTAAAACCAGGTGTTTCTACTTTATACTTAGATAAATTAGCTGAAGATTTTATTAGAGAACAAGGAGCAATACCTGGGTTTTTAGGATTATACGATTTTCCAAACACGTTGTGTATGAGTCCTAATGCGCAAATTGTACATGGAATTCCAAGTGATAAACCAATGGAAGATGGTGATATTATTTCTATAGATTGTGGGGCTTTAAAAAATGGTTTTTATGGAGATCACGCTTATACTTTTGAAGTAGGAAATGTGGCGTCTGAAACAAAAAAATTATTACAAATTACAAAAGAGAGTTTATACGCTGGTATTCGTGAATTTAAAATTGGGAATAGAGTAGGAGATGTTGGTTTTGCAATTCAAAATTATTGTGAAAAACACGGGTATGGAATTGTTAGAGAACTTGTAGGTCATGGTTTAGGAAGTGAAATGCATGAAGATCCTGAAATGCCAAATTATGGACGTAGAGGAAGAGGTAAAAAGTTTGTTGAAGGAATGGTAGTTGCTATTGAACCAATGGTAAATTTAGGAACACAACAAATTAACCAATTAAATGATGGTTGGACAATCTTGACAAAAGACGGGAAACCGAGCGCTCATTTTGAACATGATGTTGCCATTGTAAATGGTAAACCAGAGCTACTTTCAACGTTCAAATATGTATATGAAGCTTTAGGAATTGAAAGTAATGAAGAAGATGAGTTTAGACAATAAATAATTTTGAAGTATGTTTAAAGAGATTTTAAAAATTGAACAAGTTGAAGTGATAAAAGGTTTTAAAGGCCGTTTTTTTCACACTAATAGTTCAACTATTGCATTTTGGGAAATTGAAAAAGGTTCAGTTTTACCCGAACATTCTCACATACATGAACAAACTACACAATTAATTGAAGGTAAGCTTGAAATAACAATTAATGGCGAAACTCAAATTTTAAAACCAGGTACAATTGTAAGCATTCCGCCAAATGTTACTCATAGCGGAAAAGCTTTAACAGCTTGTAAATTAACAGATACTTTTTGCCCAATACGAGAAGATTATAAATTTGATTCATAATATAGTTTTTGAAAAAGTTATTTAAATTAATACTAAATATTATTCCACGGCCAATTTTAATTAAAGTTAGTTTTTGGGTACGCCCATTAATTGCTTTTTTTTTGAAAGGAACAACGTATACTGATCCAATTGATGGTAAAAGTTTTCGAAAATTTTTACCTTATGGTTATGGTATTCAACGCCCAAATGCATTATCCCCAAGTACATTTTCGTTAGAGCGTCATAGATTACTTTGGTTGTATTTAAAAAATGAAACTGATTTTTTTTCGAAACCTAAAAAAGTATTGCATATTGCTCCTGAACAATGTTTTTTAAAGTTATTTAAAAATCAAAATAATTTAGACTACACTACTGCAGATTTATACTCACCAATTGCTGATGTTAAGGCTGATATTTGTAATTTACCTTTTGAAGATAATACGTTTGATGTTGTTTTTGCCAATCATGTTTTAGAACATATTGAAGATGATAAAAAAGCAATGCAAGAATTGTATAGAGTTCTAAAGCTTGGAGGAATGGGAATTTTTCAAATACCGCAAGAATTGGAACGAGAAACAACCTATGAAGATTTCTCAATAACTTCACCTGAAGAAAAGAAAAAACATTTTGGACAGTATGACCATGTTCGTATTTACGGAAGAGATTATTTTAACCGCCTACGAAAAGTTGGTTTTACTGTAAATGAAGTTAATTACTCTAAAACAATTTCTGGCGATTTAATAAGGAAGTACTGTTTAGTAAAAGGTGAAGTTTTACCTGTTTGTTTTAAATAAATTAGTCATTAAAATTAGCTGATTTATATAGTTGCATTTCCCCTTTATCATTCGCATAAATTAAAAATGCTTTTAGCGAAGTGTTCTCTTTTAAAAACTCTTGAGATTTTTCTAAACCCATAGCCATAAATGCAGTTGCGTATCCATCAACATCTGCACAGTCTGTTTTACAAATAACTGAAGCACTTAGTAAATTACTCTCTGTAGCAAAACCTGTTTTCGTATTTATAGTGTGAACATATTTTGTGCCGTCAGCTGTTGTTCTAAACTTTCTGTAATTTCCTGAAGTAGCCATAGATTCATTACGCAACTGGATAGTAGTTGCAAAAGAACGCGTACCATCTTCATTAGGTTTTTCTATTGCAATTCTCCAAAATTTACCATGTTGGTTTACGCCTCTTGCTCTAATTTCACCACCAATTTCAACCATATAATTTTTAACTCCTTCTTGTTCAAAAACACGCCCAATAATATCAACTAAATACCCTTTGGCAATAGCATTAAAGTCGAAATATATTTCAGAGTATTGCTTAATTATTCTTCCATTTTTAAGACTTACTTTGTCAAAACCAACATAGGTTAAGAGTTCTTTTATTTTTGCTGAGTCTAAATTTTCAATAGCTTTTTCAGGTCCAAAACCCCAAGCATTTACTAATACTCCAACAGTAGGATCAAAATCACCATTTGTATTTGTATAAATTTTCTCTGATTTAAAAAATACTTCTTCAAAAAAATGATCAACTACAATAGTAGTATCACCTTTATTAATTTTTGAAATATCTGATGTTGGAATATATGTAGAAACTGATTTATTAACAGCTTTTATTAAGCTATCAATTTTAATTTGAAAGTTTAAATTACTTTCTGAAACATATTTAATTGAAAATGTAGTTCCAATTGCGTTTCCTTTAAGAATTTTTAAATTCTCATCTTTTTTTTCGCAAGAAAAAAATACAATTACTAATACAAGAACCAATACGTTTTTCAAAATCCTATTTTATAAAAATTCAATTTAACAAATATACAATTTTAGAATATCATAAAATCTTCATAATTTATTTTTAAACTGTAATTTCTAACATTCTTTTTTTTAACTTTGTTTTTACTAAAGTATATTAAATTATGAAAAAATTATTTGTGTTAGTTGTTACAACTTCTGTAATGTTAAGCTCTTGTGTGTCACAAAAAAAATACACTGAATTGGAAGGGAATTACAACAAAAAAAGTCAGGAATTAGTTGATTCTAAAGCTGATTTAATGAAGTGTAGAATTGAAAATGAAGGAAAAATATCAGCACTAGAACAACGTGTGATTGACTTAAAAAACGACAAAGAAAAGACGTTAGAATATGTAGATAATTTAACTGTTTTATCTAAATCTGCTTCAGATAATATTAAAGAAACCTTATCTCAAATGGGTAAAAAAGATGAGTATATTACGTATATTCAAAAAGCAATTACTCGTAAAGATTCAATTAATTTAGCGTTAGGGTTTAAATTAAAGAAAGTTTTAAAAGATGGTTTACATGATGATGATATTCAGGTAAATGTTGAAAAAACGGTTGTTTATATTTCTATAGCTGATAAATTGTTGTTTAAAAGCGGTAGCGCAACAATTTCAAGTGAAGCTAAAACAGTATTAGGTAAAGTTGCTGAAGTAATTGCGGCACAACCTGAGTTAGAAGTTATGGTTGAAGGATATACAGATAATAAAAAAGTTATAAGTAACGCAAGCATTAAGGATAATTGGGATTTAAGCGTGAATAGATCTACGTCAGTTATAAGAGTCTTGCAAAATGATTTTAATATTGAGCCAAGTCGTTTAATTGCTGCTGGTAGAAGTGAGTATATGCCATTAGAAAGTAATGATACTGTTGAAGGTAGATCTAGAAATAGAAGAACTCGTATTGTTTTAATGCCAAAACTTGAACAATTCTTTGACTTGTTAGAAAACAAAGTAGAATAATAAAATTCTTATAAATATAAAAACCACACTTTAAGTGTGGTTTTTTAGTTTAACTCAACATCTAACAATTGTAAGCCCTCGTATTGTAATAAGTATTCTTCATTTAAATTTGGTGGTGCCTTTTTGTTATCCTTGTGTCCAATTCCAACACCTGCAAACACAACTTTGGCATTGTTTTTTCTAGCATGAATTTTAAAAGTCTCCATCCAAATAGCATCATAACTTATTGGTATATCATTAACCTGAGTTGTTTTGACTATTACAAAAAACCGTGTATTATTTTTATCTATACAAACAAATTGAGGATTTCTTTTTAATTGACTATTCACAGCAATAAACTCATAGCCTTTTGCTTCTAAATCTTTCCCAACTATGTTCATAGCTAAGTTGTGTATTTCTTGGTCAGTAAGAGGTCTACTCATTTAAAAATTGTTTAAAAAAAATCCGATACAAAGGTATCGGATTTAATTTTGTGTATCAATTTGATTCAAATTATTGATTATCCACCAAAGTCATCAAACCTAATATTTTCGTCTGCTAAACCAAAGTCTTCACCCATTTTTTGAACAGCTTTGTTCATTAATGGTGGTCCACAGAAATATAATTCAAGATCTTCAGGAGCTTCATGTTTAGATAAGTACTCATCAATTACTGCTAAGTGTACAAAACCGGTAAAACCATCTCCATCAGTATCATTTGCATCTTTTTTATTCACCCAATTGTCTTCAGGTGCAGGTTCAGATAGTACTAAGTAAAATTTAAAATTAGGAAACTCTTTCTCTAATTCGTAAAAATGATCTAAATAAAACAATTCTCTTTTAGAACGACCACCATACCAATATGTAACTTTTCTACCTGTCTTTAATGTTTTGAATAAGTGATATAAATGAGAGCGCATTGGTGCCATACCAGCTCCACCACCAACGTATAACATTTCAGCCTCAGATTCATTAATGAAAAACTCGCCATAAGGTCCAGAAATAGTTACTTTATCACCTGGTTTACGTGAAAATATGTATGATGATGCAACACCAGGGTTAACATCCATCCATCCGTTTTTAGCTCTATCCCAAGGTGGCGTAGCTATACGAACGTTTAACATAATTTCTTTTCCTTCAGCAGGATATGAAGCCATAGAATATGCACGTTCTACTAATTCAGTATTTTTCATTTTTAAATTCCAAAGACCAAATTTATCCCATTCAACCTGAAACTTATCTGCAGTTTCATGTTCTTCAGGATGTGCTGTAATGTCCATATCCTTAAAGTCAATTTCACATTCAGGTATTTCAATTTGAATATACCCTCCAGCTTTGTAGCCCATATCTTCAGGAATTTCAACAACAAATTCTTTAATAAATGAAGCTACATTGTAGTTTCTTACAACGGTTCCTTCCCATTTCTTAATTCCAAAAACTTCTTCAGGAATAGAAATATCCATATCTTGTTTCACTTTTACCTGACAAGATAAGCGAGCGCCATCTTTTAATTGTTTACGAGTAAAGTGAGGTGTTTCGGTTGGTAAAGCTTCACCACCACCTGAATGTACGTGACATTCGCATTGTATACAAGTTCCACCACCACCACAAGCAGAAGGCAAAAATATTTTTTCAGCACTTAAGGTTGTCAATAATGAACTTCCTGATGCAACTTCAATTTCTTTCTCTCCGTTTATTTTAATTTTTACAGGTCCGGATGGTAATAGTTTTTGTTTTACATATAATAATACTGCAACTAATAATAGTGTTAAAACTAAAAATGCTACTACGGTTGCTACAATTGTACCTAAGGTATTTGCTGCTAATATCATCATTATTCGTGTATTTCTTTTTCGTTATTTGCTATATCAATAGCTTCTTTTACTGCTTCAATTTGTACAGTTTCTGTTTCTTTAGCTACTTCTTCTTCACCTCCTGTTAGCATTCCACCAAAACTCATAAAACCTATGGCCATAAGACCCGTAATAATAAATGTAATTCCTAAACCTCTTAATGGAGCAGGTACATTTGAATATCTAATTTTTTCACGAATAGCTGCTATTGCTAAAATTGCTAAAAACCAGCCTATTCCAGAACTAATACCATAATTTAATGCTAGACCTACTGTTTGAATTTCGCGAGATTGCATAAATAATGAACCTCCTAAAATAGCGCAGTTCACAGCAATTAATGGTAAAAATATTCCCAATGAGTTATATAATGATGGTGAAAATTTTTCTACTATAATTTCTACTAATTGTACCATTGTTGCAATGGTAGCAATAAACATAATAAATGATAAGAAACTTAAATCATATACTGCATATTCAGGCCCTAACCATGCTAAAGCGCCATCTTTTAATATATATGTGTCTAATAACCAGTTTAAAGGAACTGTAATAGCCATTACAAAAATAACGGCCACTCCTAATCCTACTGCAGTTGATACTTTTTTAGATACAGCTAAGTATGAACACATTCCTAAGAACGTTGCAAACACCATGTTATCTATAAATATTGCCTTAAAAAATAATTCTAAATGTTCCATATTCTTTAGTTATCTTCAATTAATGCTTCATTTCTTGAGCGTTGTACCCATATAATTATTCCTACAGTAATTAATGCCATTGGTGCTAATAACATAAATCCGTTATTTTCATACCCATACGCATATACTCCAGTTTTCTCAATAGAATCACCTAACACTTTAAATCCTAGTAATGATCCTGATCCTAACAATTCTCTAAAAAATCCAACAATTATTAAGATTAATGCATACCCTAATGCATTTCCAATACCATCTATAAACGATCTAAGAGGTCCGTTAGCCAATGCAAAGGCTTCAAAACGTCCCATAATAATACAGTTTGTAATAATTAAACCAACAAAAACAGATAACGTTTTACTTAGTTCATATGCAAATGCTTTTAATACTAAATCAACAATAATTACAAGAGTTGCAACTACAATAAGCTGTGCTATAATTCTAATTTTTGATGGAATTATATTTCGCATTAATGATATTGTAAGATTTCCTAAACCCATTACAAATAATACTGCCACTGACATTACGATAGACGCTTTTAACTCAGCTGTAATTGCCAATGCAGAACAAATACCTAATACTTGAATAGTAATTGGGTTATTATCTGCTAAAGGGTCTGTTATTAATTTTAAATCTTTTTTTGATAAAAGTCCCATAAATTATTGCTTTAATGTTTTTAAATATGGTAAATACATTTTCAAATCTTTTCTAAGCATTGCTGCTAATCCATCACCGGTGATAGTTGATCCTGCTATTGCATCTACTTCGAAATCAGTTTTATCTAAATTTTTCGGATCTGAATTTCCTTTAGATACTGAAATTCCTTTAAATAAATCTCCGTCTAAAAAGTGTTCACCTTTAAAATCATCCATAAAAAAACGTTCTTTTATGTTTGACCCTAATCCTGGAGTTTCTCCAGCGTGATCAAAAAATACTCCCTGAACTACCAGTTGGTTGTCTACAGCAACATATCCCCAAATTGCATCCCATAATCCTTTACCTCTTACTGGAATAATATAATATTGAATATTATCTTTCATTCCCATAAATAATGGTAGTCTACGTTGGTAGTTTTCATTTTTTGCAGCTGCAGTTTCTTTTTTAAGGTCTATTAAATAAGCCATATCATCTTCAACAACATCAGTTCCTGTAATTATTAGTTGTTTTGTAATATATGTTGAAAACTCACTTGCTACTTTGTCTTTTGATACAAACTTAACGCTTGTTTCATCATTTTCATTAACACCCATTGCGTATAAAATATTTTGTTGCTTTTCTATACGTTTATTTTCTGTGATTTTCCCTTTTAAGGATGATGCTAAAAAAGCTAGTAATGCTCCTACTATAACAACCATTCCGGTTGTGAATAGTATTGTATATAGGTTACTCTCTGTGTTTCTTGCCATTTTTATGCTGTTTTTGCTTTTAAACGTTTTAGCCTTTTTTTAACATTTCCTTGTACTATATAATGGTCAATAGTAGGTGCAAATACGTTCATTAATAAAATTGCTAACATTACACCTTCAGGATATGCCGGATTGAATACACGTATTAAAATTGAAATAAATCCAATTAAAAAACCATAAATCCATTTTCCTTTATTTGTTTGTGAAGCTGTTACAGGATCAGTTGCCATAAATACAATACCAAATGCTAAACCACCTATTAATAAATGGTGCCAAAATTCTGTACTCATAAGACTGTAGAATTTACTTCCTTCATTTATCCAACCAGCATCAACTACTGCATTAAAAATAAGTCCCATTACTAAGGCTCCAACAACAGCTGATAGCATTATTCTCCAACTTCCTACTTTGGTAAATATTAAATATAAACCCCCTAATAATATTAAAAGAGCAGATGTTTCACCTACTGAACCTGGAACAAACCCATAGAACATATCCCAAGTTGAATACACAAATTCTTTACCTTGAGCTAAACTTCCTAAAATTGTTTCACCTGAAATAGCATCTGGAGTTCCTTGCATTGCTTTCGCTCCTGTTACCCATACTTTATCTCCACTCATCCAAGTTGGATAAGCGAAAAACAAAAATGCTCTTATAGTTAATGCTGGGTTTAAAATATTCATTCCTGTACCTCCAAAAACTTCTTTCCCTATTACTACACCAAAAATAACTGCTACAGCAAGCATCCAAAGAGGCGTATCAATTGGTACAATTAGCGGAACTAACATACCTGTTACAAAATAACCTTCTTCTACTTCGTGTTTATTAATAGTTGCAAATATTACTTCTATTCCTAATCCAATAACGTAAGAAACAATTATAAGTGGTAATAATTTTAAAGCTCCAACAGAAAAATTATCAAAATTCCAAAAATCGCCGCTAAAGAATGACATTCCTTCTGGAAAACCATTAATTGCAACATCTTGCTGAAACCCAACATTAAACATTGCAAATATTAAAACTGGAATTAGAGGTAAAATAACATTTGTCATTGTACGCTTTAAATCATCAGCACCTCTCAAATGTCCTCCTGAATGAGTTGTCTCTTTAGGTGTGTAAAAAAGAGTGTGGATAGCACCAAATGTAGTTTCCCAATTTGTACCCTTAGTCTTTTCACTAATATTATGTAATTTATCTTTTAATCCCATAATTTTATCCTATTTCTTTTAACATTAAGTCTAAACCTTTTCTTATAATTTCTTGATGTGGTTGTTTAGAAACACAAACAAATTCAGTTAAAGCAAAATCTTCAGGAGCTACTTCATACATTCCTAATTGCTCCATTTCATCTAAATCTTTATACATACAAGATTTTAGAATTTGCATTGGGAAAATATCTAATGGAAAAACATCTTCGTAATTACCTGTAACAACAAATGCTCTATGTTCACCATTTGTATTGGTGTTTAAGTCGAACTTTTTATTTGGGAATAACCAAGAAAAAGTTAAAGCTCTTGAAGTTGAAATCTTATTAAAAACTGGGATTGTCCATCCAAAAAATTCATAATCATCTCCTTCAGGAATTACAGTTACCATATTATTATAATAACCTAAAACCCCTTTTAAATTTTGAGTAGTTCCTGTTAAAACATTTCCACTTATAATTCTTGAATTACCTTCATTTAATTTACCATCAACAATTGAAGAAATAGAAGAACCAATTTTAGTTTTGTAATATTTAGGACTTGTAACAAATGAACCTGCTAAAGCAATAATACGCTCAGCATTAAATTTACCTGTTAAAAGAAGTTCACCAATAATAACTAAATCTTGTGGTGCAACTGTCCAAACTACTTCACCTTTATTTATAGGATCTATTTGAGCAATTTGAGTACCAACATTCCCAGAAGGATGTGGTCCAGAAACTTTATGCAATGTAATATCACTTAAGACTGAAAGTGGCGAATTTGATTTTTCCCCTACAGACACATGAACTTCACCAGAAGTTAGTTTACTTAAAGCTGTTACTGCTGCTTGTAATTCCTTTTCTTTGCCAGCTAATACGTAATCGTAATCAGCAGCTAAAGGTGAACTAGCATACCCAGAAACAAAAATTGCTTTAGGTGTTTTTGTAGGGTTTGCAATTACAGCATAAGGTCTTTGCATAATAAATGGCCAACAACCAGCCGCTAATAAATGACTTTTAATAGCATCAGCTTTCATTGTTTTTGGATCTTTCGCTCCAAAATCAAAAAATTGTTGTTCTTTATCAGCTTGAATTTTTACTGCTAATATTTTTCTTTTTTCACCACGTATAATATCAATTACTTCACCACTAACTGGCGAAGAAAATTTCATTTCTTCATTAGCTTTATTAAAAAGAACTGCTTCACCAGCTTTTAATTTTGCGCCAACTTTTATTGATAATTTTGGAATAATACTGTGGAAATCTTCAGGCCTTAATGTGTAAACATTACTAGATATTGCATTTTCGGTAACTTTCTCGGATTCACCTTTAAGCTTAATATCTAAACCTTTTTTAATTCGAATGTCTTTTGACATATTTATAGTTTATTTAATAGTCGTTGAAAACGGTGCAAAAATAGCAATTAATAGTATAAATTTTCCTTTTTTTAACAATTTTTTCTGTAACATTTATTATCCTTCTTTGTCAATTTTAGTTTTAGTACTTTTACAGTTGACCTTTTGGTATAAAATTTGTTGATTCAACTGATAAATAAACTGTTGTTACCTTGAAAAAATATCTTTTCCTTTTCACTTTTGTGTGTATTATTCAATTAGGTTTTTCACAATCTAATTTTATGGAGCCTAATTATATTAAAACTATTGTTTTTAAACCTGCAGCTTCAAATAGTTACGCGCCAATTATTAAACTTGGTGAAAGAATAAATTTATCTTTTGATGATTTAAATGCTAATGAACATGATTATACCTATAAAATTGAGCATTGTACGTTAGATTGGCAGGTTTCAGACTTATCTGAATCTGAATTTGTTCACGGTTATGCTGAAGATAGAATTAGAGATTATGAAAATTCTTTTAATACGTTACAACCTTACACAAATTACAAATTAAGTATTCCAAATGAAGATACTAGAATTAAAATATCAGGTAATTATATGTTGTCGGTTTTAAATGAAGATGAAGAACTAATTTTTAAACGTCATTTTGTAGTGTATCAACCAAAAGTAACAGTTGGTGTTGCTGTTTATAAAAGTAGAGATATTTCAACTATAAATACCAAACAAGCAGTTGAATTTAATATCAATCATCCAGATTTTAGAATTAACAATCCTGATAGTGAAATAGTACCAGTATTACTTCAAAATAACAACTGGAAAACTGCAATTTCAGGTTTAAAACCTCAATTTTATAGAGGTACACAACTATTGTATAAGTACAATAAAGAAACTAGCTTTTGGGGAGGAAATGAATTTTTATATTTTGATTCAAAAGACATTAGAAGCTCAACATTAAATATTGCTACTGTTGAGCTAGGAAGAGATTTATACAATACATATTTATACACAAATGAAGAACGAATAGATTTACCTTACACGTTGTTTCCTGATGTAAATGGTAATTTTATTGTTAGAACATTAAATGGTGGAAATAATAATACTGATGCAGATTATAGTTGGGTTCATTTTTCATTAAAAAGTCTTGAAAACCTTGATAGGAAAAGTATTTTTATTCAAGGGGATTTTAATAATTGGGAGTTAAACGAAACGAATAAACTTCATTATAATTCAGAATCTGGTTTATATGAAGCGTCCATATTATTAAAACAAGGATTTTATAACTATCAATACGTTACTAAAGATAAAAATAACGTAGTAAGCAATCATGATATTGATGGTTCTCACTACCAAACCGAAAATGATTATACTGTTTTGGTATATTACACAAAGTTTGGAAGCAGATATACACAAGTAATAGGTGTTGGTTTTGGTAATTCACAAAAAATTAACAATTAACTTTTTAAATTTAGTATATTTGAGTTTAATAAGAAAGTAGTAAGTTGTTATGGTACAGCAAGTAACAAATGGTATAAAAATATCAGTAATATCTAATTTTGAAGGCACAAGCTATCGAAATTACAAGTTGTATTATGCATTTAGTTACCAAGTTACTATTGAAAATCAAAGCAATGAAACAGTACAGCTTTTAGAGCGCCATTGGAAAATATATGACTCATTAAATACTACAGAAATTGTTGAAGGGTCTGGCGTTATTGGAAAAAAGCCAATTCTAAAACCATCGCAAACACATACGTACACTTCTAATTGTTTTTTAACTTCACCAATTGGTTCAATGAGTGGTTTTTATAATATGGTTAATTTTGCTACTACAAAAACATTTAAAGTTTTTATACCTACGTTTCAATTAATGGTTCCTAATATTAGTAACTAAAAATGAAATTTAAACTTATCAAATTCAAACCCAAAAAAAATGTTATTCAAGCTAAAGGTTTGGAATGCTTAAATTGTGGACAACCATTAATAGGCCAAGAAAATTTCTGCTCGTATTGCGGTCAAAAAAACACAACTAAAAAGCTAACCTTTAACAATTTTATAAGTAACATATTTTCTGGATTTACTTCTTACGATTCTCGTTTTTGGAAAACTTTTATCCCGCTTTTAACAAAACCAGGGAAAGTTTCAAAAGATTATATTGAAGGTAAAAGATCTCGGTTTGTAAACCCTTTTCAACTCTATTTAAATGTTTCTATTCTCTTCTTTTTATTGTTAGGAATTACAACTAAAATTGATGAAAATAAAAACCCCGTAAATAATATTATTGAGAATACTAAAAATTTAGATTCATTAACTCAAAAGGGAACAAAACAATTAGATTCAATTTTAGAAAATGCTCAAGATCAACTTGTAAAAGGCAATCCAAAAGATTCAACCAAAGCAAGGGTAATAACAGATTTTGGTGAAGCATTTAAGCTTATTGAAAAAGAAAGCAACAAATCTAAAAAAGAATTTACATTAAACATGTTGTCCGATTCTATTAGTAATTCAAATGGTTTTTATAGTAAAATTCAAAAATTCATTAATTATAATAAAAAATTCCCTGAATACACAAAT
Source organism: Lutibacter sp. (assembly GCF_013139515.1). Taxonomy (GTDB): domain Bacteria; phylum Bacteroidota; class Bacteroidia; order Flavobacteriales; family Flavobacteriaceae; genus Lutibacter. Next base: position 20,521 of record NZ_WTAR01000086.1, read on the forward strand.
CTACAAGCATTAGATAGTTTAGGTTATGAAAAAACATTTGGAAATAAATTTTACTATCAGCAAGTTGTAAACATTACCAAAAAGATAGAACAAGTACAATTAGACGGAGGGAAAAGTTATTTTAAAACCCTAACCTCTTATATTTCTATTTCTCTTTTTGTTTTCTTACCAATTTTCACACTGTTTTTAAAAGCGGTGTACTTTAGAAGAAAGTTTACATATATGGAACATTTGGTTTTTGTTTTTCATACACAAACTGTTGTATTTTTACTTTTTGTGATTTATTATTTATTGAACTTATTTGTTGAAATGGAATCTACTTGGTGGGTAATTATTCTTTTGTTCTTATTGTATTTATACAAGGCTTTACGCCATTTCTATGAGCAGGGAAGAGTTAAAACAGTTGTTAAATTTATTATTTTAAACAACTTTTATTTATTCTTAGGGTTTATTGGGTTTGCAATAGTTTCAATACTTTCATTTATTATTGGCTAAAATTCAGACACTATTTTTTCTTCATGAACAACATCTTCATATAACATTTCAATAGTACCATTTTCTTTTTTTACGGAAGTAATACTCACTGTTTCAACATAAGAACGTTTCATTAAAATTGATTGCGATTTATCACCAATTTCTGAATGATGAAAATTTAAAATTTCTTTTTGATTAAACTTGTTTTTAGTAGTTGTAACCCAATCTTTAAACCATTGTTTTCTAACTTGTTTTATTTCATCAGTATACAATGTTGATGACGACCAAATTTTAGGTTCATTTTTAAGTTTATTGAAATATTTTTTTTCCGAATCCCAAATCAATTCATGCAAATTTAATTGTTTATCATTCCAATCTATAATTACCATTGTAAATGGCTCAACATCTTCTAAATCAGATTTTTCAATATAATTTTTAAAGTTTGAAGTTTGTAATATTTCTTTACCAATAACACCTCTGCTTTTTTTATAGGTATCTTTTTTTACGTGTTTGATAAAGGCTCCGTTTAAGATACAAATTAACCTGTTTTTAGAGCTTGTTCCAATCCAAGTTCCACCTGCAATTTTATCCTTCGGAAATAACATTTTAATATTATTTTCTTTATAAATAGCAGGAGGCAATGTTTCGCGTAATCGTTGCTCATCTCTATTAGAAGTTAAAATGAAGTTATTATGAGCCAAAGGCAAAAAAGTAACAGTACACATGCTATTAAAATTAGTTTATTGAGTATTAGTTTGCGGCAAAAAAAACAAAACCTATTTTGTAACTTTGCAGAGCAAATTTAAATAGAAATAACTTTAAAAAATAATATAATGGCTACAGGATTTTATAAAGTACCAAAAGCAGTTAACGAGCCTATAAATTCATACGCGCCGGGAACTCCAGAGCGTAAAGCTTTGTTAGACACTTACAAAAAAATGTACAACGAGCAAGTTGACATTCCTTTTTATATTGGAGGTAAAGAATATAGAACAGGTAATACAATAGATATTCATCCACCACATGATCACAAACATACAGTTGGAAAATATCATACAGCAGAAAAACAACATATTGAATTGGCAGTTGAAAAAGCTGCTGAGGCTCGTGTAAAATGGGCAGCAACAAGTTGGGAGCATAGAGCAGCAATTTTCTTAAAAGCTGCAGATTTATTAGCCGGACCTTTCCGCTATAAAATGAATGCAGCAACAATGATTGCACAGTCTAAAAACGTAATGCAAGCTGAAATTGATGCAGCTTGTGAATTGATTGATTTTTTACGTTTTAACGTAGAATTTATGACTCAAATTTACACCAATCAACCAGAATCTTCTCCAGGAATTTGGAACCGTATGGAATACCGTCCGTTAGAAGGTTTTGTATATGCAATTACTCCTTTTAACTTTACAGCAATTGCTGGTAATTTGCCAGCGGCACCTGCTTTAATGGGGAATGTTGTTATTTGGAAACCTGCAAGTTCACAAGTATATTCAGCACAAGTAATTATGGAATTATTTAAAGCTGCTGGTTTACCTGATGGTGTTATTAATATGGTAACAGGAAATTCAGGAATGATTACGGATGTTTTATTAAATAGTTCAGATTTTTCTGGAGTTCATTTTACTGGTTCTACACCGGTATTCAATAGTTTTTGGGAAACTATTGGTAAAAACATGAATAATTATAAAACGTATCCTAGAATTGTTGGTGAAACTGGAGGGAAAGATTTTATTTGGGCGCATCCTTCTGCAAATGCACAAGAAGTTGCAACAGGAATTTCAAGAGGAGCTTTTGAATATCAAGGTCAAAAATGTTCAGCAGCTTCAAGAGCTTATTTACCAAAAAGTTTATGGGGAGATATAAAAACGTCTATTTTAAAAGATATTGCATCATTTAAAATGGGCTCTCCTGAAAATCCTTCAAATTTTATAAATTCAGTTATTGATAATAGAGCTTTCAAAAAACTATCTGGTTATATTGATGAAGCAAAACAAGATGCTGATGCTGAAATTATTGCGGGTGGTGGTTATGATGATTCTGTTGGGTATTTTATTGAACCAACTGTAATTGTGACTACAAATCCACAATACAAAACAATGGTTAATGAGTTATTTGGACCAATTATCACTATTTATGTTTATGAAGATGAACAATGGGAAGAAATGTTAGATGTTGTTGATAAAACAAGTGAATATGCGTTAACAGGAGCAATATTTAGCGGTGATCGTTATGTTATTGACATTGCAACTAACAAATTAGAAAATGCCGCTGGTAATTTTTATATTAATGATAAACCTACCGGTGCAGTTGTTGGTCAACAACCATTTGGAGGTGCAAGAGGTTCAGGAACTAATGACAAAGCGGGCTCTGTTTGGAATTTATTACGTTGGGTAAGTAACCGAACTATTAAAGAAACGTTTGTAACGCCTACAGATTACAAATATCCATTCTTAGGAGAATAAGCAACAAACTTTATACAATCAAAAAACTCGCCGAAAGGCGAGTTTTTTGATGTACTAATTGTTTAAATAATTTATTATCCTTTTTGTAATTTATCAGCATCAGGTAATAAACCAACTAATTCTTGAGGGTTATGAATTAGAACAGGTATATGTTGCGGACAAATATAAAATTCGCTTTCTTGATAATAAAATTTTGTTACAGGTGCTTCAGTAGATGATGTTTTACACACCAAACATTCTTTAACTCTACTCATAATTGTTATTGTTTAATTTAAGACAAATTTACCTTTTATTGTTTGTTTAAAAACTAACATTTGTCATAATTTCAAATTTTATGTGATAAGAGTGAAGTGCGTACAACTTTCATGCAAATTAGTCGTTAACAATTTAAACCAAAATCTTAACAATATATTTATTTAATGAAAAAAATATTTCTTTTCTTTTTTTTAATTTATGGAGTAATAAATGCCCAAAATAAAGCTCATAAAGGTTGGGATTTACTTGATAAACCAATTAAAAGAGCACATTGGAGTTGGCAAAATTATGCGTTAAAAAGTGAATTAGAACAAGATGCATATTTAGATTTTTGTTTAAATAAATCTATTTCCGATATATATATGTTTTGTATTCCTTCATGGAAAAGTAAAACACTTCAAAAGGGTGAAATTGCATCCGAAGAAAATCAAGAAAAAATTGTAAATTTCATACAAAAAGCAAATAATAGAGGTGTAAAAGTTTGGGGATTATATTATAGTTTTTTAAAGCCATTATTTAAACCTAATGGGAAACCCGATTTAAGAAAATCTGGCAGGCAAAAACAGTCTATTGATTATATGGGGAAAACTTCTGAAAATGAACATGTTATTGCAGCAAAAATAATTATGGATGCTGTTGGAAAATTTAACTTGAAATATCCCAAAAGTGGTTTTCATGGGGTTCAATTTGATCAAGAACCTAGAAGTAAAGAATATTTAGTTCCGTATTTAGAGTATTGTGAAGCTGCAACTAAAAAAGTTGAAGAGTGGAATAAAAAATTACTAAAAAATAGCGCAAGACCTTTTGTGCATTCAGCAGCATTAAGACCAAGTTGGGTGAGTAGAACTAAAGTTACTTGGAACGGTTCAAGTAATTATGTTGCTTATCACTATATGTCATTTTCAAAACATGGTGCTTTAATGAATTACACAAGTAATAATGATAGGTTTATTAAATTGGCAAGTACGTTGCTTAAATGGGCTGATGAATTTGATGATGATAAGTTTGTTGCAATAGGAGTTGAAACCGATAATATAGTTGGTAAATGGAAAACAGCAAAAAATGAAACGTATTACGATGAAATTGCAAAAGAAAATAGAAGAACTCGTTTTAATAAATTTGAAGCCGATCTAGATAAAGCTGAACAACAATTTTTAAAATTTAAATCGTACGATAGAATTGCCATTCACTCCGCTGGGTATATTGAACATTGGTTTAAAGGAAAAAGAGATTTTAAAATAATTGGAAGAGCACCTAAAAATACATTGTTTTCAAATTTAAAAAATGATGCATCTCCAAATGCAATTATTAGTAATGAATAATTGATTTTTTTTAAGACTTAGTTGGTTTATATTTTAAAGGAATATGAACAACCTTTTTAGTTTCGAAAAAATCTTCTTCAAAAAAATCTGTTAAATTAAACTGACTAGCTTTAGGGAAGTTTGTCAATTCGTCAGTTAAATCGCCACCTTTTAAATATAAAATTCCGTTTTTTAATTCGTGACGTTGTTTTTTAGCAACTTTGGTTTTTACCCATTTAGCAAAATCATCCATTTTAGTTACTGCCCTACTCACTACAAAGTCAAATTCTCCTTTTACCTTTTCAGCTCTTATGTGTTCTGCTTTTACATTTTTTAAACCAAGTGCAGCAGCAACCTCATTTACTACTTTTATTTTTTTTCCAATTGAATCTACCAAATAAAAATTAGTTTCAGGAAACAATATAGCCAATGGAATACCCGGAAAACCACCGCCAGTACCAACATCTAGAACAGATGCTTTAGGCTGAAAAGGTTGTATTTTTGCAATTCCTAAAGAATGTAATACGTGGCGCACATATAATTCATCAATATCTTTTCTTGAAATTACATTAATTTGAGCATTCCACTCAGCATACAATTCCTTTAACATAGAAAATTGATTAATTTGAGTTTCAGATAAATTTGAAAAGTATTTTAATAGTAGTTCCATGGAGTTAAATATTGTGGGCGTAAAATTACTTCTTTCAAAATTAAATTAACAACTTTTGATAAAATGTTATATTTTTTATAAAATTTCTTCTTCAGAATAGAATTGGTGTAATTTTGGCATGTATATTTGTTATATATAACTATAATATGATTAACAAGACAATACATTTTTCTAGAATTGACAAAGCGAAATTCTTTAGAACGCTAAACAAAAGAGTTAATTCTTACTTTAAAGAAAACCAAATTAAACGAACTGGAAATTGGAAATTATATTCCAAAGCTATTATAATGTTTGCTGTGTTTTTAGTGCCATTAGTTTTAATTTTAACGGTTTCTATGCCTCAATGGGTATTGCTTTTATTAACAGTTGTTATTGGAATAGGAATGGCAGGTGTTGGAATGAATGTGATGCATGATAGTAATCACGAATCTTTTTCAAGTAAAAAGTGGGTAAATAAGTTAATGGGAAGTAGTATTTACATTTTAGCAGGGAATGTTTATAACTGGAAAGTTCAACACAATGTATTACACCATACTTTTACTAATATACAAGGACATGATGAAGATATTGATGCAGGTAGAATTATTCGTTTTTCCAAACATTCAAAATGGTTGAAAATTCATAAGTTTCAGAAGTATTATTCATTTTTACTATATGGATTATTAACTATAAATTGGGCAATTACTACCGATTTTAAACAAATGCACAGTTATTTAAAACGTAAACTTTCTTATGGAAAATTCCCAAACCCGGCGACTGAATGGACCGTTTTAATAATAACTAAAATAGTGTATTACTTTTTATGGATTGTTTTACCTCTTTTAATATTAGATATTGCTTGGTGGAAAATATTAATAGGCTTTTTTGTTATGCATTATACAGCCGGTATTATTTTAAGTGTAGTTTTTCAATTAGCACATGTAGTGCCATCAACTGAAATGCCTTTACCAGATAAAGAAGGAAATTTAGAACATACTTGGGCAGTTCATCAATTATTTACAACTTCAAATTTTGCACCAAAAAACAAGTTTGTTTCTTGGTATACAGGAGGTTTAAATCATCAAGTTGAGCATCATATTTTCCCGCATATTTCTCATGTTCATTACGTGAAAATCGCAAAAATTGTAAAAGAAACAGCATTAGAATTTAATTTACCATATAACGAATATAAAACATTTCAAAAAGCGCTTATTGAGCACTTTAACCAATTAAAAACGTTAGGTATAAAACCTGCGTACGTATAATTTTTATTTTATGAGCAACCAACTATCAGACAGAATTAACAGTTTACCAATTTCAGCAACTTTAGCAATGGCCGCTAAAGCAAGAGAATTAAAAGGACAAGGAAAAGATATTATTAGTTTAAGTTTAGGAGAGCCGGACTTTAATACACCAGATTTTATTAAAGAAGCTGCAGTACAAGCTATTCATGATAATTACAGTTCATACAGCCCAGTTGATGGATATTTAGATTTAAAACAAGCTATTTGTGCTAAATTTAAACGTGATAATAATTTAGAATACCAACCTAATCAAGTGGTCGTATCTACAGGAGCAAAACAATCAATTGCAAATGTTGCTATGGTTTTATTAAATCCGGGTGATGAAGTTTTATTACCTGCTCCATATTGGGTAAGTTATTCGGCAATTTCAATTTTAGCAGAGGCTACTTATAAAGAAATTCCTTCAACAATTGAAACAGATTTTAAAATTACGCCTGAGCAATTAGAAGCAGCAATAACGCCTAAAACCAAATTAATATTTTTTAACTCGCCAAACAACCCAAGTGGTTCAATTTATAGTGAAGAAGAATATAGAGCTTTGGCAAAAGTGTTAGAAAAACATCCTAATATTTATATTCTTTCAGATGAAATTTATGAGCACATAAGTTATGGAGAGCCAATTTTTAGTTTTGCAGCTATTGAAAGTATGTATGATAGAACAATTACAGTAAACGGTGTAGCAAAAGCATTTGCTATGACTGGCTGGAGAATTGGTTATATTGGAGCGCCAACTTGGATTGCTAAAGCGTGTAATAAAATGCAAGGACAAATAACTTCAGGCGCAAATAGTATTGCGCAACGTGCAACAATTGCAGCTTTAGAAGCGCCCGTTTCTAAAATACAATATATGGTTGATGAATTTAAAAACCGTAGAGATATGGTTTTAGAATTATTAGGAGCAATTGAAGGGTTTGAATTAAATATACCAGGTGGTGCATTTTATGTTTTTCCCGATATTTCAGCATTTTTTGGAAAAGAAATTAAGGGTCATAAAATTGAAACTGCATCAGATTTTTCTATGCTTTTATTAGAAGAAGCAAACATTGCTACAGTAACAGGAGAAGCTTTTGGAGCACCAAATTGTATAAGAATTTCTTATGCAGCATCTGAAGCTCAACTACGTGAAGCTGTGAATAGAATTAAAGAAGCTTTAAGCTAAAAAAAACTATATACTATAAAAAAGCCGAGCAATTTGCTCGGCTTTTTTATTTCTTTTTAGATACATCAAAATCGTAACTCAAAGCTACTTGAAGTATATCTTCAGATAGATATGTTCCTTCACTTTTTTTGAAGTAATTTCTACCATAACCTATCCAAGCTTTAGAATTATCAAATAATTTATAACCAATATAAGCATACAAGTTATTTTGATCAAAATCTGGTTGAGATAAGCCGGTTTTAAATTTAATTCTTAATTCATTAGAAACTTTCCCTAAAATATAGTTGTTGTTTTTTAATTTAAATAAATTAAAAGTTGCAAGTAATCTGTACCTAAATCTTTGAGCGTATGTTGTACCATCAATAATATTTGGAGTAACTTCTGTATTAATAACATCTTTAAAGCGATATTCAAAAATAAACCTATTGTAAAATTTAGTTTTACCTACTGAAGATTTTAAAGTAATGTGTTGCCAAAACCTGGTTTCGCCTTTAGTAATTGAAGCATGAACAACGCCATTAGGGTAAGCTCTAAAAAACATATAACCCATACCAACAGTTATATTAGAATTAATTTTATAGTTTAAACTAGGTCTTAGTAAAACAATTTTTATGTCATCCATAAAATCAACCCTTCGCATTTGAGATACATTTCCAAAGTAGAATTTATCAGATAATTTTACGTTGTTTGTGAAGGTAAACCAAGAGCCAGTTTCTTTTAGAACTTCTGTTTGCGCGTTGATATTTTGTATTGCAATTAAAAATGGGAGTACGAAAAATAATTTTTTCATTAGAATACTATATTTTAATAGTTGAGATTATTAAGTATGCAAAGTTACTTAACATCATTTCGCCAGAAATCATTTTTCTTCAATTATTAAAAAAACGTTTTAGTAATTTAAACGAACGTGATTACTTTCATTATCTTTATCAAAAAAATAATTTAATGAGCCGTTTAATAGTTTTTATTTTACTAATAATTATTACTAGTTGTACAAGTCAAACTAAACAAAAAATGCCAAAACATACATATACAAATAGTCTCATAAATGAAACAAGTCCGTATTTATTGCAACATGCACATAACCCAGTAGATTGGCATGCTTGGAATGCTGAAACACTTGAGCTTGCAAAAAAGGAAAATAAATTAATACTAATATCTATTGGTTATTCTTCTTGTCATTGGTGTCACGTGATGGAACATGAATGTTTTGAAGATGAGGAGGTTGCTGCAATTATGAATCAAAATTTCATAAATATTAAAGTTGATAGAGAAGAGCGCCCAGATATTGACCAAGTGTATATGAACGCCGTACAGTTAATAACAGGCAAAGGAGGTTGGCCGCTAAATTGTATTACTTTACCTGACGGAAGACCAATTTGGGGAGGAACTTATTTTCCGAAGAAAAATTGGATAAACGCATTAACTCAATTGGCTGAATTATATGCAAAAACTCCAGAAAAAGCAATTGATTATGCTGAAAAGCTAACTGAAGGAGTTAAAAATTCAAATTTAATTTCGTTTAATAATACTACTGAAGGTTTTACCACTGAAGATTTAAAATCATCGGTTACAGAATGGAAACAAACCATGGATTTTGATTTAGGCGGAAGAATAGGTGCTCCTAAATTCCCAATGCCAAATAATTATCAATTTTTATTACGCTATGCAATTCAAGCTAAAGATAACGAAATTTTAAATTATGTAAATACATCGCTTACTAATATGGCTTTAGGTGGAATTTATGATCAAATTGGCGGAGGTTTTGCGCGTTATTCGGTAGATAAAAAATGGCATGTTCCACACTTTGAAAAAATGCTATATGATAACGGACAATTGGTTAGTTTATATGCAGAAGCCTATCAAGCAACCAAAAACGAGTTGTATAAAAATACGATCTATCAAACACTTCAATTTATTGAAAGAGAGCAAACTTCAAGTGAGGGTGCTTTTTATTCATCATTAGATGCAGATAGTAATAATAAGGAAGGTAAATTAGAAGAAGGTGCTTTTTATGTTTGGAGAAAAGAGGAATTAAAATTGATTTTAACTGCTGACTTTGAACTATTTTCAGATTATTACAATGTAAACAATTATGGATTTTGGGAACACGATAATTATATACTTATTAGAAAAGATAATACCTCTCAAATATTAAAAAATCACTCAATTTCAATTGAAGAATTAGAAGAGAAAGTTACTTCTTGGCAAAAAATATTATTAAAAAAACGAAATAAAAAAGACAAGCCAAGATTAGATGATAAATCTTTAACTTCTTGGAATGCATTAATGTTAAAAGGATATATAAACGCATATACCGTTTTTAATGAAAAACACTTTTTAGATGTAGCCATAAAAAACGCAACATTTATTTATACCAAACAACTACAAGAAAACGGAAATTTAAATCATAATTATAAAAATGGTAAAAGCACCATAAACGGGTATTTGGAAGATTATGCTACGGTAATTGATGCATACATTGCTTTATACGAAGCTACATTTAATGAAATGTGGTTGAACACAGCCAAACAATTAACCGATTATACTTTTGATCATTTTTATGATACAGAAAGAGCTATGTTTTATTTTACTTCAAATGAAGATCCAAATTTAATAACACGAAAAATGGAAATTGAAGACAATGTTATTCCTGCTTCAAATTCTATAATGGCAAGAAATTTATTTAAATTAAGTCATTACTATTCAAATAGTTATTATTTAAAAGTAAGTAAACAAATGCTTGCCAATGTAAAAGATAGAACTCAAAAATATGGGTCAGGTTATTCAAATTGGTTGCAATTAATGGCTGATTTTTCAAGAGATTATTATGAAATAGCTATTTCAGGTGAAAATGCTTTTGAGAAACTTCACGAATTAAATGAAAATTACATTCCTAATAAACTAATTGCCGGAAGTACAAAAAATAGTAAATTACCATTAATGGAAGGGCGTTATAATGAAAGTGAAACTTATATTTATATTTGTGTAGATGGTGCTTGTCAGCTTCCTGTAAGTGATCCAAAAAAAGCGTTAAATCAATTAAAAATAACTTTTTAAAAATGAAAACTTTACAAATATTTTTTGTTGCATTAGTTGCATTTGAGCATATTTATTTTATGATATTAGAAATGTTTTTTTGGGATAAACCAAGAGGATTGAAAGCCTTTGGATTAAAACTTGAAGACGCAAAAATATCTAAAACATTGGCTCAAAACCAAGGATTGTATAATGGGTTTTTAGCAGCCGGACTTATTTGGTCAATAATAGATAAAAAATATTCAATGCAAATAGGACTGTTTTTTTTAAGTTGCGTTTCAATTGCTGGAATAGTAGGCGCTTTAACTACAAAAAAAATAAAACTATTTTATGTACAGGCAATACCCGCAATTATTGGAATAATATTAACATTACTTTTTAAATAAAAGACTATGGACTACCAAAAGTATTTAGACATTGCTATGTCATTAATTGAAAAATACGCAATGAATTTAGTAATTGCCTTTCTTATCTTAATAGTTGGGTTATGGTTAGCTAAAAAAATTGTAAAAATCACTAAAAAATTAATGGCTAAAAGAGGCATTGATGTTACACTTCAAAAATTTATAGGAGACTTAGTAGGTTGGGCTTTGAAAATATTAATATTTATTACAGCTATTTCTCAATTAGGAATTGAAACCACTTCATTTATAGCTGTTTTAGGAGCTGCAGGTTTAGCTATTGGTTTAGCATTACAAGGTGCATTAGCTAATTTTGCAGGTGGCGCATTAATCATGATTTTCAAACCTTTTAAAGTAGGTGATTTAATTGAAGCTCAAGGAGAGCTAGGTGCAGTAAGAGAAATTCAAATTTTTGTAACAAAATTGACTTCACCAGAAAATAAATTAGTAATTATTCCAAATGGAATTTTATCAAATGGAAATATTATAAATTATACCGAAGAAGGTAAATTACGTGTAGACTTAACTTTTGGAGTTGGTTATGATGAAGATATAAAAAAAACAAAAGATGTGTTAATGCAAGTTATGTTAAGTAATAATAATGTGTTAAAAGACCCTGCTCCAAGCGTAAATGTATCTGAATTGGCTGATAGTTCTGTTAACTTCGCTGTTCGTCCATGGGCAACTCCTGAAAATTATTGGAATGTTTATTTTGGTATTCTTGAAGAAGGTAAAAATGCGCTTGATAAAGCTGGTATTGAAATACCATATCCTCATCAAGTTCATATTCGTAAATAATCTTATATTTGCAATTAAATTTTTTAAAATTAAAAATAATAAAACGCAATGAAAAAACCTCAATTAATACTGCTAATAACACTTTTAACGTATTCAACTGTTTTTTCTCAAAAAGGAAATTCAATTAATAATGCTATCTCTGATATATCAGATGTTTTTAGATACAAAAACCCTACTAGTAACTACAAAAATTATGAAGGTGATCCATACTTTAATAATCAATTTATACTAGGAACTATTAATAATACAAATGCAAAAAAGATTTATAGTTATCAGATGCGCTATAATGTTTATGAAGATAAAATTGAAATTCAAAAAGAAGATAAATCTATAGTTTATTTAGCTAAAGCAACTAATTTTAATGTACTAATTCTAGGTAAAACATTTGTTTTAAAAACGTATGAGGATAAAGGTGAAAATAATGAAGGCTATTTAGAATTACTACTTAATAAGAGTAATATAGAACTATATAAAAAGCATAAAAGAACTTTAATCTCAGCTAAAAAAGCTAAATCTTCATATGAAGAAGATAAACTTGCTAGGTTTAATTCAAGTGAGTCATTTTATTATAAATTAGGTAATAGCAAAGTTCTTTTACTTCCAAAAAGCAAAAAGGATTTTTTGAAATCTTTTAGTGATAAATCAAATGATATTGCTAGTTTTATGAAACACAATAAGTTGAAAAAATCTAAAAAAGAAGACATTATAAAAATTCTAGAATATTATTCAACTTTAAAATAATTTATTTTTTAGGTTTTATAGCAACAAAATCTTTTAAATAAAAAGGTTCAAAATAAGCGACATCTTCGATGTCGTTTTTTTTGTACTTTTCAAAAGAAAGTTTTGACATTTCGTTGGCTGAAGGCAATTTGTCATCAATAAATGTGGCGTTTTTATGTGTAATAATTCCTTTGCATTTTTCAACTCCATCACCCACAAAATAAACTTCTTGTTCATTTAAATAAGTACAAAACGAATCTTTTGAAATAATTTCAGCTTTTACTTCTCTATTTATTTCATTTTCAGAATTAAATACAGCGCTATAAACTTCCATTCTTCTTGCATCTAACAACGGAATTACAAGTCCTTCAGAAATTGAAATAGACAAGGCTAATGCTTGCAAAGTGTCAACTGCTATTAATGGGATGTCTAAAGCAAAACATAAGCCTTTTGCTGCCGAAACACCAATTCTTAAGCCTGTATAAGAACCTGGGCCTTTACTAACGGCTATGGCTTTTAATTCAGTTAATTTAACGCCAACTTCATTAACAACTTCTTTTATAAATTCGTGTAATTTTTCAGCGTGTGAGTAATTACCATTGTTTAATTCTTTTAAAACAATAGTTCTTCCATTTTTAGCCAAACTCACCGAGCAGTTTTTTGTTGCCGTTTCTATGTTTAATATATACCCCAATGTTTTAATTTTAAAAGGCAAAGATACTTAATTCAATAGCTATAAAACAAAACATCCAACTTAAAAGTTGGATGTTTAATTAACTATTTGTTCAATAATTAGTCAAGTGTTATAGGCTCTCCAAAATAGAATTTTAATACTTTAGTTTTAAATACGTAGTCGTATTTTGCTCTAATTATTGCACCTTCAGCATTCACAAAACGATTACGTACTTGATCAAAATCAAACTGTGTCATTGCTCCTAAATTGTAACTTTCTTGTGCATTTTTAAAAGCTTCATTTTGTGCAATTAATGATTTTTCTGCAGCTTCAAAAGTTTTTGCAGCAGCTTTAGCATCGTAATACGCTTTTTGAATAGTTTGTTGTAATTGTAACTTTTCGTTCTCTAACCCAAATTTAGAAATCTCGTAATTAATTTTTTGTCTATTTACATTAGATTTCGTTTGGTTTCTATTAAAAATAGGAATATTAACGCTGAAACTGACACCGTAACCTAAATTATCATCTAATTGTGTAAAATAGGGTATATGAGAATTATTTTTAAGATTAAAACCATAACCGGTTCCAACATTGGCACCTAAAGATACAGAAGGTAAGAATGATGCTTTTGCAATTTCAACTGATAAGTCAGCTGATTCAATATCTAATTGAGCTTTTTTAATTTCTGGCCTGTTAGTCAATGCTTTTTGGTAAACTTCATTAGGGTTTTTATATAATAATGAAACTGAAGGGGATTCAACATTAATAACTTCAACATCAAAACCAATAGGATTCACCTGTAATAATTGTGCTAAGTCTAATAGAGCTAAATTTAATGTGTTTTCAAAAGAAATTACAGATTGCTCATCTGTAGCTGCTGTTGATTGTGCGTTTAATAAATCTCCTTTAGGTTTCACTCCGGCGTCAAATTTAGCTGTTGCATTTTCAATTTGCTTTTTACTTATTTCAAATTGAACTTTAGCTACACTCAAATTTTCTTTAGCAAATAATACATTTAAATACGTATTTACAACAAACAATGAAATGTCGTCTTGAATTTTTTCTAAATCCAATTCACTTCCTTCAACACCTAATTGCGCTTGTTTATAGGTGTTTAAATTCCTGTAACCGTTGAAAACTGTAATCCCAGAGTTAATTCCGAAAGAACCACCGAAAGTACTTGTAGAAACTCTATCTTGAGAAACTGGATCGAAACCAGATCCGAAATTTAGATTACCACTTGTTGATGCATTTAAATTAGGTAAAAAATTACCTTTAGTACTAATCACATTCTCTTGGCTTATTTCAACATTTAACCTGTTTTGCTTAATTGTAATATTATTATCTAAAGCATGATTTACACATTCTTGAAGTGTCCATTTTTTATCTTGCGCATTAATACTTATGAAAAATATAAGCGCCAAAATAGTAACAATTTTTGTTCTCATTATCTTGAATTGAGTTTATAGTTAAGTTGATATTGTTATATGACGACTAAAATTATTATTTGTTACACTCTTAGTCTCTTATAGAAATGTTAAATTTTCTTCTTTCTTCTATTTTTAATAATAAAGTAAAATAAAGCACCCACTAAAAGGTAAGGAAAAACCATTAAATAAAGTATACCTGAGTTTAACCCTTCTGCTTGTGAAACATCACCACTTTCAACAACAGCTTTACACATAGCGCATTGTGCATTGTTTATTTGAAATGAAAATAAAAATAATATGACTAGAATTTTTTTCATTTTAATAATAAGGACTTATTAAAATATAAACTACAACACCGCTTAGAGCAACATACAACCATAAAGGAAATGTGTATTTTGCTATTTTTTTATGAAGTTCAATGTTATTTGTAATTGCACGTACGTAGGTAATTAACACAAATGGAATTACAATAATTGACAAAATAATATGAGAAATTAAAATTATAAAGTATATAATTTTCAAACTTCCTTCACCACCAAATTTGGTTGAGTTAGAAGTCATATGATATGCCATATATAAAACTAAAAATAACACAGAAAACACAATGGCTGTTTTCATTAATTTTTCGTGTAACTTTAATTTTTTGTTTTTAACAGCCCAAACTGCAACAATAAGTAGTATTGAAGTTAACCCATTTATACTGGCATAAATTGGCGGTAAAAAAATAGGCAGTTCCGCATCAATTTTTACACCAAATAAAATAGCAACTACTAAAGGAATTGCAATGGATAACATAACTATCCACTTGTTATATTTTTTGGTGTCTGTTGTCATTATTCTTTTAATAAAATGGCAATATCTTCTTTAATCATTTTAACTCCTTTTGGGTCTAATCCTTCATAAAATGCAATTGGATTATCAAATTCATCTAATCTTGAGCGGATATTTCCTTGTTTATCAACTAAGGCAAACATTCCTGAATGTTCAAAGCCACCTTCAGCATCGCTATTTTCACCTGCGAAAAGTGTAAAACCTGTATTTGCTAATTTATAAATAGCATCTTGATTTCCAGTCATGAAATTCCAATTATTTAAAGTTGCTCCGTGATCTTTGGCATATTGTTTTAAAACTTCAGGAGTATCGTGTTTTGGGTTGATGCTAAATGATGCAATTCCAAAATCTTGAAATGCATAAAACTCGTTTTGAATTTTTACCATATTCTCATTCATTCTAGGACAAATTGTTGGGCACGTTGTAAAGAAAAACTCAACAACATACACTTTATTTTTATAAAACGAATTTGAAATTAATTTACCATCCTGATTGGTAAATTCAAATGAAGGAACTTTAGCAATAGTAACTAATTTAGGTGTTTTAAATTTGTTTACAATTTTTGGAATTGCATAAATTCCAAAAATTAAAATGATAAAAGCGACACCTATATATGAATATTTTTTCATTGTGATTAAATTTCTCGTTTTCTTCGTTCTTGTTTTTCCCTAGATTTTTTTAATTGATAATAAATGATATTAATATCATCTTTCAATTTATCTTTTAGCGTTGAAACAGACCTCATATTATAACCGTATAATTTTCCATCTTGGGTATCCTCATCGTCTTTTCTTCCTCGTAAACGTAACTCCATATCAATAATAAATGCGTTTTCTGAATACAAATTTTCATTTAATTGATAAGGTGTGTCAAAGCTATTAAAAAGTGTTTGAATATTTTCTGAATTTGTGTACACAAAACACCAGTTTTTAATATCTGTAAAAGCAGCAAGTTCTTTAATTACTTCTTTGTAATCATCTTCTTTTCCTTTAGGAAGTACAGCTACCATTTGGAATAGAGGTTTTAAATAATAGCGTTTATAAACTGTTTGATTTAAATTAAATAAGCTTGCCTTTGCTTCATTTATATCATTTCCTAAAAAACAAACTATTGATAGTTTTTCAGCAAATGAATTATTTTCTTCTGAAGAAAAATTTTGAAAATCAATTACTTTTTCTGTAAGTATTGGTAAGTTTGAATATTTATAAATTCCTTTTGATAAAAATATATAAAATACTAGCGGTAAAATAAATAAGCTAAAAAGCACCCAAAATTTCTTCATCTCTTTTGTATAAAAAAAGGCGGTTTAAAAAACCACCTTTCTAAATTTATATTTTTTAGATTTTAGTAGTTCCATTTAGTTAATGGTCCTAAAACATCGTTAATGTAACTTCCTTCAATTAATAATAACGCAGCTAAATAAGTTATTAAGAAAAGCGCTGTCCAAACAACTGCTCTTCTTAAATTCTTTTTTTCATCGGCCATGTGCATAAAAAACCAAGTGATATAATATGCTTTTACCAATGTTAAAACTAGAAATATAATATTTAATAAACTTGTTCCTAAAAAGTTGGTTAAATGAAGTGATTCAGGTTTTATAATTCCTAAAATAACTTCAACTAACGTTATAGCTGAAAGTATTCCAAATACTTTCCAAATTAATTTTGTGTGTGATGTATGTTCTTGTGCGTTTGCCATTTTATATCTTTTTTTGAATTAAACTAAGTAGAAGAATGTGAATACAAATACCCAAACTAAATCTACAAAGTGCCAATACAATCCAACTTTTTCAACCATTTCATAACTTTTTCTTTTTTCATAAGTTCCAATAATAACATTAAAAAATATGATAATGTTTATGATAACTCCAGATAATACGTGAAAACCGTGAAAACCTGTTATAAAGAAAAAGAAATCAGCAAACAATGTTCTTCCGTATTCGTTTACTTGTAAGTTTGCACCTACAACTACGGCTTTGCTTTCATCTAAATAATTCATAGCATTAGAGCGAGGAATTATAATTTTTTCTTTTAGTTCTGGATTTATTTGTTCTGTTCTAATCGTAATTTCAGGGTGAGCTTTAAAACCTTCAATAACTTCATTTAATGTTATTGCTGGTAAAGCTGCTTCTTCAACAAACCATAATCCTTTACTTTTTATATGCTGGGTTCTTTCTGAATGAGAAGATTTAGCAAAACTTTCTAAAGTAACCTGATGTCCTGAAGCATCTACAAATTGAATAATTTTACCGTCGTTTAATTGAATTGCTCCATATGAACCTCCTATAAAATTTTTCCATTCCCAAGCTTGTGAGCCTAAGAATATTGCACCACCAATAATGGTTAAAAACATATAAAAAGTTACTTTGGCTTTATTCATTTGATGACCAGCATCAACAGCTAATACCATTGTTACAGATGAAAATATTAAAATAAAGGTCATTAATGCAACATAATACATTGGTGCGTGTACACCGTGCAAAAATGGAAAGTGAGTAAAAACTTCATCAGCAATTGGCCAAGAGTCAATAAATTTAAAACGCATTAAACCGTAGGCTCCTAAAAAACCCGAAAATGTAAGTGCATCAGATAAAATGAAGAACCACATCATCATTTTACCATAACTTGCGTCTAAAGGTTTTTTATTCCCTCCATCCCAATTATTGTCATTAGTATCAGTAGCAACAGTTGCTTCCATATAAAGTTTGTTTTGATTTTTAGTTATAGTTGCGCCAAATATATGTAATTTTTATTACCTAATAAAATTGAAGAATAAAAATAGATAAATCCATAAAATATCAACAAAATGCCAAAAGATAGCACCTAGTTCTAAACCTAAGAAATTTGTTGAAGTATACTTTTTATTTATATGATTATAGAATACAACTAAAAGAACAATTATTCCAGCTGCAATATGTGCTAAATGTGCTAGTGTAATCCCATAAATAAAAGACGATTTTACAGTGCTTTTTGCACCTGCAAAAAACAACCCTGAATCAAACAACTCTTTAAATCCTTCAAACTGAAAAAACACAAATCCTACTCCTAAAATTAATGTTGAAGCTAAGAATAAGGTTGTAAGTTTTCTGTTGTTTTTTTTGATGAAAAATTTAGCCAATAAAAAAGCAATACTACTTAATACAATTAAAATTGTGCTTGTATAAAATGCGGGTGGTAAATCAAACGAAACCCAATCGTCACGTTTTCTGCTTACAACATATGCACTTGTTAAACCAGCAAACATCATAGTCATACTAATCATTGAGACCCAAAGCATTGGTTTAGCCGATTTTCTTTTGGCTTGTTTTAATTCTTGTTTTAACGTATTTTTCATTTAATGTAAAAATTTATCTACAACGTAAATTATTTGTATGAGTGTAATATACAAAACACTTGATAACATCAATTGCCTTGCTTCTTTATTTGTCTGATTTTTATATAATTTAACAGCATAAAACAACATTGTACTTCCTAATGCAACTAAAATGACTGCTGTTAATGGGTAAATATAAAAACTTCCTGTCATTTTTAAAACAGGAATTACTGAAACTACTATTAAACAAACTGTATATATAATAATTTGTATTACTGCCTTTTTGTTTTTTTGCCCCATTGGCATTAAATTAAAACCAGCTTTTTTATATTCATCATATTGCAACCATGCAATAGCCCAAAAGTGAGGAGATTGCCAAAAAAATTGAATTAAAAATAACACTCCAGGCTCAATAGAAAAATCATTTGTAGCGGCTACCCAACCCAACATAAATGGAATGGCCCCAGGAATAGCGCCAACAAAAACAGATAGAGGTGTAATCGATTTTAATGGCGTATAAACACTTGTATACAAAAAGATTGAAATGGCGCCAAATAAGGCGCTTTTAGGATTTATACTGTATAAAATTGCTAAACCTACAATGGTAAATGAAATTGCAATAACCAATGCCATTGAAACATGCATTCTACCAGTTGGCAAAGGTCTGCTCATGGTTCGTTTCATTAAAGCATCGGTATCCTTTTCAATTATTTGATTAAAGGCATTGGATGCGCCAACCATTAAATAACCTCCAATTGCTAACATAAAAAGTGTTGCTACTTGAATTTTTTCAACTGCTAATAAATACCCCGCTAATGAAGAAAATACTACACTTAGTGACAATCCTACCTTTGTTAATTGTTTAAAATCGTTAAATATTGCTGAAAAATTCACTTTATTGTACTTGAATTTGAAGTTATTGATGTTAAATTTGGTTAAAATCACTGCAAATATATTTTATTATTAGAGAATTACAACCTTAAAGCTAGCCGATTAAAAATTATTTTAAAATAATTTTTAAAAAAGCCTTTGCAATTAGTTTAATTATTTTAAATTTGCACTCGCATTTGAGAGATTGAATGTAAGTTCTAAAGAAAATATGACTGCGAAAGTAGCTCAGGGGTAGAGCATCACCTTGCCAAGGTGGGGGTCGCGGGTTCAAATCCCGTCTTTCGCTCTACAATATATAAAATACCAATGCTGAAGTGGTGGAATTGGTAG